>CAZZWL010000004.1:0-42917 GCA_964657755.1 uncultured Rhodanobacter sp.
CGATCTGAGGGCTTCTACTGGCTGGGCCGCATCCGGGAGCACAACCCCACCACGGCCGTTATCCTGATTACGGCCTATGGCGACGTGCGCACTGCTGTGCGCGCCCTTAAAGCCGGCGCCACCGACTTCCTGCTCAAGCCCTGGCACAACGACCAGCTGCTGCAAACGCTGGCCGCCGCCCTCCAACCTAAACCCGGCAGCAAAAGCGGAGGCACCCCGAAAAAAATAGTCGGGCCGGCCGCGACTACTGCTCTACTCGGAGAGTCAGTTGCCATGCAGGAAGTCCGCACCATTATTGAAAAGGTTGCCCCGACCGAAGCCAACGTGCTGCTGCTCGGCGAGAACGGCACGGGTAAGGAGTTGGTCGCCAAATCCCTGCACGAGCAGTCGCGCCGGGCCGCCCGGCCTTTCGTGGCCGCCGACGTGGCCGCCCTCAGCGAGGGGTTGTTTGAAAGCGAGCTGTTCGGGCACACTAAGGGCGCGTTCACGGATGCCCAGGCCAGCCGCGTGGGCCGGTTCGAGGCGGCTACCGGCGGAACCTTGTTTCTGGATGAGATTGGCAATATTGGCTTGCCGCAGCAAGCCAAGCTGCTCACGGCCCTGCAAAACCGTCAGGTGGTGCCCGTCGGGAGCAACGCCCCCGTACCGGTGGATATCCGGCTGTTGTCGGCCACCAACGCCCCGTTGCACACGCTAGTGGCCCGCGGCACCTTTCGCCAGGACTTGATGTACCGCCTCAATACGGTCGAAATCACGCTGCCGCCCCTGCGCGAGCGAGATAACGACGTGCAGCTGCTGGCCCAGCACTTCGCGCAAGTGTACGCCGCCCGCAACCGGCAACCTGTGCCGGAATTCAGTGCCGCTGCCTTGCGCAAGCTCCGGGAGCACACTTGGCCCGGCAACGTGCGGGAACTGCAGCACGCTGTGGAGCGGGCCGTTATCCTAGGTGCCGGCCCTGTATTGCTTCCGGCCGATTTCTCATTTCGGAACTCCGAATCGGCCGCTACTTCCGCTGCAGCAGCGCCCGCTGCGACTGCGGCTGAGCATCCGTTGCCGTTGCTGGAAGTGGAAAAAAACACCATTCAGCAGGCCATTGAGCGCCACCAGGGCAACCTCACCAAAGCGGCCAAGGAATTGGGCCTCACCCGCACCGCTCTCTACCGTCGGCTCGACAAACATGATATTTAATAGCCTGGATGCTCGCCTGCTGGGACGGTTGGTACTGCTGGTGGCCGCGCTAGCCGGGGGCGGGTACGCCGCGCAGCACCACGCCTACGGGCTGGCCCTGGGGGCCCTGGGGCTGCTACTCCTCCTGGTTCTGGACCTGGCCCGCTACCTGACGCGCGGCCAGCAGGCTCTAGCCGACTTTACACTGGCCCTCAAGTACCGGGATTTTTCACGGCAGTACCCCGCGCAGTCCGTCCCGGCGTCGCTGCGGCCCTTACACGAGGCCTTCAACCAAGTTAACGCCACGTTTCGGGAGCTGCGGGCCGAACAGGAAGGGCAGTTTCAGTATCTGCAAACCATCTTGGCGCTGCTCGATACCGGTATCGTGTCCTACGACGCGGCGGGCAGCGTGGCCTGGGTGAACGAGGCATTCAAGCAGACGCTGCACCTGCCGTACCTGAAAAACATTCGGGCGCTGCAAGCCCGGCAGCCGGTCCTCTACGAAGCCATCTGCCGGGCGGTGCCCGGCCAGCCCGTAGTGGTGAAGTTGACGGTAGGCCGCCAAACGGTGCAGCTACTCGTGTCGGCCACCCAGTTTAAGCTACGCGGCGAAGCGTTTACCCTCCTGGCCTTCAAGAACGTGAGCCAGGCCCTGGCTGACACCGAGACCGCCGCCTGGCAGCAACTGCTGCGCGTGATGACGCACGAAATTATGAACTCGGTCGCCCCCATTGCCTCGCTGGCCGATTCGCTGGGCCGCCACGTGCAGGGCGCCCGGCAGCAGGGCGCTTCCGCCGAACTGCTCGACGACGTGGGCACTGGCATTCGCATCATCCAGCAGCGCAGCGAAGGGCTACTGCGCTTCGCCCAAGTGTACCGCGACTTTAGCACCCTGGCCTCGCCGCAGCGCACGACCCTTTACGTGCAGGAATTACTCCAGGCCACCCGGCAGCTACTGGCGGAGCAGCTGGCCACGCAAGGCATTGAGGTCACTCTCAGCGTCCGGCCCGCGCACCTCACCCTGCACGCCGACGGCCACTTGCTGGAGCAAGTACTCATTAATCTGATGCTCAATGCGGCGCAGGCAGTCACCCAAACACCTAACCCTCGGATTAGCTTGCTGGCTTGGCCCGATGAACAGGAACGGGTAATTATTGAGGTGAAAGACAACGGCAGCGGTATTCCCCCTGACGTGCTGGACAGCATTTTTATTCCTTTTTTCACCACCCGCCCCAACGGTTCCGGTATTGGGCTGAGCCTGGCCAAGCAAATCATGCAACTCCACCAGGGCCGCATTCAGGTCCATTCTGTGGAGGGGGTAGGCAGTGCGTTTCAACTGTGGTTTCCCCCCTCGATTACCTGCTAGAGGTTGCGCTGGTAACCGGACTGAAAATTAGTAATGCTGAGTTTATAACGTTAATTGAAAGAGAGATTGTTAAACGTTATAAGCTCCTACGCTGCCGCAATATTGCGCAGTTAGCTCGGCTTTAGGCAGGGAGTTCACGAGGAAATAAAACAAGAATAACAAGGCCTAGCAGGAAAGGCGTGAAGAGTAGCAGGAGCGGCGTCTCGGCCTGCGGCGAGTTAGAGAGGGCCGTGGCCGCACACCCCAGCAGCAGGGCCAGGAGCACCCCCACTAGCCGAACGGTGAAGTGCCGATTGAGGAACATCACTACCAGCCCTCCCAGGACTACGAAGGCAATAATTCCTAGGCCCCACAGGGCCAGACTAAGAATTTGGGTTTCATCTAGCAACGGCGTCAGCATAGGGTTGAGGTGGTCTAGCTAGGAGGTGGTCTAGTTATGCTGGACAGTTTAAGGCTTCAATTATAATCAGAAAGGTGCACCTTGAGAGGGTTCAGAAAGTACCTCGCGGGCTGAGTGGCTCCGAAAGTTTGCAGCGAGTGCGTTTCCGGCTCGCGTTAAGAAGCTGTTTGAATTAGCAGAATTTAAGGATGCGCCGCACATTGGCCCAAGTTATCCACGCATTGGCCCGCGTCAGGAGGCGGTCATATTCCTTCGATAGGCGGCGATTGCCGCTGAGCCAAGCCAGGGTGCGCTCCACGAGCCAGCGCTTTTGATGAATGCAAAAGTTCTTCTCTTTCAACACAATATGCGCTGGCTTTTCGAACCGCAAGCCGTAGCACCGCTGCACATGGTCGGCGAAAAGTCCGGCAAACGAGTTGTCGCCCATCACGACTTGCACCTGACCCAACAGTGGGTGTTGGGCAGCTACCTCGTCCCAGAACGCGATGGCGGCTGCCGCATCCGACACGTTGGCTGGCAGTACCCGGCTAGCCAGCACGTTGCCCAGCGTGTCAATCAGCACCAGCCGCTACGCCCCTTAACTAGCTTACCCGCATCGAAGCCCACCGTCGCTCCGGTCGCCGTGGCTGCGTTTTTGACGCTTTGCGTGTCGATTATGACGCAAGTAGACTGCGCTTTTTGGGGGTATTTTCCCAACAATCTGCATCCAGGCAAGCATTTAGCTCGTCCAAGATGCCTTCACGCTGCCACTTAGTAAAATACCAGTATACCGTGCCCCAGGACGGGAAATCACTGGGTAGGTCGCGCCACAAGCACCCGTTTTTGAGCACGTACAGCACGGCATTGACTACTTCTACTAGCGGCCGTTTGCTGCGCCGACGTACCCGTAGCAGCGGCGCCAGCCGCTGCCAATCGCGGGCTGAGAGGCCTGCACTATACCGCTTGCGCGGCGCTATAGATTCCACACCCCAAATTTAACTCAAACAGCTTCCTAGGGACTAGCTGAAAAAAGATGCGTCGGTATGGTGCACCTTCCTAAATCGAGTTGGGGATTTTAATTTATTCGTCCAATAATACTTCAATTAGTTCCGAAGGACTTACCGACATGCATCTAGCCGGGCGGGTAACGCGCGCGCCGCTGACCCGGTCTAGATAGTGGCCTGCGGGCCGGTATCCTAGCCTATAAATACTGCTTGCAGTCAACTGGGAACGTTGCCGATAACGTTTGCGAAAATAAATACCGCCGCTCCTCTCCTTGCTAAGAGATAGCCGCCGCTACTTTACACCCACTAGCCGCTTTCTACAGGGCCGCGACGGAGTCGCAGCTTGCTGCGACTCCTTACCTAATAGTCTGTTAGGCAGGCGTATTAATCTGACGCTACTCGATACTTCACTACCCTCTCTTTCCCACCCATGTCTACCGAACCCAACCCCCGGCGTCTTTTTCTCAAGCAAACAGCCCTGGCCGGCGCGGGCGTCATGCTCTCGCAAGTGGCCTGGTCGGCCAGCAGGCTACAAACGCATTATCGGGGCCAACGACCGGGTGCGGGTGGGCGTGGTGGGCTTTTCGGACCGCCACCGGGGCTCGCACATTCCGTGCTTCATGAACCACTACAAAGAACTCAACTTTGAGGTGGTGGGCGTGTCGGACATCTGGAAAAAGCGCCGCGAAGAGGGCGCGGCCATCTGGAAGGAGAAGATGGGGCGCGACGTGGTGGCCTACCGCAACAACGAGGAGATGTACGACAAGAAGGTGGTGGACGCGGTATTCGTGAGCACCGCCGACTTTCAGCACGCGCTGCACGCCATCGAGGCCGTGCAGGCCGGCTGCGACGTGTACTGCGAGAAACCTTTTGCCGAAACGATGGCCGACAACCGGGCCGCCCTCAAGGCCATCAAGGCTTCCAAGCAGATTGTGCAAATCGGCTCGCAGCGCCGCAGCGGCACCAACTACATGGCCGCCGAGCAGTTCATCAAATCGGGCAAGCTTGGGGACCTCAAAATGGTGGAGCTGACCTGGAATGTGAACCAGCCCGGCCGCTGGCGCCGCCCCGACGTGGTGCCCCTGCTTAAGGAGGCCGACACCGACTGGAAGCGCTACCTGATGAACCGCCCCGCCGAGGCCTTCGACGCCCGCAAATACCTGGAATTCCGGTTGTTTTGGCCCTACTCGTCGGGCCTGCCGGGGCAGTGGATGAGCCACCAGATTGACACCGTGCACTGGTTTACGGGCCTACCCCACCCGCGCAGCGTGGTGGCCAACGGCGGCATCTACATGTGGAAAGACGGCCGCCGCAACTGGGATACCATCACGGCGGTGTTCGACTACGGCCCGCTCAACGACCTGGCCAACGGCTTCCAGGTCACGTTTGGCTCGCGCATGGATAACGGCGACGAGCACCCGGCCGAAATCTACTACTCCAACGGCGGCGAGCTGAACCTGAACACCAACACCGTGTCGCCGCGCGGCGGCCTGACCCAGAAGTTCGCGGCCGACATGAAAATGCCGGCGTTTCTGCTGCCCGAAACTAGCCTGACCCAGCCGACCGAGGCGGTAGCCGTGTCGGCCAACACGGGCGGTGACTTGCTGACGTCCAACCACATCCGTAACTGGATGGAGTGCGTGCGCAGCCGTAAGCAGCCTCACGCGCCGGTCGAGGCCGGCTACAGCCACTCCATTGCCACCATTATGACCAACGCCGCCGTGCATACGGGCCAGAAGGCCACGTTTGACGAGAAAACGCAGGAGGTGATGGTAGGCGGCAAAGTGTTTAAATACTAACTGGTTAGCCACGTAGCAGATGAAAAATCTTGTAGTAACCAGCGCCGCTTTGCTGGTAGGGCTAGCCAGCTTTTCGACCGCCGCCGCCCAAAAGCCCGAAGCCGTGCGCGTAGTGCTCAACGCCAAGGCCCGCAAAGTGGACGTGTTTGTGGGCCAGCAGCTGTTCACCACGTTTCTCTACCCCGACTCGCTCGAAAAGCCGGTGCTCTACCCGCTGCGCGCCGCCAGCGGCACCGTCGTCACCAGGGGCTTTCCGCTGAACCCCCGGCCCGGCGACCCCACCGACCACCCGCACCACATCGGCCTGTGGTTTAACTACGAGAACGTGAACGGGCTGGACTTTTGGAACAACTCCTACGCCATTCCGAAGGAGAAGAAAAAGGACTACGGCTGGATTAGAACCGACCGCATCCTTTCTACCAGCAGCGGCCCTATCGGCTTACTAGTCTACCACGCCAACTGGACCAACCAGCAAAACCAGGTGCTGCTGGAAGAAACCACGCGCTTCGAGTTTAGCGGCACGGCGCGGTCCCGCACCATCGACCGCGTGACAACGCTTAAAGCAGTGCAGCCCGTCACGTTCACCGATGCTAAGGATGGCCTGCTGGGCCTGCGCCTGGCCCACGAGCTGCAAATACCCAACGACCAAGACCAGAAGTTTACCGACAGCAAAGGCATCGTGACGGTGGTGAAAGGCGGCACCGACCACGTGCCCAACGGCACCTACCTCACTAGCGCCGGCAAGCGCGGCAACGACGCCTGGAGCACGCGCGGCGTGTGGTGCAAAGCCTACGGCAAAATGGGCGCCGACTCAGTCAGCGTGGCCATTATCGACCACCCGCAGAATCCGAACTACCCCACTTTCTGGCACGCGCGGGGCTACGGCCTGTTTGCCGCTAACCCGCTGGGTGAAAAGGTATTCACGAATGGTAAATCGGCCAAAAACCTCCAGCTTAAGCCGGGTGAGGCGGTGACGTTTCGCTACCGCATCCTGTTGGACGAAGGCGCTAGTACCTTGTCGGCCAAGCAGCTAAATGCGGCAGCCGCTGACTTCGCCAAGAAGCAGAAATAGCGCGCTATGCAGTGGCTACCGCGCCTGACCCTTATTTGCCTGGCTGCCTACCCCCTTTCCAAAGTGGAGGCCCAGGCCAGCGCGCCGCCGACCCACTCGCTGGCTAAACCGGGCAGCTGGGAGCAGCTGGCCGCGGAGGCCGCGCGGGTGGGTAAGCCGGCGTGGCGGCCCATGCTGACCTATGTAGCTCACCTGCACCAGCAAGCGACGCATCCGGCGGCCCCGCCCTTCGACTACGAGTGGGAAGACCTCGGCCCCGGCTACGTCTACGGCAATGCCTTCGGGCACTGGGACGTAGTGCACGAAACCCTCGATGTGCTGCCCGCCTACCCCGAGCACGCCCTGCACCAGCTGCTGAACGACATCAAAAACCAGGAGCCCAGCGGGCTAATTCCGGGCTCCATCTATATGCCCGGCGGGCTGGCCAAGCACGATTCGGTGCGCTGGAACAAAACCACCCAGGGCCACCCGCCGCTCTGGCCCCTGGCCGTGCAGGACTACGTGCGCGTGACCCACGACAGCGCCGTTATCAAGCAGTTTTACAGCGCCTTAATTCGCCAGCTAACCTGGTTTGAGAATACCCGCAAGGCGGCGGGCGAAGGCTATTTCTACAACGACATCCTGCTCAAGAAATGGGAAAGCGGCGTCGATGAGGGCATTCGATTCGACGACGTAGCCAAGGGCCCGCTGGCCTGCGTCGATGCCACCAGCCACGTGTACGCCCTGTACCGGGTGGCCGCGCAATGGGCCCGGCAGCTGGGCCTGGATGCGGCGTACTACGACCAGCGTGCCCACGCCTTGCAGGTCTTCATTCAAACCCAGCTGTATGTGCCCGCCAACGGCATGTTTTATGACAGTTGGGCCGTGCAGGATGCCGCCCTGCGCAACCTGCCCTTCGAAAGCATGTGGCCCCTGGTAACCGGCGCGGCCACCCCGGCGCAGGCCAACCGCTACATCGACAGCTACCTGCTTAATCCGGCCGTTTTTCTAACGGTCCATCCCATCGCCACGGTGGGCCGCCGCGACCCCAAGTTTGAGCTGCGCATGTGGCGCGGCCCGGCCTGGAACAGCATGGCCTACTGGGCCGCCCGCGCCTGCCTGAGCTACGGCCGCAAAGACGCGGCCCGGCTCATCCTGGGAAAAGCCCTGGATGACTCGGCCCGGCAATTTGCCCGCACCGGCACCATCTGGGAATTTTACCACCCGCTGGGTGGCAAGCCGGAAGACCTGCAGCGCAAGCCCAACACCAAGTTCAACGCGCCGTGCCGCGACTACCTGGGGCACAACCCACTGCTGGCCATGGCCCGGCTGTACGACGCGGCGAAGTGACGGCCACCCCCAGGCTCAGGGCTTGGCGGGGGGGGTAGGGCCGGTTTTGGCCGAGCGCCACTTCACGACGTGGTACACGACGCGCGTCGTGCCCACGTTTTGCAGGGTATGCAACCGATTGGGGGCCTGAAAGATGACGGAGCCGGGGCCGAGCCGCTGGCGCTCGCCGTTCACCAGCGCCTCCACCGTGCCCTCCCGCACAATGGTTAGCTCCTCCTCCGGGTGCTGGTGCGGCGGGTGGGCAAATTCCCCCGGATTGAGGGTGGTAACGTGCATCTCCAGATTCTCCAGTGTCTCGGTGGGGCTATCGAACACGGGCCGCTTCTCCCCCACTTTGGTGGGCGTCGCTTTGAGCGCGTTCCACTCGAAAGCCGACGAAGGTAGCGTTCCCAGCAAGTGATGCGTGGTAGCTACGAGGGCCAGCGGCACGCACATGACCAGCACCGTACTGCCCATAATAATGAAATCTCGTTTGGTAAGGCGCATAGTGGTGGGCAAATAAGGTGGCTAAGCGGCAGGATACGGAGGCATAAAAGTACCGACGCCGCTAGCCTCCTGCTTATAGTGGTTTCGTGAACCATATATTCTTTTCAAACTGAGTGCAGGTGATAGCCGCAGTGGTCAAACCAGTTTTTTTGCGTCTGTACTGCTAATCCAATCTGCGGCGGCCTGTACGGCTTCTTGCAAGGCCGCTCGACTGCGGGCCTAGGCCGAGCGCAGCGCCGTTTTGAGCTTACTCCAGGCCTGTTCAATGGGCGAAAAGTCGGGCGAGTAGGGGGGTAAAAATAGAACCTGCACCCCGCGTTCGGCCAGCCACTCGCGCAGCCCGCCGAGCTTGTGCACGGCCAGCTTGTCGAGCACCAGGACGTCGCCCGCGCGGAGCGTCGGGGCTAGAAAACGGCTCACATACAGCGCGAAGCGCGCGTAAGTAAGCGCCCCCTCAAAGGGTTGCACCACCCCAAGGCCCTGGGCCGAAAGCGTACCGATAAGCGTGTAGAGTGGGCCCGCGCCTGAGCGGCACGGCCGGCCCCACCCGCTGCCCGCCGGGGGCGCGGGCGCGGGCGTAGCGGCGGCCCGCGTCGAGACGCAAGCCCGTTTCATCAAGCAAGTGAAAGCGACGCGTATCGTAGTGCTGGGCCACGGTTTCCATAAAGTCTTGGCGCAGCGCGACCACGCGGGGCGTGTCACGCTCGCTAGCATGCAGGCTTTTTTTTCGCCGTAGGTCGTGCTCTTGGAGCACCTGCCAGAGGCAGGTCTGGCCCACGGGCCGCCCGCCCTGGGCCTGCCAGGCCTGGCTAAGCTCGGCTAAGGTGCTGTCCGGGTGCTCCCCCACGTAGGCCACGAACCAGTGCTGGGCCTGCGCGTCGAGGTAGCGCGCCCGGCCGCCACTGGCTGGCTGGGGGGCCAGCGAGCCGGTTTGCCGCTCGTGCGCGAGTAGCTTTTTGATAAAGGCAACACTCACCCCAAAGCGCTCGGCGACAACGGCTTGGCGGGATTTGAGCTGGCACAAGGCTGCCACCACCCGGCTGCGTAAATCAAGCGAATCAAGGTTGCATATCTTGCCTACGTAACGTGTGGTGAAAGAGCTATACGGTTCACGAAACCGCTATAGCCGGTATTAGGGCCTTGGAAGCAACTCAAAGCGGGTAGCTTTGGCGAGCAGGAGCCCAACCAAGGCCAGGCAGTGGAGTTGTTGTAACCTGACGGCCAAATAAGACAAAGCCCTTGTACGTGTTGTAAACGGCCCTTCTTTAAACGTTATGCAACTGACGCTATAAGGTGCTTCTTTTGAGAGCTGCGAGGTGGCTAGATTCCGAATTGCACCGGCTTCCTTTGAAGGGAAGCGTACAGATACTTCGCTCAGCTTAATAACAGGCGACCCATATTATGGGCGGCAAAGCCGCCGGCCGATGTCATTCCCTTGCCGCCGATGCCGGTAATAATATGGATGCGCGGGTCAGGCGAGCACTGGAATACTTCTCCCGATTTGCTTTGGGTGTAATAGCCGTTCCAGGTGCGCTGGATGCGCCAGTCGGGCAGGTCAAGAATGCGCTGAGCTTCGCCGAGCATCAGGTGATTGAGGCGGTCGGAATTGTTGAAATCCAGGTTGTCCGCGTCGGCTAGGTCGGCATACTCGTGGGTATCGCCGATAATAATGGAGCCGTCTAGGGCCTGCTTGAAGAGGAGGTGAATGCCCCATTGCTGCAAGTCTGCGGCTACTGGTTCAGTCAGTAGCTGGGCAAACGATGGGCAGTCGCGAAACGCGTGGTAGCGCCGGATGCTCAATCCCGTGAGCAAGGAGCCCGGCAGTTGCACCTGGGGTAGGGGATAAGTTGCCAGCATCTGCAGCTTGCAGAGCTGTAAGTCACTCTGAGCGAAGATTTCCGGGAATAGGAATTTGCAGTCGCGGCCGCTACAAACCAGCACCTGGGCTGCCTGGTAGCGCTGGCCACGGCTATCTACCACCTCGCACCCCGCCGCATTGGCCGTTACACTCTGCACCGGCGTGGCGGGGCGGTAGTCGAGGTGCCAGCGCTCGGTGAGGTAAGCTAGCAGGCGGTGAATCAGCAGGTCGGGCTCGGCCGTAACTTCCTGCTCAAACAGCAGGCCGCCCACGCAGTAGCTGGTGCGCACGGCCGGCAAGCGCTGCCGACACTCGGCCACCGAAAGAAGCCGTGAGGGATACCCGATGGCCGCGTAGCGGGCGTGCTGCTCGGTCAATACCTGTAATTCCAGGTCCGTAGAAGCTAGATAGAGGGAGCCGTTGTGTCGGATGGAAATGTCATATTCGGCCTGAATCTTTTGGTAAGTTTCGAGGCTCACGCGGGCAAAGTCGAACCACTCGCCTGCGGCCATGCCGGAGGTAATAATCTGGCCAAAATTGCGCACGGTGGCTTCCATCGGGCGGGCATCTTTTTCCAGCACCAGCACTTTCAAGCCGCGCTGCAGCGCAAAATAGGCGTGAAAAGCCCCCAACACTCCGGCCCCCACTACAATCAAATCGAACGAGTTTTCCATAACGAAGCCAGTTAGTTGCAGAAGCTGGGCAAACCTACGAATTGTTGCCTCATAAGAAACGTGCGCACCTATTACCAGTTCGTTATTTTTGCCCTCTCTTTGCGGGCTACCCGGCGCCTAGCCAGCTAGTCGGTATGGCGCAGTAGGTATACTTTAAAAAGCCGGGCGCGCGCGGGCGTGTCGTTGCGAACCGAATGCGCCAGGAGGCCATCGAAGTACAGTGTGTCGCCACTATTCAGCGTTATCTCCTCGTCCTTAAACCCGTAGCGCACGGTGCCTTCCAGCACGTGCACTAATTCCAAGGCATTGGTAGAAAGTGGTTTGCGGTAGGTATCAGGGCTGATAATGACTTCATTGACGCGCAGGCTGTAGCTGGCCAAATCCTGCGACAGCAGGTAGTTGTAGAGCAGCCCTTTAGAATCGTCCCGCTTTTCGGGCCGGCCGGCCTCGGCCCGCACCAGCAGGTAGGGCGCGGTGGCGTCGCCGTTGATATTCTTAACCAGTGTCGAAACGTCGACTTCCAGTGAGTTGGCAATTTCGACCAGCACGGAAAGTGACGGGACTGTGCGAAAATTCTCGATTTTGGAGAGCAAACCTGCCGAGAGGCCGCTGCGCTTGGCCAGCTCGCGGAGGCTCATCTTTTTTGCTTTGCGCATTTCCAGAATGCGCAGGCCAATTAAACTCAGCTTATCGTGCTTCATGCGGGCAAGTTGGGGACGAAAAACGTAACGTAAGGATGAGGTGGCCGCTGGTGGGAGCGACAAGGCAATGGCTTACTTTTGTTGCATATTTGTCAACATATTCAGGCTTCAAATATGCTGCCTTTGCAACTCCTTGTATTCGACATAGCCGGCACCACGGTGCGCGACCAGCACGAGGTCGAAGCCTGCTTTGCCCAGGCTGCTGCCGCTACGGGCCTGCGTGCCTCCGCCGAGCGCATCCTGGCCGTGCAGGGCCAGGCCAAGCGCTTCGTGTTTGACCTGCTCTGGCGTGAGCAGCTAGGGCCCAGCGCCCCCGAAACCGAGCTGACCGTCCGGGTAGACCATTCGTACCAGGTGTTTCGGGATATTCTGGAAAACCACTACCGCACGGCCGACGTGCTGCCCACCGAGGGTTGCCTCGACTTGTTTGCCTTTCTTAGAAGCCAAGGCATCCACATTGCCCTCACAACGGGCTTCTACCGCGAGGTGACGGACCTGATTCTGCGCCGGCTGGGCTGGCACGTGGGCCTCAATGCGCAGCACCGGGGTAGCAGTCAATCGATTATCGACTTATCCATTGCCAGCGATGAGGTGGCCGAGGGCCGCCCTGCCCCGCTCATGATTCAACAGGCCATGCAAACCTTTGGTATTACCGACCCGCTGCGGGTCTGGAACGTGGGCGACACACCCTCCGACCTGGCATCGGGCCGGCGCGCGGGCTGCGCCCGCAGCCTGGGCCTCACCAACGGCACCCACTCGGCGCAGCAGTTGGCCGGCTACCCCAACGACGGCCTATTTTCGTCGCTCACCGAGCTGCATCGCTACCTGCAAGCCGAGCTAGTGCCAGCCTAATTGGTGCCGCCGGGCGGGGGCGGCCCGGCGGGCATCAGCCAGCTATTGACGGTGTTGTGGGCGCCTTCGAGCACTATTTTGTAGAAAGCACCGGGGTAGGCCGCCCGGCTGAGGGCCAGGTGCTGCCGGGCCAGTGGCACGATGCCCAGCAGCTCGTAGTCGTCCGGGCCGCCAGTTTTAAAGTTATTGGTTTTAGTAGCCCACACCTTCACTTTTTCCGGCTGGCTGGCCAGCGCCGTCCACGTGATGCGTAGGCTGTCGCTGGCCGCCGCGACCTGCGGCGCGGCCAGCGACACCGGCCCGATGAGCGGTACCCCGTCCAGCTCGCGCTGGGTAGCCGCCGGCAGGGACAATAGCATAAACCGGGCGATGGTAGGCAGCACGTCCACGATGGCCACCGGCGCGCGGCGGGCGTAGGCATTCACCTTCTGCTCGCTAAGTACCAGCCAGGTAGTGCGCTCGCGGTCCGACTGGCCGCCGTGGTTGCGGCCGTTCTGGGCATCGCGGCCGTGGTCGGTGGTGAGCACCAGCAGCCAGTCTTCGGGCTGGGTTTTCATGCGCTCGCGCAGTGCGGCCCAGATGCGGCCCACTTCGGCATCGACGTAGCCCACGGCGCGCCGCTGCTCCTCGCTGTCGCCGTGGCGGTGGCCCATGTCGTCGGTATGCTCCAGGTATACCCACGACAGGTCGGGGCCGTTTTGGCGCAGGCAGGCAGCGGCTTCGGCCACCACTTTGTCGTCGATGGCGTGAGTGTAGAGGCTCTGCCTGTCGTGCGGAAAAGCCGCGGTATCCAGCTCGTAGCCATCGGCTTTATAATCAAAATGCAGGTTGCCGGCGGCCGGCAGCCCCTCGCCCACGAGCTTGGTGCGGTTATCGAGCCAGGTCGAGAAGATGGCTATTTTCTTCTGGGGCTGCTGTTCTTTCAGCAGGCGAAAGATGGTGGGGTAGTGGTAGTTGGGCGCCTTAACGGCATTGTCCCACACGTTGTGCTTGTAGCCCCAGGTGCCCGTAAGCAGGTCGTTGTAGCCGGGCGCCGAGATGGTGGGTGTCTCGGTGTAGGTACCCTTTTCGCCGCCCACGTGGGCGCGCAGGTAGGAGCCGCCTGCCATGAGCTTTTTGATATTCGGCGTATTCGCCTTTTCCAGCACGTCGGCCGGGATGCCATCGGCGATAATGAATACCACCTTGTGGGCCCGGCCCGGCGTCTGAGCCGCAGCCAGGTGCCACCCTAGCAGGCCAAGCAGCAGAAACAACTGATTTTTCATGGGGTGCGAATCAAGGGCTATTATTTGGACTTCTGCTGCTGGCGGTAGTGGGCGTCGCGGGCCTCGTCTTCGTCGTCCATCGCGGGGCCTTTTTCCACCTTGCGCCAGTCGATGGCTTTACCGTAGCGGCGCATGGCCGCCTGCGGGTCGAAGATGCGCGTATCGCTCTTCTCCAGTGAGAAGGGCCGAAAATCGGGCTGGCTGGTAAAGAAGTCTTGCAAAAGCGTGCCCGTGGCGTCGTACTGGTTCACGTAGGGCACATCAAGGATATTGTAGATGGTCTTGAGCACGGCGCCGAAGTTGGCGTGGGTGTGGCTCACGTAGCCTTTTTTGACGTAGGGCCCGGCCAGCAGCAGCAGCGAGCGGTGAGCATCGACGTGGTCGACGCCGCCCTGGGGGTCGTCCTCGGTTACGATGACGAGCATGTTTTTCCAGTAGGGCGTGCGCGACAAAAAGTGCAGCATTCGGCCCAGGGCCAGGTCGTTGTCGGCCATGTACGACTGCGGGTAGGGGTAGCCATCGGCCGGGCGCACGGCGGCGCCGTGGTCGTTGGGCAGCTGCACGGTCACGAGCGCGGGCATCTTGGCCCGGCCCGTCAGCCACTTTCTGGTAAACTCACGCTCGAACTGCATGGCCCGGAACTGGTCGGGGATGTTGGTGTTGAAGCCCGCGTAGTCGCGGCTGGTGCGCGAGTACAGGGCGTTTTGCATGGGCACCATCACGAGGTGGCCCGAGCCGGTAGCCGTATCGCGCCAGGCTTCGCGGTTGTGGGCGGTTTCGTTGCCCTGCCCGAAATTATAGAACCCCACGTGCCGGCGCGCCAGCGCCTCCCACAGGCCGCCGGTTTCGGCGTAGTCCTCGGGGTCCATGCTGCCCGTGGAGCCGGGAAAGCGCCGGCCGGGCGCGGGCGAAAACAGCTTGGCCGTTTTGCTCACGTTGGAGTTGGCTTCTACCCACTCATTGGGAATCACGCCCAGCATCCAGTGGTGGCCGTGGATGGAAGCGTCGGAATCACAGTAGTAATTATCCGAAAACGCGAACTGCCGGGCCACCTTGCGGTGGTTGGGGGCCACCCGCAGGTGCGGCAGCTTCGCGCGCTCGGCGGGGGGTAGGGTATACTCGCAGTTCACCCCCAGCCGGGCCAGGGTGCTGTCGCCGCGCGCTTCGCGCAGCTGGCCCAGCACCTCGTCGTAGGTACGGTTTTCCTTCGTGATGTAGACGATGTACTTAATCGGGGTAGGCGTGCGGCCGGGCAGGGCGGGCAGCGGGTTGGGAGCCGTTTTGGTCGGGGCTTTTACTACGGCGGGTACCGGGCTAGCCACGAATGTGTTGGCCAGCACCTGGCGGGTGTAGGCGGCCAGCTGCGCGGCGTCGGGCACCGGCACTTTCTGGAAGCTGCCAAGCTGGATATCGCCGATGTAAGTACCCTGGGGCGGGGCCACGAAGCCCGCCCCGCCATTCGGGCCCGCGCCCAGGCCCCGGCACGAGGTGATGTAGAGCGTCTTTTCATCGGCCGCGAGGCGCACCCGCGCCGGGCCCCAGCCGGTCGGAATCAGCCCTTTGGTGGTGCGGGTGGGCACGTCCACCACCGCCACGGCATTAAAGCCCAGCAGAGCTACGTAGAGCGTTTTTTCGTCGGCGCTCAACGTTAAGCCAAAGGGGAGCAGGCCCCGGTACTTGTCGAGGCGCGGGTCTACTTTCAGCGCAATGTCGCCCAGCAGCTTGTGGTGTTGGTAATCGATAACGGTAATGTTGTCGTTGGTGGCATTGGTGACGTAGGCGTATTGCTGGCCCACGGCCAGCGAGTTGGGGCTAGCCCCGCCCACTACCTCGGCATCTTCAATCATCTCGCCCAGCAGGTGGCCGGTTTTAAAGCGGTCCACCACCCGGTTGGTGGCCAGGTCCACCGTAAAAACGCTCATGGCATCGGGGGCGTTGGGGCTGCCCAGGCCGGGCACCGACCGGCCTTCCACCATCGTGCCCCGGATGGATTCAGGGGTGTTGTTGCCGTAGGGATGCCGCGTAATCATCAGGGAATCGGCATTTTTGGGCGTTGCCCCTGGCAGGAGAGGGTAGGCGTACATCCCCACGTTGGCCACGAAGGCCATGCGGTGGTCGGGGCTCAGCGCCAGGCCGAAGGGCTGCCGGCCCACCGGAATGCTGGCCGTTACCTGCCGGGTAGTCAGGTCGAGCCGCACCAGGCGGAAGTTGCCCCGGTCGAGCACCAGCAGCTCGTGGCCGGCTTCGTTCAGCACGAGGTCGGAGGTAAAGCTGTCCCCGAAAGTCTGCCCGCCCACTGTTCCATTCAGTGAGATAGAGTCGAGGCGCTGCATCCGGTCGAGGTCGTAGATGATGACCGCGCCATTGTCGCCGCCACTCAGGTACACCCGCTTGGAGTCGGCCGCGAAAGCGACGCCCAAAAACGAGCCTTTTGAGAGCGGCGACTTGAGCTGCTTATCGTAGCTCGGCACGCGCACCGCCGCCAGGCTAGCCAGGTCGAGGCGCGTAAATACGCCATTGTGCAGCGTTACGGCAGTTTTGCCATCGGGGGCGAGGGCCAGCCCCATCGGGTCGTGGGTGATGCGTACCAGCTGGCCGGCCGGCGTCACGTAGCGCCCGCTGGGCAGCACCGAGTGGCCCTTCTCGTCGATTTTACAGCTTTCCTGCGTGCCCGGCACTTGCAGCAGGGTGGCCACCCCGGCCGAGGCGGCGGGGTGGATTTTCGCCCTAGCTTGGGCCCCGGCGCGCAGGCTAACCCCCAGCAGAGCCAGGAGCAGTAAGATGGAGGAACGGCGCATATCAGCTAATAAAAAACCAGCCACCGCGGAGTGCGCGGCGGCCGGATGAAAGAGGAGTAGCTAAGGTTAAGTAGTGCCTGGCCCCCGGCGCCCGGCCACCCCCAGCGCCGGCAGGCCAGGGCTTATTTCAGCACGTACATCACGCCGTTGATGTCGTCGTTGCCACCGTATTGGCTGGCCAGCGCGGCCTGGTAGTTGGCCGTATTAGCCGTGCGCTCCGAAGTGGGGTATTTGAAGCGTAGGGCAATGCGGCCGCCGTTACCGGTGCCTGGCCCGGTGGTGAAGGTAGGCACGCCCGTGCGGCGGTAGTTGTAGTACGCCTCCAGGCCCGAGTGGCGAAACAGGGCCAGGTACTTCTGCTGCAAAATCTGGGTCAGGCCGGTAGCACCGCTGGCATATTTTACGGTAGGCTGTGCGTAATACGTGGTATAGCTGACGGGAATAGCATAGGTATCGTAATTCGAGTTGGCCGTCACGTCCGTCGAGCCGGGGCGGTAGAAATACGCCGTGTAGGTGCCGCTGGTGGGCAGGCCGTAGAAGGCCATTGAGGCTTGAATACCGGCCGTGTAGTACGTTTCGGCGTTGGCGCCCGTCAGCCAGCCGCGGTTGATGCCTTCGGCAATGTTGAAGGCCAGCTCGGGGTAGCCAATCTGGATGCTGGGCTCGCCGGTGAGGGTAGAGAAGTAGCGATTCCGGTTCAGGAACGAGTACTGCTGCAAGCCAGCATTCACGTACATCACGCCCAGGTCGAGGCCGGCATCGGCACCCACGAATGAGTTGAAGGCGGTCGGGCTCTGCTTCTTGTTGTCCACCAGGTCGCGGGCGGGTTCGCAGGTGGCAAACACGCGCGGGTCCTGCAAGCCCGTAAGCAGGCCCACGTAGGTGGCGGCCATGTTCTTGCGCGAGCCGTCCTGGCCAAAATTGCGGTTGTTGTTGGGGTAGAAGTTGTTGGTGGCCGCCACCGCCACGTACTGCATGTTATCGGCCGCGCTCGTCATGAGCGGGTACTTGGTGGGGTTGCCCACGATGCTGGCAAACTGCCCGGCGATGTTCAGGTCGGCGTCGCCGTTCTTCTTGCTCAGGTTTAGCAGCAGGCGCACGCGCAGGGTGTTCACCACTTTCTGCCACTTGCGCAGGTCGCCGCCAAAGTAGATATCGCCGCTTAGCGTGGTGGTGCCACCGGCAATAAGGGTAGTCAAGTCGGCATTGGCGCTTTCCAACCACTTGAACGCCTGCACAAACACGGCCTTTTGCGGGTCGTACATCGGCGTGAGGCCATCGAGGCCCTGCAAGGCCTGCGACTGCGGAATATCCCCCATTTCCAGGCTCATGCGCGTGAAGAGGTAGGCCCGGAAGAAGTTGCCCATTGCCTCATACGGGTTCACGGCGGGCGAGCCGGCGGCCAGCGCCTGCTGCTCCATCAGGCCCACGTTTTTGAGGGTGGTGTAGTAGGTGGTGCCGCTGCCGAAGTCGTAGCGGTTGTTGCCGTAGTAGTCGTAGTTGTTGAGGTAGTATTGGTCCCAGGCCTCGTACTGGCCGTTGGGGGCCTCGTAGGCGTCGTTGAGAATGCCGGTGAAGAGCAGCGCGGCCGGCACGCTATTCGGCTTATTCTCATTGAGGGTCAGCTCATCAAGCGTTTTATTGCAACTAGTGGAGGCCAGAGCTAGCCCGATAAGCAGGCCGCCGGTTTTGAAGATTTTTTTCATGCCAGAAAGCGACTAGGCGGTTAGAAAGTAGCGTTCAGGTTCAGGCCGTAGCTGCGCACAGTGGGCGACTGCAGGCCCGTCACGCTGACGGCGGAGTTGTACTGGTCCAGGTCCACGTCCTTGAAGCGCTTGTCGCCGTAGAAATAGAGCAGGTTGCGGCCGATAAGCGACACCGACACCTTTTGAATAAACGAGTTGGCCAGCAGCGTGCGGGGTAGGTCGTAGGTGACGGTGACCTCCCGAAGCTTGGCGTAGGTCTTACTCATCAGGTTGGACTCCTGCACGTTGTAGTACTTGCTCACGTAGTCCTGCACGAAAGCTACCTGCGTGTTGGAGGCGTACTGCAAAGCCTCCGGATTTAGAATTTTGCCGGTCTGCGAGTCGTAGTTGATGCTGGCACCGTTGGCGATTACTACCCCCTCGCCCACGTAGGAGCCCTTATAGCCGGTCGCGCCGTAGTTCTGCCAGTCCTGGTAGCGGGCATCACCCAGGGGCCCCTCGGCCGTGAGGGCGTTGCGGCCGCCGCGCATGGTTTTGTTGAACATGTAGTCCGTGGTCACGCCGCCCACGGCGCCATCAAACTGAAAGCCCAGGCTCAGCGACTTGTAGTGAAACTTGTTGTAGATGCTCCACTGGTAGTCGTTGTTGAGGTTGCCCAGGTACTGCGCCACGGGGTTGGTGAGGGGCTTGCCGGCCGCGTCGTTCACCACCTGCCCGTCGGGGGTGCGCACGAAGGCCGTGCCGTAGAACTTATCGGTGCGGTCGCCCACGCCGTAGAACGTCTGGTACAGGCTCTGGCCCGCCGGCAGCTCGCTATACACCTGCTTGTAGGTTGACCAGTTCACGAGCACGTCCCAGCCGAAGCCGTTGGCATTCTGCACCGGCGTGCCCGTGAGGCTCAGCTCGTAGCCGGTTTTCTTGGTTTTCAGGGCGTTGATGTACTCGATGCTGTAGCCCGTGGCCGACGAGAGTGGGTTGGGCAAAATCTGGGGCCCGTCGATGTACTGAAAAGCCGTAGCGCTCAGGCCCAGCCGGTTTTGCAGAAACTTGATGTCTAGCCCTTCCTCGTAGTTCACGCGGGTGCTGGTTTTGAGCGCGGGCGCAAACAGGTTGTTGGTGCCGTAGCCCGCCGTCTGGTTGTTGTAGGGCTTGCTGGTCGAGTAGAATGACTGGAGCGAGTAATCGGGCCCGTTGTAGGGCGAGAGGTAGGTATTGCCGTAGCCCAGCGGATTGGTAAAGAGCGAGTTGCCCGTGCTACCCCCGAAGGCCGTGATGGAATTGAACGGCGCTGGCCCGATGGTGGGTGAGGTAGCGTCGGTGCGAATGCTAGCGAACGAGCCGCGCAGCTTCAAAAAGGAAATGGCGCGCGGCATCGTCACGTAATCCGACACCACCGTGGCCAGCGACAAGCTGGGGTAGTAGTAGGTGGTCGGCGTCTGGAAGGCCGACGAGCGGTCGATGCGGCCCGTGGTGGAGAGGGTAGCGAAGCGCCCCAGCGAAGCATCGAGCGAGTAGTAGGCGCTCAGCACCCGCATCTGCGAGTTGAAGCTCGTGCTCTGCACCGGGTTTTGCGAGTTGCTGAAGGCGTACACTTCCGGCACGTTCAGGTAGTCGGTCGAGGTCCAGTTCGAGTTGTAGGTGAAGTTGCGCACGTTGCCGCCCACCAGGCCGCTCAGGTTCAGGAATTTCTGCGCCCCCAGGTCGTAGTTGAAGTTCAGGAAGCCTTCCGCGTTGTTGTCGAACAGATTGCGACGGTCTTCGCGGTAGTCGCCCTGGTTACCCTCGCGGCCGTAGGGGTGGGCCGAGAACGGCATTTTCTCGGTGCGCAGCAGGTTGTAGGTGCTGATTTGGGTGCGCAGGGTAGCGCTCAAGTGATTGTCAATCTTGTAGTTGCCGGTGAGGTAGCCGTAAGTGTCGTTTTTGTAGTGGCCGCGCGTCCATTTCTCCACCATCAGCCAGGGGTTGTGGTAGCGCTGGTACTCGGCAAATACCGACTGCGTACCCACCTTGCCCGGCTGCCAGATGCCCCGGATGTCGGGCGCGTTCACGTCCCAGTCGGCCCCGGTCCACACCACCGAGCTGTAGATGAGGCTGTTGGGGCCGTAGTCCACGTCCGGAAAGTTGTCCGTAAACTGGCGGTTGAAGTTCAGGTTAGCCTCAATCTTAAAGCGCGGGCTCGGGTTGAACGAGCCGTACATATTAAAATTAACGATGTTGACGCCGTTGTTCGGAATGTAGCTGTTCTGCTTCTGCTGCGACACCGAAAAGCGCGTGGTGTAGTTGTCGCCGTTGGCACTGAGCGAGACGTTATTATTGGTCTGGAAGCCCGTGCGCAGGAAATGCTGCAAGTTGTTGGCCCCGCGCGCCACCCAGGGCGTGCCCTGGCGCACGCCGTTCACCACGGGCGAGTCGTACTGCGGAATCAGCTGGCCGTTGAAGTAAGGGCCCCACACGTCGTAGTCGCCGTCCACGCCGCCGGGCGCGCCGCCCTTGCCATCCACGAAGGTGTAGAAAGTGTTTTCGCCCGGCCCGTACGAGTCCTGCACGCGCGGAAACGCCAGGAAGCCCGACTGCACGACGTTACTGCTGTTGAGCTCGACCGTGAAGCCCTTCTTGTTCTTATTCCCCTTTTTGGTGGTGATGAGAATGGCGCCGTTCTGAGCGCGATTGCCGTAGAGGGCGGCGGCGGCCGGCCCTTTCAATACGGTGTAGGTTTCAATGTCGTCGGGGCTGATGTTCCAGGTGTCAGTGTCAATCGGAAAGCCATCGACCACGTACAGCGACAAGGTATTGCCGCGGATAGACACGTTGGGCGCCCGCAGCAGCTCGGCCGAAGGCCCTACCGAGAGGCCGGCTACCTTGCCCACGAGGCCGGTGATGGGGTTGGGGTCGCGGGCCCGCACCAGGTCCTCGCCGTTTACCTGCTGCACCGCGTAGCCGATTTTGCGGGTTTCCTTGCTCACACCCAGCGCCGTTACTACCACCTCGTCGAGCGACTTCAGGTCGGTGTGGAGGGCCACGGTTAGCTCACGCTGCTCGCCCACCGGCACATCCTGCGTAGTCGAGCCTACCATCCGAAATTCGAGCACCTCGCCGGGCTTGGTTTCGATGGTAAAGCGGCCGTCGCTGCCCGTGGTAGTGCCCCGGGCAGTGCCTTTTACCAGCACCGTCACGCCGGGCAGGGGCTGCTTGGAGTCGTCCGTCACCACTCCACCCAGCGGCGTACTTTGGGCCAGGCCTAGCTGGGGCACTAGCCCCAGCAGCGTCAACACGGCCAGCTGCTTGTAACTATTTTTCATAATCAGGAAGAAGGAGAAAGAGGAAAAAAGAAAAAGCTGGGGCTAGGCAGCCGGCGCTATCTGGCTTAGCAAGTGCCGCCGGGCTAAGTCTTGCAAATGGGCCAGGCTGCCCACGGGCCGGTGCGCCTCCTTGGCCTGCTCGTCCCACTGCCGCAACTGGAGTATCTGGTCCCTATCGGGGTCTTGCTCAAAGGCGGCGGCTTCGGCCGCGCTCATCACGCCGCCCTGAAAAGCGAGGGTAGCCTGGCTGGCTGCCGAGAGCTGCTGCCGGTAGCTCGGGTACTTATAAGTGAGGTAGCGCTTGGCCTGCACGTGGCTCTCGACCAGCCGGGCCACGCGCGCCGAAAAGCCCCGCGCCCGCAGGTAGTCGGCGCCCAGCTTTTCGTGGTTGATGGCCCCGAAGCCATCCATCGACGGCAGGTCGGCAGCCACGGCGCACAGGTGGCCCAGGTCGTGGAAGAAGGCGGCCAGCACCACCTCCTCGTCGGCGCCCGCTGCCTCGGCTAGGGCGGCAGCCTGCCACATGTGTTCCAGCTGCGATACCGGCTCGCCGATGTAGTCGGCGTGACCCTGGGTGTGGTACAGGCCAAATAATTCTTCTAGCGCATTAGCTTGATTATCAATTAATAGAGTCATTTGCAAAAGCTTTAGAATAGACAATGCGCTGCCGGTCGCGTACCACAGTCGGGTCGAGGAGGGGGGGTAAGGCCACGGGGCGGGCCCATCAGCAGTGGGGAATTGCGCGGAGACATCCCCAGGAGCAGGGGAGGCTGAGCCAGGCCCGCCAATCGCCGGGGGTAGCGAGGAGCGGCGAAAGGAAACGGCGGGCGGCTTGCCGGGAGCGAAGAAATAGTCCTACTTATTGTTGACAAAGTTCCGGCTGAGCTGGCCCCGAACAAGCCTCACTACTTCACCAAATCGTTACCTAATAGCTACCAAATTTTTCATATAAGTCAACATGCCAGCACCCATTAGGCGGCCGGTGCCCCTACCCCGACCGCTGGGCGGCGCTCTTGGGTATAGTAAAAAATCAGCGCCGCGCCGGCCGTGGCCACCGCCAGCCCAGCCAGCGCCAGAAACGCGTGGCTCCAGCCCTGACGCTGGGCCAGCGCCCCGGTGAGCCAGAGCGCGCCCGTGCCGCCCACGTAGCCCACGGCATCGACCAGGCCCGAGGCCGTAGCCGCTCCCTGCCGCCCCCCCGCATCGAGTGACATGGCCCCAGCCAGGAACGAGTAGGGCCCCAGCAGCAGCAGCCCCGTCAGCGAAATGAGTACGAGCGGCCCCAGAACGCCGGTGGCGGGCCGCGTCATGGCCAGCAGTACCGGCACCAGCCCCAGGCAGGCCGCCAGAATAAGGGGCCCGCGCTGCCCCCGCAGCCAGGCATCGGAGAGATAGCCTGCCCCCAGAATGGATACCATGCCGAATACCGAATACAGGGCACTGTACTGCGAAGCCGCGCTTTCCGACAGGTGGGCGGACTCTACCAGGTAGGTAGGTACCCAGAAGCTGAACGCCTCGCGCAGCGCCGTAAGGCCAAACGAGAGCACTAGCATCAGCAAAAAAGCTGGGCTGCGGAAGTAAGGCCGAAGCAGCGTACCCAGCGAAGTGGGCTGGTCGGCGGCTACGTTGGGGCTGGCAAACAAGCTAACCGGGCTGACCGGCGGCACCGCCAACCCTACCTCGGCCGGGCTGCTCCGCAGGCTGAACCAGTTGACCAGGGCCACCCCGGCCAACGTAGCGGCCGCCGTTATAAACAAGCCGCGCCAGCCCACGCCCAGCGCCAGCAATTGCCCCAGCACTAGCTTGGCCACGATGTCGCCCACCAGGTAGCTCAGGCTTAGCAGCCCCATAATGCGCCCGTAAACTCGGTACGAAAACCAGTTGGCCGTCATCTTCACCAGCCCGGCCCAGCCCATGGACTGCACCAGCCGGTTGGCCGCCCACGCGGCAAAAAACACGCCTACCCCCTGGCCCAGCCCAAATACCACGGTGGCGGCCACCGCACCCACCATGCCCAGCAGAAAAATTCGCTTACCCCCCAAAAAATCGCCCAGTACGCCATTCACCACCTTGCCGGCCGCGTAGCACAACACTCCCAGCGAGGCAATTTGACCCAGTACTTCTTTGTCGAGGCCCCGGCCGCCAAATTCCCGGATGAGTAGTGGCGCGGCTACCGCCAGGTTGGAGCGGCACAGGTAGTAGGCGCCGTAGCCCACAAACAAGCTGGCTGCCGTGCGTCGCTGCCAGCGTTGCAGAGTGGTTCGGGGCTGAGTGGCGGGCATAGCGAAGTCAAGCAGGTTAGTACCCACCCACTACAGGTAGTAGCGGCAGCAGGAGCTAGCCCACTGGCTAGCTCCGTTTTTCGGAAAAATTGACTGCAAAGGTCCTCGTTACATAAAAATTCAGCATTGCGGTTAGATTATCTGTTTGTTGATAAATGTGAAAAATACGTTTACTCCTAAGCAACGAAATCGGCGCCTTGCCTGACTGTCAGCTTCTCTCTAAAAAGGCTGTTCCCAGTTGGAGTTTGGCCGCTCAAACGCGGTTCAAACCGGCATGTCTGGTCGAGTCGTCGTGTAGAGAGTACTAGTGGCTCGGGGCTGGAGCAGTTGGTTGCGCGCCGGCCAAGCGCGCACCCGAGACATGCTCAAAGAAGCCAGTAGTGCCGCCGAGTGGATAACGCAACGCGACGCGCAAGACTGGTTTGACCACTGTGGTTATCATGTCCGCTGATGTGGAAACTGGTCTAGTAACCTCCATTGCGGCTCCGCCGCTGGCGAGCAGCGCGGCCCGTGCGCCGGTGAAGACTTCAGCTAACCTTAGGTTTGTGGCCAGAGCAACCTGTTGCGGCTGGCTACCCACTGCGTGGAACAGGCAGCAGCTTCGTAAAAGAGAACCTGTTTCGTATGCCTAAATACTGGTTTATCCTGCTGAGTCTGTGCCTGGGCGGCGGGCTGCGCGGGTCGGCGGCGCCTGCTCCAAAGCGCCAGGTGGTAGTAGCCCCGAATGGCTCGGGCGATTTTCGCACCATTCAGGCGGCTATAAATAGTCTGCCGGCGGGGGCGGCGCAGCTACCCGTCGTGTTCATCAAAAATGGCACTTACCACGAGCGGGTAACTATTGAGGGCAAGCCGGGACTCGTGTTGCGGGGCCAGAGCGAGCAGGGCGTTATCCTCACGATTTCGGAGGCTAATGCCATTTTTCGCTGCGACCCGGCCAACGCCAATCGCTGGGACGTGGCGACCCTGAACCTGCGCAACAGCCCCGGCGTGACGCTGGAAAAGCTCACGGTCATCAATAGCTACGGCGCCGACCACCCCAATGGCGAGACAATCGCCTGCCCCAGCGGGCCGGGCGGTCAGCAGGTTATCACCAGCGCCGACCACCAGATGGCGCTCTACACGGCCCAGAACACCTCGCGGCTTATCGTGCGCCACTGCACGTTCCGCACGCTTGGCAACGACACGGTGAGCCCCTGGGATAAGGACGACGGCCTTTACTACTTCGCCGACTGCACCCTGGAAGGCTCGGTTGATTTTTACTGCCCGCGCGGGTGGGCCTACGCCGAAAACTGCCGCTTCATTTGCCACAACCTACATGCCGCCATTTGGCACGATGGCTCGATGAATCAGGATGCGAAGACGGTGCTCAAAAACTGCACCTTCACCGGCGACGATGGCTTTAAACTTGGCCGCTACCACCACGAGGCACAGTTTTACTTGCTCAACTGCCGATTTGCCCACAACATGGCCGATGCCGACATCTACCCCGCTGCCTCGGGCGACGCCGCCCCGCTGTGGGGGCGGCGCGTGTACTACGCCAACTGCCACCGCGAAGGCGGCGACTATGCCTGGCTGCGCGACAACCTGGCGACGGCACCAAACGCCCCTACCCCCCAGCAGATTACGGCCAACTGGACCTTTGACGGACGCTGGAACGTGGACCCCCGGGCCCCTAAGCTTTCCCCGCCCGGCCCCGTGGCGCAGGACAGCCTGGCCGAGCGCATGCTGGTGTACCAGCGCCTGGATGGCGGCTGGCCCAAAGCCATTGGTGAGCACAAAGTGGACTATAGCCATCCGCTCAGTGCGGTGCAGCGGGCCACGCTCCTCGACGAGGCCGGACGCAACGACGCCACCATCGACAACAACGCCACGACCCGCGAAATAAGCTACCTGCTGCACGCTTTCCAGCTGACCAGCAACCCCGCCTACCGCCAAGCCGCCGAACGGGGGGTAGCCTACCTGCTGAAAATGCAGTACCCTAACGGCGGCTTCCCGCAGTTTTATCCCGACCTGAGCGGCTACCACCGCGAAATCACCTACAACGACGACGCGATGATTCAGGCCCTGACGGTGCTGCGCAGCGTGGCGGAGCGCCGGGGCGACTACGCCAGCGTGCAGAACCTGCGCGCGCAGGCGCAGGATGCGGTGGCGCGCGGCATCGACTGCATTTTGAAAACGCAGTACGTGCGCCACGGCCAGCGCACGGCTTGGTGCGCGCAGTACGAGGAGAAAACGCTGCAGCCGGCCAAAGCCCGCGCCTTTGAGCTCCCTTCGCTCAGCGGCAGCGAGTCGGTCGGCATCGTGCGCTTTCTGCTGGAAATTGACCAGCCGTCGGCCGCGGTGAAGGCGGCCATCGAAGAGGCAATCAAGTGGTTTGACCAGGTGAAGATGCCGGGCTATGCAGTCAAGGACATTGCGGCGCCGCAGGAGCCCGGGGGCCGCGACCGGGTCATGGTGCCCGCACCGGGGGCCGTGCTGTGGGCCCGCTTCTACGAGCTGGAAACCGACCGCCCCATCTACGTGGGCCGAGATAGCCGCGTGCATTATATCCTCAGCGAAGTGGAAAACGAGCGACGTACCGGCTACGGATACGCCGGCACCTGGCCCGAAAAGCTGCTGACCGAAGACTACCCCCGGTGGCAGAAAAAGCAAGCCAAGACGGGGGGTAAGGAGCCGGCTACCAGGTAGCCGTGGCGCGTTTTTTTTGCCATTAACCACTAGGTGCTAGGACGTACTGCCAAGGCCGCTACCCATATGGTTCAGCGAACCTTGGGCGTACGGCAAAGTACTAACTCGGCCATCCCAATTCTGCTCCTGCTTAGCTCCCAGCAGTGCCCTGGCCTTGGCGCGGGTGTTGGTGTAGGGGCCGCACGTTGCGGTTGTGCTATATTGCCCACACCTTACTTTTAGGGGTGGCTGGCCCGGTGCTTCGGGCTAGCAATAGTCTTTTGCCACTTCGTTCTGTTTTTGAGCATTTTCCCCATGCATCCTTTTCTCAAAGCTCTGGTGGGCACTAGCTGCCTGTTCAGCAGGGCGTGGTCAGGACCCGCCCTACCCCCCCCAGCTGCGGCCATTCGGCTTAATGAGGTAGGCTTTTACCCAATGGCCCCTAAGGTGGCCGTCGTAGTCGGGGCCGCCGCTGGGCCGTTTTACTTGACCATACCCGGCCAAACCACGCCGGCTTTCACGGGCAAACTAGGGGCGGCGCGCTACGATAGCCTGGCCCACCAAGCCCTGCGGCAAGCCGACTTTTCGGCCTGCCACGTGGTGGGCACCTTTCTCCTCTCGGTGCCGGGCGTGGGAGTTTCGGCCCCGTTTCGAATCGAGCAGCGGGTGCACCAAGCGGTGGCGCAAGCCGTCTTAAAAGGCTTCTATTACCAGCGCGCGTCTACCCCCCTGCCGCCGGCCTTTGCCGGCGCGTGGAGCCGCCCATTGGGCCATCCCGACCGCGCAGTCCTCGTGCACCCTTCCGCTGCCAGCGCCCAGCGGCAGGCGGGCACCGTGCTGGCCAGCCCGCGCGGCTGGTACGATGCGGGTGACTACAATAAGTACGTCGTCAACTCAGGCATTACGCTGGGTACGCTGCTGTCGCTATACGAGGATTTTCCGGCCTACTGCGGGCAGCTTAACGCGCATATTCCCGAAAGCACCAACGCGGTGCCCGACGTGCTCGACGAGTCGCTCTGGAACCTGCGCTGGCTGCTGACCATGCAGGACCCCGCCGACGGGGGCGTGTACCACAAGCTGACCAACGCCAGCTTTGACGGCATGGTAATGCCCACGGCCTGCCACACGCCGCGCTACGTGGTGCAGAAAAGTACGGCCGCTACCCTCGATTTTGCGGCCGTGCTAGCGCAGGCCAGCCGCGTGTTTCGCCGCTTCGACCGGCCCCTGCCTGGCCTAGCCGACTCGTGCCTGCACGCTGCCACCAGGGCCTGGGCATGGGCGCGCCAGTACCCGGCCGCCTACTACCGGCAAGATGCCCTGAACCAGCAGTTTCAACCCGCCATCGTCACCGGGGCCTACGGCGATGAAGACGTGCGTGATGAAGTAGCCTGGGCTGCTACCGAACTGTACGTCACCACCCAAGACGACCAGTACTACCAAGCCAGCCAGCTGCTGGCCGTGGCGCCTACCCTGCCCGCCTGGAGCCAAGTGCGCGGCTTGGGCTACTACACGCTCGCCCGGTTTAGGCAGGCGCTCACGCCAGCCAGTCAGTCCGCGCTGCCCTTAGTGCGGCAGCGCCTGCTGGGGCTCGCCGACAGCCTGGTCGCGGCCAGCACCAACCACGCCTACGGCACGGCGATGGGGGCGGCCCGCGACTTTACCTGGGGCAGCAATGCCAACGCCGCTAACCAGGGCATGGCCCTGGTGCAGGCCTACCGCCTCACCCACAACGCGCAGTACCTGCGCGCGGCCCTCACCAACCTGGATTATCTGCTGGGGCGCAATGCCACGGGCTACTGCTTCGTCACGGGCAGTGGCGCGCATGCGCCCCAGCACCCGCACCACCGCCTCTCGGAAGCCGATGGCGTAGCGGCTCCCGTGCCCGGCCTGCTGGTGGGGGGGCCTAACCCCGGGCGGCAAGATGGCTGCGCCTACCCCTCGGCCTTGGCACCGCTGGCTTATGTCGACGTGGTGGGCGCCTACGCGTCCAACGAGGTGGCCATTAACTGGAACGCCCCCCTTGTATATCTGGCCGCGGCCCTCGAAGCCCTGCAACAGCCCGCCGGTTTTGGCGCGGCGGTGAAAGTGACGCGCGACCGCCAGCGGGGTAAGTAGTACCAGGCAGGCAGTGGCTGGTTCAGTGCAGCCGAGCAATTACCGCGCTGCCACCTTTGGCTTGGAAATAAGGCTAAGGATGAGCATATACTACCAGCCCACCTGGGCAGGCCTCACCGTCTTTCCCACCAGTGGCCATTTGCCCATAGCTAGCCTTCCGTATTGGCGAGGCTAGTTACGCTCCCTACCTCGCCCGTCGTGGGGGTAGCCCTGGGTAGGCAGCGGCGCACTACTTTCGTAGCTGCGCCCTCCCGTTCAGCTACCATGCAGCTTTTTCGCCCTACCCGTTACGTTACTCGTTACCTACTGGGGCCTGCGCTCCTGCTGGGCAGTCCGACTTTGCCGGCTAGGCCGCAGAGGGCGACGGCCGCTGAATACCCGGCTCCGAATACGCTGACGGCGGCCGAGCACCGCCAGGGCTGGCGCTTGCTCTTCGATGGGAAAACGGCGGCCGGCTGGCGTAGCGCCAAAGGGCCGGCTTTTCCTACCCACGGCTGGCAAATTGCGGACGGCATGCTGACCACGCTCGCGGCCGATGGGAAGGAGTCGGCCAACGGCGGGGATATCATCACCACAGCCCAGTACCGGGCTTTCGACTTTTCGTTCGAGTTCCAGCTCACGCCCGGGGCCAACAGTGGGGTCATCTACTTCGTGACCCTGGCCGAGCAAACTCCCGGCTCGCCCATCGGCCTGGAGTACCAACTGCTCGACGATGCCCGCCATCCGGACGCCAAGCTTGGCACCCACGGCGACCGCACGCTAGCCTCGCTCTACGACCTAATTCCAGCGGTGAAACCTGCTGCCTGCCAGCGGCCCATCGGGGCCTGGAACGTGGGGCGAGTGGTGGTGTATCCTACTAATCATGTTGAGCACTACCTGAACGGGGTGAAGGTAGTGGAATACGAGCGCGGTTCGCCGGCCTTTCAAGCGTTGGTGACCGGTAGCAAATACTACGTCTGGCCGCACTTTGGGGAGGCCCCCACCGGGCACCTGTTGCTGCAAGACCATGGCAACCGAGTCGCTTTCCGCAGTCTAAAAATCAAGGAATTACGGTAGGTCTATAAACAGCTAGTCCCCCGTCTCCCTAAACAGGTTGCGGAAGTAGCTTCTTCTCGCACAAGTAGTGACGCTCCTTACTTATCGCTACCCCAACTGAGCCGAGTGAGGAGGGGCATTCTAGTAGCTGCTTGGGTTCGATTTTGCTTACTTATGATACCTAAAGTAACGGATAGAATCGGGGTGTTTCGATGAATAAGGAGGTATAGTGAGGTGGTCGGGTAATTCTGGACAGAATAGGGTCTTAATCTTTCGATTGTCATGAAAGACAGCCCTGCACCTATTAAACGCCGGTGCTACGATGCCGCTTTCCGGACCGAAGCCCTGCGCTTAGCTGGTGAAAGCCGCTCGACGCAGGCCGCCGCCCGCGCCTTGGATAGCAACCCCAGGCTGCTCTACAAGTGGCAAAAGGAGGCGCTTACGCCAGTGGCCGCTGCTCGCGGAGCAGACCTAGACCCGGCCACGGCGGCCGAATTGCGCTAGCTGCGGGCCTTGGCGCGGTGCCAGGCGCAGGAGCTGGACATTTTAAAAAAAGCCATTGCCAGTTGCCTACTATGAGCGTAGGCTCTCAGTGACCGACAAGCTATGAGCCGCTACCGCTTTATCGAGGCGCGGCGCAAAGGCTACCCCGTGCGTTGGCTTTGCCAGGTGCTAGGGGTGCCAGCTAGCGGGTATTGTGCGTGGCAACAAGCTCAACAACAGGCGGTAGTGCAAGGTGCCCCGGCCTGGGAAGAGGCCCTGGTGAAGGTATTTGACCGACATAAACGCCGCTACGGCACCCGTCGACTCCAGGCCGCCTTGCGCCGCAAGGACTACCGCGTCGGGCGGCAACGCCTGCGGGCAGCCATGCGGCGGCAAGGCCTGCAGGCGCGCTAACCCAAGGCGTTTACCCCGCGCACGACCGACGCGACCCACGGGCTGGGCTGCGCCCCGAACCGGTTGCTCGACCAGCCCAGACCTACCCAAGCTAATCGAGTAGGGGTCAGCGATAGTACGTATCTACCGCTGGCTAATAAGGGACTGGGCCTACCTGCGCGCGTACCAGGATATGGTCAGCAAGCGGGTGATGGGCTGGCACGTCCTGGCCACGATGCCCGAGGAGCTGATTACCGCCCCGGCGACTGCTATGATACTGCGCAGGCTGAAAACCGCCTCAAGGTTGTGAGCGCCTCTGGTCCCGCCTCAAAACGGAGGTGCTCGAACTACGCGAGCGGCCCGTTTTTGCTGACTTAGCCGATGCGCAGACGAGCGTCGTCGACTATTTTGATTACTATACTCATGAGCGCCTGCCTTGCAGCATTGGCTACCAGACGCCCTATCATGCTCACCAACAGCTTCTTCAACTTAACACCCTAAACTGTCCAGCGTAACTAGACCACCTCACTAGCGGGTGGCAACCGAAGGTCAGCGTAAGCTAAGGGGCGGGACCGCCGGGCCTTACGCCTTGTTTTTTGGCGGTTTACGGCCGCTGAGTGACGGCAATTGCTTTCCCTACCCCCTCCTATTACGGCAACGCGCCGGTAGCTGCCGGCCGCGGCTAGCGGGAGCCCGCCAGAAACTGCTCCACTACCGCTCGGTACTTTGCGGGCTCCTCAAACCAGGGGAAATGCCCGCTCTGCTCAAAAAATACGATTTGAGCCCCGGGAATTGCCTGCTTCAGGCGCCAGGCGGTGAGGGGCGCCACGTTCATATCGTAGCGGCCGGTGAGCACCAGGGTAGGAAACGTGAAGCCCGCCAGCTTCGGGGTAAAGTCGGCCTGGCTGGCATCTCGCCCCACGGCTTGCCCCACGGCGGGCTCTAACCCCACGTTGTGGATAGGACCGAGCTTTTGGTAATACAGCTCGCGTTGGGCCGCCGAATAGAAGAGCAGGTCGAAATGCTTACGCATACTGGCTTCCGCCGCGGCCTGCGTGGGAGGGGCCGGCTGCTTGTCCAACTGCCTTTCTTGCTCCATTGCTTCTGGAAACACCTGGTCAAAGAGATGCACGATGGTGTTCAGGTTGCTACCCGCCGCGTCGGAAAGAATGAGCTTGGCCACGTGGTCGGGATGGGCGCTGGCATACGCAATGCTCAGCAGCCCCCCGTACGAATCGCCCAGCAAGACCACCTGCGCCAAGCCCAGCCCCTGGCGCACGGCCTCCAGGTCGGCTACCTGCGCCGCCAGGGTTTGGGGCGCGCCCGGCGGCAGGGGCTTGGAGGCCCCGGTGCCCCGCTGGTCGTAGAAGATGACCCGGCGCTTGCGGGCCAGCTGTTGCCACACGTCGGTGGGCAGCAGGTAGGCGTGCGACAGGCCCGGCCCGCCATTGACTACCAGTAGCGGCAAGGCGCTGGTGCTGGCGCCAAACGACTCGTAGCCGATGGCCACCTGCCCGGCGGGGATTTTGCCTGCCTGGTGGGGTAGGGCCTGCCCAGTGGCCCGGCCCGGCTGGGCCAGCAGCATAGCGCTCGGGGCAAGCCAACGGGCTACCCGCCAGCTAAAACGAAATAGATTCATCGGGAGGGAACGGATGGGTTCAAAAACAAAACCAGGGGTAGGCGCTGGCAGGCGCAACCCGGTAGCCGAGCCCGCGCCCCAAGGTAGGCCGAGGCCGCTGATAAAAACCCCGAGTTACCCCGCTGGTTCAGCCGGCACGCCGGCCGTTGCCCAAAAGCCAGCCCGACCAATTAGATACCCTTGGCTTACCAACACTAAGGCCTGCCTAGTAAGGCACTGCCTACCCGCTGGCGGCAGGGCGCAAAGCACCTGCGCTGATTGGGCGCGTAAAATTTTACGTTTTAGCCTGGTATTTCGAATACTTTACTACCTTTGGCCAACTCCACTGCGGTTTCCGCCGCCGGCATTCGGGCCAGCACCAGGGACCCAGCCGTCAGCTCCGCGAGCAACCCAAAGCTCCTACCCGCGCCGACAAACTCACTCCTTCCGGTTTAAGCTGAACAGGCCTCAGCCCCGCCCCGGATAGACTGCCGCTACCCTCTGGGCCGGCTGGTGAAGTCAAGCAATCACTTTCGTATCCACCTAACCGTTAAAATTTAGTGGAAGTATATCCAGCGAGCTGTTCACGCAGGTCAATGCGGGACGGACTAGCCCTGCTGCTGTTGAGCTGCTGGGTAGGGATGCCCGTTGCGGGTTTCGCGCAACTTTATACGAAGGGCAACTACGTGCCGCTGCCGGCGCAACCCTCGCAAGCGGCTACCGTGCGGGCGGCGGCGCACGTCGTGCCTTCGCCCCGGCAGCTGCGGTGGCAGCAGCTGGAGCTGACCGGGTTCATCCATTTTGGCATGAACACCTTTACGAATAAGGAATGGGGAGATGGCACCGAAAGCCCGGCCTTGTTTAACCCCACGGCCCTCGATGCGCGGCAGTGGGTGCGCGCCTGCCAGGCCGGGGGCATCAAGCAAATTATTATCACGGCCAAGCACCACGACGGCTTTTGCCTGTGGCCGTCGAAGTTTACCCAGCACTCGGTAAAGAATAGCCCCTGGAAAAACGGGCAGGGCGACGTGGTGAAGGAAGTGGCCGATGCCTGCCGCCAGCAGGGGGTAGGGTTTGGCGTGTACCTGTCGCCCTGGGATAGAAATTCCCCCTATTTCGGCGATTCGGCCAAGTACAATAACTACTTTGTCAATCAATTAACGGAGCTACTCACCAACTACGGGCGGGTCGACGAGGTCTGGTTTGACGGGGCCAACGGCGAGGGGCCCACAGGTAAAAAGCAGGTCTACGACTTCAACCGCTGGTACGCGCTCATTCGCCGGCTCCAGCCCACGGCCGTTATCGCCGTGATGGGCCCCGACGTGCGCTGGGTCGGCACCGAGTCGGGCTACGGCCGGCCCACGGAGTGGAGCGTGGTGCCCACCGAGGCCCAACAGCAGGCCAGCGTGGCCGCCAACTCGCAAAAAGAGGCCGCTTTTGCCCCTAAAAACCGGATGGGCGATGACCTGGGTAGCCGCGACCAACTCAAGCAGGCGCAGGCGCTGGCCTGGTACCCGGCCGAAATCGACGTCTCCATCCGGCCGGGCTGGTTCAACCACCCGACCGAAAATAACCAGGTGAAAACCCCGGCCCAATTGACGGATATCTACAACAGCTCGGTGGGCCGCAACGGCGTGCTGCTGCTCAATATTCCGCCCGATAAAACCGGCCTGATTAGCCAGCCGGACATCGCCAGCCTCCGGGCCTGGAACGCCGCGCGGACCAAAACCTACGCCACCAACTTATTGAGGAGCAGCAAAATAACGGGCGCCAACGCCGCCCAAGCGGCCGCCCTGCTGGACGCCAGCTACCGCACGTACTGGACCACTTCCGGCCACGATACCACGGCCACGCTCACGTTTACCCTGCCCACGCCCCAGCAGTTTGACGTGCTGCAACTCCAGGAAAATATCACGGTGGGGCAGCGCATCGAAAAATTTGTGCTGGAATATAAACGCGGCGCGGCGTGGCAACCGCTAGCCACCGGCACCACGGTCGGCTACAAGCGCATCCTCACGTTTGCGCCCGTGCGGGCGCAGCAGGTGCGGCTGCGCATTCTCTCGGCGCGGCTTCAGCCTACCCTCTCGGCCATCGGCCTGTATAAGCAGGCCGCGGTGCCGAGCCCCAAGTAATCAAGCTCAGGCTGCTGAGCACTACCCCACTACCCATGAAAAAAGCGACCCTCGCCCTTGCCTTGCTGGCTGCGGCCAGCGCCCTGCCGGCCCGTGCCCAGCAACAGGGCATTCACCAGCAATCGACTGAATACGAGGCCCCTACCGACCCGCTCGTGAAGCAGAAGCTGGAGCACTGGCGCGACCAGAAGTTCGGGCTTATTCTGCACTGGGGCCTCTACGCGGTGCCGGGCATCCTGGAGTCGTGGCAAATATGCTCGGAGGACTGGATTGACCGCGACAGCACCATTGCCTACGAGGATTATAAAAAGCGGTACTGGGACTACAGCAAGCAGTTTAACCCGGTGAAATTCAACCCCGAGCAGTGGGCGAGCGTGGCCAAAAAGGCGGGCATGCGCTACCTGGTGTTCACCACCAAGCACCACGACGGCTTCAACATGTTTGATACCAAGCAGTCGGATTTCAAGATTAGCAACGGGCCGTTTAAGGACAACCCGCGGGCCGACGTGGCCAAGTACGTGTTCGACGCTTTTCGCAAGGAAGGCTTCATGATTGGGGCGTATTTCTCGAAGCCCGACTGGCACTCGCAGGACTTCTGGTGGTCGAAGTACGCTACTCCCAACCGCAACGTGAACTACGACATCAAGAAGTATCCGTGGCGCTGGAAAAAGTACCAAGACTTCACTTACAACCAGATAAGTGAGCTGATGCACAACTACGGGAGCATGGATATTCTGTGGCTCGACGGCGGCTGGGTGCGGCCCAAAGAAACCGTGAACGCGGAAGTGCGCTCCTGGGGCGCCCCGATTCCGGAGTTCAGCCAGGACGTGAACATGCCGCGCATTGCCGCTATGGCCCGCCAGGCCCAGCCGGGCCTGCTGATGGTGGACCGCACCGTGCACGGCCCCTACGAAAACTACCAGACGCCCGAGCAGAAAGTACCTGACCACCAGCTAGCTAACCCCTGGGAAAGCTGCCTGACCCTGGCCAACAACTGGGGCTACGTGCCGAACGACACGTACAAGTCGCCTACCAAAATCATCCACTCGCTGGTGGAAGTGGTGGCCAAGGGGGGTAGCCTGCTGCTGGGCGTGGGCCCCAAGCCCGACGGCACCCTGGACCAGGAAGCCGTGACGCGCCTCACGGCCATCGGTAAGTGGCTGGACGTGAACGGGGCGGCCATCTACAACACCCGCGCTACCCCCCGCTTTCAGGACGGTACCACCTACTTCACGCAGGGCAAAAAGGGCACCCGCTACGCCATTGCCTGCCTACCCGAAAACCAGGCCGCGCCCGCTACCCTCACCTGGACCGGCAACGTGCCTAAAAAGGGCAGCAAGCTAACGCTGCTGCAAACGGGCCAGGCCGTGCGCTGGACCGCCACCGGCAACAAAGTGACCCTGACACTGCCCGCCTCGCTGGCCAAACCGGCCGGCACCTATCCGGCGCTGGCCTTTGCCTTCGTGGCGGAGTAGGGCTTTAATTAATTCTTAGTAGTTGACTTGTTGTATGTTACAGGTAACGCTTGCCCGGTGCTTGCTGGGCGCGGCACTGGCGGTGAGCTTCACCGCCGCCAGTGCCCAATCGGGCCGGCCGCGCTACCAGGACCGCACCGCCCCCACCGAAGCGCGGGTGCAGGACCTACTGGCGCGCATGACCACGGAGGAAAAGGTAGGCCAGCTCTCGACGCTGCTCGGCTGGGAGATGTATGAGAAAGACGGCCAGCGGGTTACGACCAGCGCGGCGTACCGCAAGGCCGTGGACGAGCGCCACATCGGCGCGCTGTGGGCTACGCTGCGTGCCGACCCCTGGACCCGCAAAACGCTGCTTACGGGCCTCAACCCGCGGCTGGCCGCCGAGGCTACCAATGCCCTGCAGAAGTACGCCGTGGAGCACACCCGGCTGCACATTCCGCTGCTCCTGGCCGAGGAGTGCCCGCACGGCCACATGGCCATCGGCACCACGATTTTCCCGACGTCCATTGGCCAAAGCAGCACCTGGGACCCGGCCCTGATTCGGCGCATGGCGAGCGCCATTGCCACCGAGGCGCGGGTGCAGGGCGCCCACATTGGCTACGGCCCGGTGCTGGATTTGGCCCGCGAGCCGCGCTGGTCCAGGGTGGAGGAAACCTACGGCGAAGACCCCGTGCTCAACGGCCAGATGGGGGTAGCGATGGTGCAGGGCTTTCAGGGGAATAGCCTCCAGAGCGGTGCGAACATAGTGTCTACCCTCAAGCACTTTACGGCCTACGGCGTGCCCGAGGGCGGCCACAACGGCGGCAGCATCAGCACGGGGCAGCGCGAGCTATTTCAGAGTTTCCTACCCCCCTTCCGGGCGGCGGTGCGGGCCGGTGCGCAGTCCATTATGACGGCCTACAACTCCATCGACGGCGTGCCGTGCTCGGCCAACGAGTTTTTGCTGACCGACGTGCTGCGCCAGCAGTGGGGCTTCCAGGGCTTCACAGTGTCGGACCTGGGCAGTATTACGGGCTTGGTCACTAATCACCACGTGGCCGCTACGCCGCCCGAGGCGGCGGCGCTGGCCCTCAACGCTGGCCTCGACGGCGACCTGAGCGGCTACGGCTACGACAAAGAGCTACTGCAAGCCGTTGCGCAAAAGCTGGTTGCGCCGGCCGTGCTGGACCGCGCCGTGGGCCGGGTGCTGCGCGTGAAGTTTGAGATGGGCCTGTTTGAAAACCCCTACGTGGACCCGCGCCAGGCCGCCAAGCTGGTGCGCACCCCAGCCCACGTGCAGCTGGCCCGGCAGGTGGCTCAGGAGTCGGTGGTGCTGCTCAAAAACGAAAAAGACCTGCTGCCGCTAGCTAAAACGTTGCAGCGCATTGCCGTTATCGGCCCCAATGCCGACAACGTGTACAACCAACTGGGCGACTACACCGCGCCCCAGCCCGCGGGCAACGTGGTGACGGTGCTGGCCGGCATTCGGGCAAAGGTGCCGGCTAGCACGCAGGTAACCTACGTGAAGGGCTGCGCCATCCGCGACACCACCAGCGCCAACATTGCCGAGGCCGTAGCGGCGGCGCGCAACGCGCAGGTAGCCATCGTGGTACTGGGCGGCTCCAGCGCCCGCGACTTCAAAACCGAGTACCAGAGCACCGGCGCGGCCACCGTGGCGGCGGCCGCCGGCGGGCAGCCCCTCAGCGACATGGAGGCGGGCGAAGGCTACGACCGCGCCAGCCTCGACCTGCTGGGCAAGCAGCAGGCGCTGCTGCAAGCGGTAGTAGCCACCGGCACGCCGGTAGTGGTGGTACTCATCGAGGGTAGGCCCCTGAATATGAACTGGATGGCGGCCCACGTGCCCGCCCTACTCAACGCCTGGTACCCCGGCCAGGAAGGCGGCCACGCCGTGGCCGATGTGCTATTTGGCGACTACAACCCCGCCGGCCGCCTGCCCATCTCGGTGCCCAAAAGCGTGGGGCAGCTGCCGGTGTACTACAACGCCAAGCGCCCTACCCCCCACGCCTACGTCGAAACCGACGCCAAGCCGCTCTATAGCTTTGGCTATGGCCTAAGCTACAGCAAGTTTAAGTATACTGACTTGCAGGTGCAGGTAGCCGAAAACCCCGGCGCGGTGCGGGTCAGCGTGCGGGTTAAGGTGAAAAACACCAGCGCGCGGGCCGGCGACGAAGTAGCCCAGCTCTACCTGAGCGACGACGTGAGCTCCGTGGTGACGCCGGAGCGGCAGCTCAAGCAGTTTCAGCGGCTCAGCCTGCGGAGCGGCGAGCAGCGGGAAATCGCCTTTGAGCTGACGGCTGAGGACCTGATGCTGCTGAATGGCCAGCTGAAATGGGCCGTGGAGCCGGGCGCCTTCACGGTGCAGCTCGGAGCGTCTTCGGAAGATATTCGGCTGCGGGCGCAGTTTCAGGTGGCCCAGGCCTTGGATAATATCGCCTGGTAATCAGGCCAATAACTCCTGGCAAGCTCCGCGACTCCCTACCCCCCTTGGCCGCTGGTTCATGAAAAAGCTACTGCCACCGAAATAGGAGGGATTCAACAAAAAATAAGAGACTGGTTCTCTTATTTTTTTTGCTTTTAGCAAAGACTTTTGTAAAAAATTAACATAAGTAGCTTGACTTACAAAAAAAACTTATTTTATTTACAGAAATTTAACCCGCTTCCTAATGAGTTCACTATTAGCGCTGGAAGAAACATACCTGGCTCGGCTCAATAATATTGAGCGGCGCAAGTATGTACAGAAGCTCAAGATAGTGAAGCACTTATACGTGAAGGGCGCGCGCACTAACGCCGATATCTGCAGCCGCTTCAGCATCAGCTCGCCTACCTCCATCATGCTGCTCAACGAGCTGGTGGCGGAGGGCCTGGTGGAAAAGCAGGGCCGCGGCAAGTCGCTGGGGGGCCGTAAGCCCGAACTCTACGGCCTCTGCGACGGGTCGCTGTTCGTGCTGAGCATCCACGTGGAGAAGTTCAAGACGCGGATAGCCATTTTTGACAACAACAACCACGTTATCAGTGGCGTGCACACGTTTGCCATTGAGTTAACCACCGATTTAAGCGCCCTAGCGCAAATTCATGCGCACGCCCAGGCGCTGCTTCAGGCGTCGGGAATTGAGCTGAAAAAACTGGTGGGGGTAGGCATTAGCATGCCGGGCCTAGTGGCGTCGAAAGAGGGCAACAACCACACGTACCTGCGCACGGCGGAGGCGCCCGAGTCGCTCCAGCAGTTGCTGGAGCAACTGTTTGACAAGCCGGTTTTCATCCAGAACGACGCCAACAGCGCCACCCTGGCTGAGTATCGCTTTGGGTTGGCCCACGGGCGGCGTGACGTGCTGGTACTGTCCATGGACTGGGGCATCGGCATGGGGGTGATACTGGATGGCAAGTTGCGCAGCGGCGCGTCGGGTTTTGCCGGCGAGTTTGGCCACATTCCGCTGGTGGATGGGGGCGCGCTGTGCCTCTGCGGCAAGCAGGGCTGCCTCGAAACGGTGGCCTCGGGCAGTGCCATTGTGCGCATGGCTAAGGCGGGCATTTTGGCGGGGCAGCGCACGCTGCTCAACCAGCTATCGGCGCAGCAGCTAGCGCACCTGGAGCCCGAGCAGGTATTCGAAGCCGCCCACAACGGCGACCAGTTTGCCATCAATACCCTGGCCGAAATCGGCACCAACCTGGGCAAAGGCATCGCCATTCTGATTCAACTCTTCAACCCGGAGCTCATAATTCTGGGGGGGAAAATAGCGCAGGCCAAACCGTTCATTTTTCCGGCTATTCAGCAGGCTATCAATACGTACTGCATGGCGCAGCTACGCGAGAAAACCGAAATCGTGGTCTCGAAGCTGGGCGATGACGCCGTAATTCTGGGCTCGGTAGCGACGGTAATGGAAAATATTTTTGAGAGCTACCTGGAGCTCGCCTGAGCCCCGGCTATTTCATCGCCTGAGCCCCGACGCTGCCCTGACTGGCCCGCCCTTCGCATTTCTGCCAACTCCTACGCTTTGTACCCATGCAGAACGTTACGCTACCCCTCATGACTCGCCTGAACCTCCTGGAGGCCACCCGTTTTGAAAAGCTGCCGGTGAGCGTTTATCCCGACAAGCAGACCGCTTCCGTGCAGGTGGCGGCGCGCATTGCCAAGCTCATCCGCACCAAGCAGCGGCTCGGCGAAACGGCCGTGCTGGGCCTGGCTACCGGCGCTACCCCCGTGGGCGTGTACGAAGAGCTGGTGCGCCTGCACCGCGAAGAGGGCCTGAGCTTCGGCAACGTGGTGACCTTCAACCTGGACGAGTACTACCCCATGCAGCCCGACTCGGCGCAGAGCTACGTGACGTTCATGCAGGAAAACCTGTTCGACCACATTGACATCGCGCCGGAAAACATCCATATTCCCGACGGCACGCTGGCCCCGGATGAGGTGGCGGGCTTCTGCCTCGACTACGAGCGCCAGATTGAGGACTACGGCGGGCTGGACCTGCAAATTTTGGGTATTGGGCGCACGGGGCACGTGGGCTTCAACGAGCCGGGCTCGGCGCCCAACTCGGGCACGCGCCTGGTAACGCTCGACGACCTTACCCGCCGCGACGCCTCGCGCGACTTTGGGGGCAAGGAGAACGTGCCCACCAAGGCCATTACGATGGGCATCGGCACCATTTTCAAGGCCCACGAGATTATTTTGATGGCCTGGAGCGGCAAGAAGGCGCCCATCGTGAAGAAGGCCGTGGAGGGCGAAGTATCGAGTGAGGTGCCCGCCACTTATTTACAGTTGGCCGATAACGTGGAGTTTGTGCTGGATGAGGACGCCGCCGCCGAGCTCACGCGCTTCGACAAGCCGTGGCTGGTGAAGGACTGCGTGTGGGACGAGCAGCTCATCAAGAAGGCCGTTATCTGGCTCTCGAACACCCTGGGCAAGCCCATTCTGAAGCTGACCGACGAAGACTACAACACCAATGGCATGGCGCAGCTAGCCACCGAGCAGGGCCCGGCCTACACCATCAACATTCACATTTTCAATAAGCTACAGCATACCATCACGGGGTGGCCGGGGGGTAAGCCGGGGGCCGACGACTCACAGCGCCCCGAGCGGGCCTTGCCGGCCAAGAAGCAGGTTATTGTGTTCTCACCCCACCCCGACGACGACGTGATTTCGATGGGCGGCACGTTTATTCGCCTCATCGACCAGGGGCACGACGTGCACGTGGCCTACCAGACCTCGGGCAACACGGCCGTGTGGGACGATGACGTGCTGCGCTACATGGAGTTTGCCATCGACTTTGAAGGCAGCCTGGGCAACGACACCGCCCAGCTGCGGGCGGTGTACGAAAATACGCGCGAGTTTATTCAGCACAAGCAGCCTAATCAGCCTGACACCCAAGAGATTCGGAACGTGAAGGGCTTTATTCGCAAGACCGAAGCCATTGCGGGAGCGCGCTACGCCGGCCTGCCCGACGACCACATTCACTTCCAGGCCCTGCCCTTCTACGAGTCGGGCAGGACGTCGAAGAATTCGGTGACGGACGCGGATATCGAGATAACGATGAAGCTGTTGCAGCAGGTGCAGCCGCAGCAGGTGTTCGTGGCCGGCGACTTTGCCGACCCCAACGGCACGCACGTGGTGTGCTTCAACATTGTGACGGAGGCCCTACGCCGCCTGCGCCCGACGGAAGCCTGGGTGGCGGACTGCTGGATGTGGATGTACCGCGGGGCGTGGCACGAGTTCAAGCCCTACGAGATTGAGATGGCGGTGCCGCTGTCGCCGCAGGAGGTGGTGCGCAAGCGCAACGCCATCTTCAAGCACCAGAGCCAGAAGGACACGCCGGTGTTTCCGGGCGACGACGCCCGCGAGTTCTGGGTGCGGGCCGAGCAGCGCAACCGCGAAACGGCCCAGCAATACGACCGCCTGGGCATGGCCAACTACGAGGCCATGGAAGCCTTCGTGCGCTGGCAGTTCTGAGCCGCGCCGCCGGCGCGGCCTTTCAACTAGTTGCGGTGGCTGCTTGCCGCCTACCCCCTCTTCGAAACCCCATGAGCACCAGCAAGTACATCGGCGTAGATATTGGCGGGACGAAAGTCCAGGTCGGCGTGGTGCAAAACGGCGAGCTGCGGCAGAGCGTCCGGTTCGAAACCTCGGCCGCCGCGCCGCAGGCACAGATTCTGGCCGAGCTGGTGCAGCACATGACGCCCCTGGTAGATGCCGACGTGGCGGGCATCGGCATTGGCGTGCCGGGGCTGGTGGACGAGGAAAACGGCCTTGTGCACAACGTGCAGAATATCCCGTCGTGGCGCGAGGTGCCCCTGCGGCAGCATTTGGCCGGCTATTTCGACCAGCCGGTATACCTCACCAACGACGCCAACGCCTTTGCCGTGGGCGAGAAGATGTACGGCCAGGGGCAGCCCTACGCCAACCTGGTGGGGGTAGCGCTGGGTACCGGCTTTGGGGCGGGCATCATCATCAACCACCAGATTTATTCGGGCACGCTGTCGAGCGCCGGCGAATTTGGGAGCGTGCCCTACCTCGACCAGACCATCGAGGACTATTGCAGCGGCAAATTCTTTGTGCAGCGCACCGGCCGGCCGGGTGCCGAGTGGCACGCGCTGGCCCAGCAGGGCGATGCGGAAGCCCTGGCCGTGTTTGCCGAGTTTGGCCGGCACCTGGGCCGCGCTCTTCACTTTATCCTGTACGCGCTGGCGCCGGAGGCTATTTTTCTGGGTGGTTCGGTGAGCCGGGGCTTCGCGCATTTTCGTGGGGGCCTGCACGAAAGCCTGGCGGCGTTCCCTTTCAAGCAGGTGACGGAACGGCTGGTGGTGGCCCCCTCCACCATCGACAACGCCGCCGTGCTGGGAGCAGCCGCCCTCTGCCACATGAAGCAAGTATCCATCTCCCACCCGCACAACGCGCTCGCGCTATGAATAGGAAATTAGTGGCCGCCCTGGCCGTCGTATTGAGCTTAGGCGGCGGGGCCGCGGGCGGG
>CAZZWL010000004.1:42927-73736 GCA_964657755.1 uncultured Rhodanobacter sp.
GGCGCCAGCCCACGGCCAAGCGGCGCCCGTTGGCCCGGCCCCCATTGCCGTTATTCCGCAGCCGGTGCGGCTCGTGCCAGGCAGCGGCAGCTTTGCCATTACCCCGGAAACCAAGATTTACGTGGGGCCCAAAAATGAGGAGCTGCGCCGCATTGGCCAGAGCCTGAGCCAGGAGATAGCGCGCGCTACCGGCGTGCAGCCGCCCGTGGTGGCGGCCGCGCCGGGCAAGGCGCGGGCGGGCTTCATCTACCTCACCCTCACGGCCCCTACCCCCCTCGACTCGCTCGGGGCCGAGGGCTATACGCTCAGCGTGCAGCCGGCGCAGGTAGTGCTGAGCGCCCACCAGCCGCAGGGCCTGTTTTGGGGCACCCAGACTATCCGGCAGCTGCTACCCCCCCAGCGCACCGCGGGCGCCAGCCTGCCGGCAATGGAGGTGGTGGATAAGCCGCGCTACAGCTGGCGCGGCATGCACCTCGACGTGTGTCGGCATTTCTTCTCCACCGATTTTGTGAAGAAGTACATCGACTACCTGGCCATGCACAAGCTGAACACCTTTCACTGGCACCTCACTGATGACCAGGGCTGGCGCATCGAAATCAAGAAATATCCTCTGCTGACCAGCGTGGGCGGCTTCCGCGAGGGCACCCTCATTGGCCACTACGGCGAGAAAGTACCCCGCTACGACAACGTGCGCTACGGCGGCTTCTACACCCAAGCGCAGATAAAGGAGGTGGTGAAATACGCCCAGGACCGCTACATCACGGTGGTGCCCGAAATTGAGATGCCCGGCCACGCGCTGGCGGCGCTCACGGCCTACCCCGAGCTCTCGTGCACCGGCGGTCCCTTCAAGGTGGGCCAGACTTGGGGCGTGTTTGACGATATTTTTTGCGCTGGCAACGAGCAAACGTTCACGTTTTTGCAGGATGTGCTGACGGAAGTGATGCCGCTGTTCCCGAGCAAAATCGTGCACATCGGCGGCGATGAGGCCCCCAAAACCCGCTGGAAAGCCTGCCCCAAGTGCCAGGCCCGCATCCAGGCCGAGCACCTCCAGGACGAGCACGGGCTGCAGAGCTACTTCGTGCAGCGCATGGAGAAATTCGTTAACAGCAAGGGTAAAACCATCATCGGCTGGGACGAAATACTGGAGGGCGGCCTGGCCCCCAATGCCGCCGTGATGTCGTGGCGCGGCCTGGAAGGCGGCGTGGCCGCCGCCCGGCAGCACCACCAAGTGGTGATGACTCCCGGCGAGTTTGTGTACTTCGACCACGCCCAGGGCGACGCCGCGCTGGAGCCGCTCAGCATTGGCGGCTACCTGCCGCTGAGCAAGGTGTATGCCTTCGAGCCTACCCCCCCCGAATTGACCACCGAGGAGCGCAAGTATATTTTGGGCGCGCAGGCCAACCTTTGGACCGAGTACATTCCCACCGAGCAGCAGGTCGAGTACATGGTGCTGCCCCGCATGTCGGCCCTGGCCGAGGTGCTGTGGACGCCCGCCCGCCAGAAAAACTGGGAGAGCTTCAAGGTGCGCATGCAGCCGCAGTACCAGCGCTACGCCGCCTTGGGCGCCAACTACGCCAAGAGCGCCTTCAACGTACGGCAGCAGCTGGTGCCCGACACCACCAAGGGTGCCGACGTGGTGACGCTGGCGCTCGATGCCACCGGCCCGCAGGTGTACTACACCCTCGACGGCGCGGCCCCTACCCCCTCCTCCACGGCCTATGCCGGGCCGTTTGCCCTCAGCCGCTCGGCGGTGGTGAAGGCCGCGTCGTTTGAGAACGGGCAGCCGGCAGGCAAGGTGACAAGCACCGATGTGACGGCCCACAAGGCATTTGCTACCCCCCTCCGGCTGGCCAACGAGCCCCACAAGAACTACCGGGGCACCGGCCCGCTCACGCTGGTCGATGGCCTGAAAGGCTCGCTCAGCCACACCGATGGGCACTGGCTCGGGTTTGAAGGCGCCGATTTGGTAGCTACTATCGACCTCAAGAAAACCACCGAAATCAGTTCTGTACGCAGCACATTTCTGCAAAAGTCGGAGGATAAAATACTGCTGCCCACCACGGTGGAAGTAGCCGTTTCGACCGATGGCCGCACCTACAAAACGGTGTATTCGGCGCCCGTGGCGGCGGCGGCGGCCGGCACCACCATCGGCGAAGTGAAGGCCGAGTGGAAAAAGACCAAGGCCCGCTTCGTGCGGGTCACGGCCCGCAACGCGCAGCCCAAACCCACGGGCGGCGCGCCGGTAGAACCGGACACCTGGCTCTTTGCCGACGAGCTGGTGGTGCAGTAGCGTGGACTTTCAGTCCGCACTACTGCCCTCGCAATACCCTACCCCCCTTTAAGCCGACCATTATGCCTAACGTAGCTCCCACGGCGCCCGCGCCGACGCTCCCGGCCACCGGCCAGCAAACCCGGTCGATTGTCATCATCGGGTCGCTGTTTTTCATCTTCGGCTTCGTCACCTGGCTTAACTCGGTGCTGATTCCGTACCTGCGCATTGCCTGCGAGCTGACCAATTTTGAGGCCTACCTGGTGGCGTTTGCCTTCTACATCTCCTACCTGGTGATGGCCGTTCCGTCGGCCTGGGTGCTGAAGAAAACCGGGTTTAAGAAGGGCATGTCGGCGGGGCTGGTGGTGATGGGCGTGGGGGCGCTGCTGTTTGTGCCGGCCGCCCTCACGCGCACCTACGGGCTGTTTTTGCTGGGCCTGTTTGTGCAGGGCACCGGCCTGGCGGTGCTCCAAACGGCGGCCAACCCCTACATCACCATCCTGGGCCCGCGCGAAAGCGCCGCCCGGCGCATCAGCATCATGGGCATCTGCAACAAGGTGGCCGGGGCACTGGCGCCAAGCGCGCTAGGTGCCGTGGCACTGAAAGATGTAGATGCTCTGGTGCTACGCCTCAAAACCTTGAGCCCTGCCGCTAAGGCCACTGAGCTCGACGCGCTGGCCGCCCGTGTGATTACCCCATACTTACTCATAGTGGCTGTTCTAGTGTTACTAGCGTCACTTATTTTCTTCTCTTCGCTGCCTGAAATCGATACTGACCACGAAGATGAGACCGTTGCGACAGCTAATAATGGTAAGTCTAGCATTTTCCAATTTCCACACCTGCTTTTAGGAGCACTGGCCATGTTTTTCTACGTGGGTGTGGAGGTGATTGCCGGCGACACCATCATCAGCTACGGCGCGTCGCAGGGTTTTGCACTTAGTACGGCCGCATTATTTGCTAGCTGCACTTTGGGTGCAATGATTCTAGGTTACATTATTGGTATCATAACCATCCCTAAGTATATCTCGCAGGAGAAAGCGTTACAGACTTCAACAATAGCTGGAGTGCTTTTCACCCTCGGGGCGCTTTTTACGAATGGTCTTCCTTCGGTAATATTGATTTCGCTGTTGGGGCTGGCTAATTCGCTCATTTTTCCAGCCATCTGGCCCTTAGCTATTGCAGGGCTCGGGCGCTTTACCAAACTGGGTTCTTCACTGCTTGTCATAGCTCTTTCAGGAGGCGCAGTGCTACCGCTACTGTATGCACTGTTAGCGAACCATTCGTCGCCCCAGCGGGCGTATTGGCTGGTCATTCCGTGCTACTTATTCCTGCTTTTCTACGGCATGGCGGGGCATAAAGTCCGCCGCGCTTAGGCGCCCTACCCCCCTCACCGCGGCCCCGGCCGGCCTGGCCTCCCCCGATTTTTCTTCCGGTATTTTTTCCGAATGACACGCCTTCGCTTCCTGCTCTTACTTCTAACGCTAGCCAGCGTTTCCCCGCTGGCGGCGCAGCAGCGCTATGAGCTGAATGCGGGCTGGCGGGGTATGCCCGTGGGCAAGGTGGCGGTGGCGGGGCCGCAGCTCTCGCAGGCCGCCTACCCCCTCACGGGCTGGCTGCCGGCGGTGGTGCCGGGCACGGTGCTCACCACCCAACTGGCCAACAAGCAGGTGCCCGACCCGTTTTTCGGGATGAACAACGAGCGCATTCCCGACATCTACCGCACCGGGCGCGCCTACTACACCTACTGGTTTGTCAAGGATTTTCAGGAGGCGCCGGCCGCCGGCGACGGGCAGGTGTGGCTGCACTTTAGGGGCGTGAACTACAGCTGCGAGGTGTTTTTGAACGGGCGCAAGCTCAATGAGAAGACGCACTACGGCATGTTTTTGCGCCAGGCCTACAACATCACGCCCTACCTGGCCCAGGGCGGCCGCAACCGCCTGGCCGTGCTGGTGTACCCGCCCGACCCGGTGGGCAACCCCAACGGCGGCCAGGGCGGCGACGGCACCATTGCCCGCAACGTATCGACCCAATACACGGCGGGCTGGGACTGGATTCGGCCCATTCGGGACCGCAACACGGGCATTTGGGACAAGGTGACGATTGAGAAAACCGGGCCGGTGCACCTCCAAAATCCGCACGTGGTGACCCGCGTGCCGGGCGTGCGCCAGTCCGACGGCCCCCAGGCGCCCGCCACCCTAGCCGTGACGACCGAGCTCACCAACCCTACCCCCCGCCCGGTGGCCGGCGTGGTGCAGTACACCCTGGCGGGCCGGCAGGTGCGGCAGGCCGTGACGGTGCCCGCCCGCAGCACCCGGCTGGTGGCCCTACCCCCCCTCACCCTGCCCAACCCCCGGCTATGGTGGCCCAACGGCTACGGCGCGCAGCCCCTCTACCCGCTCAAGATGCAGTTTGTGGTGGGTGGCAAAACGGTGTCGGATACGGAGGAAATGCAGGTGGGCGTGCGCGAACTCGGGCACGGGTGGAACGAGAAAACCCAGAGCATGCAGGTGCTGGTCAACGGCCAGAAACTCTTCATCAAGGGCGGCAACTGGATTATCTCGGACGCCATGCTGCGCTTTACGGATGCGCGCTATGACGCCGAAATCCGGTTTCACCGCGACATGAACCTGAACCTAATTCGCATTTGGGGTGGGGCGCTGGTCGAGCGGCCCGAGTTTTACGCGGCCTGCGACAAGTACGGCCTGCTGGTGATGCAGGACTTTTGGGTGAGTGGTGACGCCAACGGCCGCTGGACGGACCCCATGAAGTTGGAGGACCAGTGGACCCGCCGCCAGTATCCGAACGACCACCGCCTGTTTATCAACTCAGCGGCCGACCAAATCAAGATGGTGCGCAACCACGCCTCGCTGGCCATTTGGTGCGGCGGCAACGAGGTTACGCCGCCCCGCGACATTCTCACAGCGCTGCAAGACTCGCTGTTGCCCCGGCTGGATGGCACGCGCTGGTTTGTGCCGTTCTCGAACGCCGACAGTATGTCGTACAACACCCAGGGCGGCAACGGCGACGGGCCCTACGGCATCCAGCCCATCCGCGAGTTTTGGGCGCACCGCACGTTTCCGTTCAACTCGGAGGTGGGCTCGGTGGGCGTGGGCGATGCCGAGTCGCTGGCCCGCTTCCTACCCCCCGCCAACCTGGTGGCGCCGCGCTACCTGGGGCCCGGCCGCCAGCCTACTGAACTCGTCGATTCGATGTGGACCTACCACACCTACATCGGCTACGAGCAGTACCTGCTGCCCTACGGCGCGCCGAAAACCGTGCAGGACTTTGGCCTGAAGGCCCAGCTCGTGAACTACGACCAGTACCGCGCCCTGATGGAGGGTTTCAGCGCCCACATGTGGGACTGGTACACGGGCAGCATTATCTGGAAAACGCAGAACCCCTGGACCGCCCTGCGCGGGCAGATGTACGACTACTACCTCGACCCCAACGCCTGCCTCTACGGCCTGCGCGCTGGCAGCGAGCCGCTGCACGCCATGTTCAACCCAGCGGACAGCACGGTGATGATTACCAACAACTTATTTCGGGTGAAGCGCGACCTGATGCTGGTGGTGGATGCTTATGACATGGCCGGCAAAAAAACTACTATTACGCAAGTGGTGGTAGAAGCCGGGCCTTCTTCGTCCAAACGCATCCTACCCATTGGCGCCGTGGTGAAGCAACTGGGCCAGCAGCAGGGCATGTTTCTATCGGTGCAATTGCTGGGCCTGGATAAGCAGGTCGTCAGCCGCAATTTCTACTGGCTACCCAATGCCCAGGGCGAGTACTCGGGGCTGAAGGCGCTGGCCAAGTCGACCGTTAAGCTCAGCGCCCGGCAGGCCGCGCCGGGCAAAATTGAGGTTACGCTGGCCAACCCCGCCGGCGCGCCGGTGGCCTTTTTCAACCGCCTGGCCCTGGTGAGCCCGGCCACCCAGCAGCGCATTTTGCCCGTTTTCTACAGCGATAACTACGTGTCTATTCGGCCGGGCGAGAGCCGGACTGTGCAGCTCGACTACCCGTCCGCGCCGGCCGGGCCGGCACCCCTCGTGTCGGTCGAAGGCTGGAACGTGGACAAGCAATTGCTGCCCGTGGGCGGCGCCACCAACTGATTCCCTACCCCCCTCCTCTGGCCCTTATGAAGCGCAACGTTCCCCGGTTCCTACTCCCACTGGCCGCGCTGGCGGGCGGTTTGGCGACGTTGGCCGCCTGCTCCAGCCCGGAGCCGACGACCGCCGCGCGCCCGGCCGGCAGCCTCACGCAGTACGTGGACCCCTACATCGGCACGGGGTTTCACGGCCACGTGTTTTTGGGGGCTAACGTGCCGTTTGGGGCGGTGCAGCTGGGGCCGGTGAACCTATCGGAGGGCTGGGACTGGTGCTCGGGCTACCATTATTCCGACTCTACCATCGTGGGCTTTTCGCACACGCACCTCAGCGGCACCGGCATCGGCGACCTCGGCGACGTGGCCGTGATGCCCACCACCGGCGCGGTACGGGTTATCAAAGGCACGCTCAAAAACCCGGCGGCGGGCTTCGTGTCGCTGTTTTCGCACCAGGAAGAAAGCGTGCGGCCCGGCTACTACGCCGTGCGGCTGAAGCGCTACGACATCAAGGCCGAGCTGACTACCACCGAACGGGTAGGCCTGCACCAGTACACGTTTCCGAAGGCCGACTCGGCGCATCTCGTCTTCGACTTGCAGCAGGGCATCGGCTGGGATTTGGCCACCGACACCCACATCGAGCAGCTCAACGACAGCACCTTGGTCGGCTACCGCTTTTCCAAGGGCTGGGCGCCGAAGCAGCGGCTGTTTTTCGCGGCCGTGTTCTCCAAGCCCATCCGGCAGTTCACCAGCCTGCAGCTCACCGATTCGCTGGGCCACACTACCCCCGCCGCCACGGGCAACCGCATTAAGGGGGTAGTAACTTTTGCCACCGAGGCCGGCGAAAAAGTGAAGCTGAAAGTGGGCATCTCACCCGTGAGCACAGCCAATGCGCAGGCCAACATCCGGGCCGAGCTGCCGGGCTGGAACTTCGAAAAAGTGGCTGCCGCCGCCGACGTGGCCTGGAACCAGGAGCTACAAAAAGTGCGCATTCAGGCCGATGAGACCCGCAAAAAGACCTTCTACACGGCGCTCTACCACACCATGATAGCGCCCTCGGTTTTCAACGACCACAACGGCGACTACTGGGGCACCGACCAGAAAGTGCACACCGGCGCCGGCTTCACCAACGTGACTACGTTCTCGCTCTGGGATACGTACCGGGCGGCGCACCCGCTGTTCACGCTGCTGCAGCCGCGCCGCGTCAACGACATGATTAGCAGCATGCTGGCCATCTACCAGCAGCAGGGCAAGCTACCGGTGTGGCACCTTATGGCCAACGAAACCAACTGCATGGTGGGCTACAGCGCCGTGCCGGTGGTGGCCGATGCCTACCTCAAGGGCTTCACCGGCTTCGACGCTAACCTGGCCTACGAGGCCGCGAAGGCCACCGCCATGCGCGACGAATCGGGCCTGAAAGCCGTGAAAGCCCTGGGCTACATCCCCGCCGATAGCGAAGTTGAGAGCGTGTCGAAGGGCCTGGAGTACGCCATCGACGACTGGTGCATTGCTCAGATGGCCAAGAAGATGGGCAAAACGGCCGACTACGCCTACTTCAGCCAGCGCGCCCAAAACTACCAGCATTACTTCGACAAACACGTGGGCTTTATGCGCGGCCGGCTGTCGGCGACCGGGTGGCGCGCGCCGTTCAACCCGTTCTCGTCGGTGCACATGAAAAGCGACTTCACGGAGGGCAACGCCTGGCAGTACACCTGGCTGGTGCCGCAGGACGTGGAAGGACTAATCGGCCTGCTCGGCGGCGAACAGAAATTCAGCCAGAAGCTCGATTCGCTGTTCATTGTGAAGGGCGAGATGGGGGCGAAAGCCTCACCCGACATTTCGGGGCTCATCGGCATGTACGCCCACGGCAACGAGCCGGGCCACCACATCACGTACTTATATAGCTACGTGGGCCAGCCCTGGAAAACCGCCGAAAAGGTGCGGTTTATCACCGAGAATTTCTATACTACCAAGCCCGACGGCATTATCGGCAACGAGGACGTGGGGCAGATGTCAGCCTGGCACATATTTTCCACACTGGGCTTCTATCCCCTCAACCCGGCCAATGGCGCTTATGTGTTTGGCAGCCCGTCGGTTAACGAGGCTATTATTTCGCTGGCCGGGGGTAAAACGCTCACCATCACGGCCAAGAATAATAGCGCGGCCAACAAGTACATCCAAAGCGTGACGCGCAATGGCCAGCCCTACCCCAAGTCCTACATCACCCACCAGGACCTGCTGCGGGGCGGCCAGCTCGTGTTGGAAATGGGCCCCCGGCCCAGCCCCACCTGGGGGGTAGCCCCGGCCGACCGGCCCCGGTCGGTGCTGCCCTGAGCCGCCCTACCCCCGCCTTTCGGCCCCAAAGCCCAGGCCAGCCAGCCGAGCCGAGCACTAGTTTCACGATAGCAAAGAGATAATTACTAACCGACGTTAAAAAAGAAAAGCTACCGCAATACAATTTACTTTTTCTGGGCCTGGCAAACGAGCCTATACTGGATGCGTTTATAGAAATGACCAACGGTAAAAATGCAATAAAATAAACTGATTAAATTTACTTTTTCATTTCTTTAAGATGATTAATTTGTTTTGTAATTACTAATCGTTTAATTTTGAATTAATGCCTTAAAAATATGTCTTGAGTCATTATTATCAACTGATAGTAAGTTGATTACTATCATATTTTCCGCTCACTAACTTTTATTACTTAATTTAGGACCAATAGCACCTTTAGCTATTCCTGCATTGCCTAAAATTTCATTCTCATAGGGTTATTACAGGAACAGTTCGCATAAATAATATACCTATGCGCGATGCAAAAATAAATCCTCCGCCTACGCAAGCAAAATGCATTATTACCCCGCCGTTGCGGATGGCTGAGCTAAGGGGTCCAGGTTTTTATCTGGCCCAGTGATTAAACGTTTTGGCACCCGTGGCTAGTGGCTCGACAACTACTTACCGCCTATCATTTTTACCTCTTCTACCCAGGCAGCGCGCCCGTTGCGGCAAAGCAGCTTACCCACCCCGTTTTATCCCACCCCCTTCCCTATTGTCACCAAATCCAACTTCCCATGAGAAAAACCCTACAGTTGCTTGTGTTACTCCTGCTGCTCGGCCACGGCTATGGCTATGCCCAGGCGAGTAAAGTCTCGGGTAAGATTACCAGCCCCACCAACGAGGCGCTCATTGGCGTGAGCGTCGTGGTGAGCGGCACTACCCAGGGCACTACCTCGGACGTGGATGGCAACTACGCCATCAGCGTGCCCGACGATGCCACGCTGGTATTTTCCTACGTGGGCTACGTGAGCCAGACGGTGGCCGTGAAGGGCCGCAGCTCCATCAACCTTATTATGGCCGTTGATAGTAAGGAGCTGGGCGAAGTGGTAGTGACCGCGCTGGGCATCAAGAAAGACGAGCGCAAAATCGGCTACGCCGTGACCAAAGTGGATGGCGGCCCCCTGTCGATAGCCCGCGAAACCAACGTGGCCAACTCGCTGGAAGGCCGGGTGGCGGGCCTGAACGTGGGCGGCACCAGCGGCGGCCCCGGCTCGTCGGCACGCCTCAACATTCGGGGGGTCACCTCGTTTTCGGGCACTTCTTCGCCCCTGATTGTCATCAACGGCGTGCCGATGGACAACACGGTGCGGGGTAGCGCCGGCGAGTGGGGCGGCGCCGACCTAGGCGACGGCATCAGCAACATCAACCCCGACGACATCGAAACCGTGACGGTGCTGAAAGGCTCGACGGCCTCGGCCCTGTATGGGGCGCGGGCGGCCAACGGCGTGATTCAGATTACGACCAAGAGCGGCTCGCGCACCAAGACCACGATTGAGTACAACACCAACCTGCAGTTTGACCGGGCGGTGGACAACACAAATTTCCAGAGCGTGTACGGCCAGGGCAGCCAGGGCCTGCGGCCCACCGACGTGGCCTCGGCCATCGTATCGGGCAACACGGCCTGGGGCCAGAAATTGGATGGCACGCCTACTATCGGCATCGACGGCCAGCAGCACGCCTACTCTAAAGTAAACGGCAACATCAACAATTTTTACCGGGTAGGGCCCTCCTTTACCAACACCGTGGCTATTTCGGGCGGGGGCGAAAAGGGCACGTACCGCTTGTCGCTCTCGAACCTGGACAACAAATCCATCCTGCGCAACAGTGGCTTGACGCGCCGCACCGTGAACTTCAACACGGCCTACGACCTCACCAAAAAGCTGAGCTTTAACCTGACGGCCAGCTACATCGACCAGCAGGACCAGAACCGCCCCCAGCTGAGCGACTCGCCCCTGAACGCCAATAATATCATCTTCCTGGCACCTAATGTTGACCAGGCTACCCTGGCGCCCGGCTACGATGTGAACAACAACGGCCTCGAAACGGCCTGGAACGTGGACAGCTACGCCACCAACCCGTGGTTTGTGGTGAACCAGTACGTCAACGACGTGTCGCGCAAGCGCCTCATCAGCTCGATTTCGGCCAAGTATGCTTTCACCGATTACCTGTTCTTGCAGGGCCGCGTGGGCTACGACTACTCCAGCGACCGCCGCTTCGGGGTGACGCCCTACGGCACGCTATACTCGACGGCCGGCGAGGGTGGGCTCGACAACCTGACCCTGGGCAGCCGCCTCGAAATGAACTCCGACGCTTTGCTGTCGTTCAACAAGCAGCTGAGCCAGGATTTCTCCATCAGCGCCAGCGTGGGGGCCAACTACCGCCACAACAAGTTTGAGAGCAGCCGCTTGTACGGCGGGCAGTTCATTGTGCCCTACCTGTACACGCCCACCAACCTGCGCAACCGCAACCTGGAGTACCAGTACACGGAGCTCATAACGCCCTCGCTCTACTACACCGCCGACTTCACGTATAAGTTCTTGACCCTGAGCACGACCGGCCGCTACGACCGCTTCTCGTCGCTGCCCAATGGCAACCGCAGCATCTTCACGCCATCGGTGGCGGGCAGCTTCATCTTCTCCGACCTGCTGGACGCCCCGGCCCTGAGCTATGGCAAGCTGCGCGCCTCGTATGCCAAAACCAGTGGCGAGGCCGCCAATCCGTACCTAACGCAACAGTACTACAACATCGGCAACCCCATTAATGGCGTGCCGCGCGCTTCCTACAGCTCGACACTGCCCAACGCCAACCTGCGGCCCTACAACCTGCGCGAGTTTGAAGTAGGCACGGAGCTGAAGTTTTTCAACAACCGCGTGGGGGTAGACCTGGCGTACTTCAACCGTAAAACCAGCGGCGAGATTGTGAATGCGGCCCTCTCGGTTTCGACCGGTTACGAGGGAACGACGGTGAACCTGGGCTCGACCCTGAACCGGGGGGTAGAGCTGGGTCTGACGCTGGTGCCCATTAAGCGCGGCGCGTTTACCTGGACCTCGTCGTTCAACTTCACCAAGCTGCACAACGAAGTACTGGACATTGACGGCGGGGCCAACAACCCGCTGCAAACCGGCACCTACCGCCCCATGAACGCCAACATCGGCATCGTGAAGGGCCTAGCCATCTCGCAGGTGCGGGCCTACGACTACAAGCGCGATGCCAGCGGCAACGTGATTGTGGGCGCCGATGGCATTCCGGAGCGCGGCGACCTCAAGCCGATGGGCTCGGGCATTGCCAACCTGTACGGCGGTTTCAACAACGATTTCAATTTCAAGGGCTTCAACCTGTCATTCCTGATTGACTACAAGTTCAACAACAAGATTCTGTCGGCCACCGAGTACTACTCCTACACCCGCGGCCTCAACCAGGCCACGCTGGCTGGCCGCGAAACCGGCGTAGTAGCCACCGGGGTAACGGAAGGCGGCGCCGTGAACACCGTAGTGGTGCCCGCCTACACCTACTACCCCACCCTAGCCAGCAACATCTCGGCCCTGTCGGTGCTCGACGGCAGCTTCATCAAGTTCCGGCAGCTTTCCTTCGGCTACACCTTCACCCAGAGCGTGCTGTCGCACACGCCGTTCCAGGATATTACCCTGTCGCTGGTGGGCCGCAACCTGTTCACCATCCTGAAGCACACCGACAACATCGACCCCGAGAACACCATCTCGCCCTTGGTGGCTTATGCGGGGGTAGAAGGTGGCTCGCTGCCCTTCGCTCGCACGTATGGCGTTACTCTCAATGTTAAATTCAAATAAGCTAGCGCGATGAGAAAGACCGTTATCTACGCGGCTTTGACGGCCGTTCTGTTCAGCACTTCCTGCTCAGAAAAGTACCTCGACCAGATAAATACCAACCCCACCGCCGCCTCGGCCGCCAACCTCAACCCGAACTACCTGCTCACCGATGGCCAGTTGACGTTTGCCAACACGGGGTATGGCGAGCTGCTGTACCCGGCCCCGGCCATTCAGGCGCTGGCCAGCACGTTCAACTACTACGGCAACGGCGACAAGTACACCAACTCGGGTGGCTTCACTGGCTACCAGGCCCTGCTCTTTGGCCAGGGCTACACGGCCCTGAGCCGCTTGCAGCAGGCCATTGACGTGGCCAACACGCAGGGCGCCGCACGCTACTCGAACGTGATTGCCATCAGCAATATCATGAAAGTCATGATATTTCAGCGCATCACTGATGCCTACGGCGACATTCCGTTTACGCAGGCGCTGATGGCCACGCAGGGCATCAACACGCCCCAGTACGACAAGCAGCAGGACATCTACCCCGCGCTACTCACGCAGCTCGACGCGGCCATTGCCAGCCTCAGCGCCACGGGCCCCAAGGCGGCGGGCGACCTGCTGTACGGCGGCGACGTGGCGCAGTGGAAAAAGCTGGGCTACTCGCTGATGGTGCGCGTAGCCATGCGCATGACCAAGGTGAACCCTACCCTGGCCAAAACCTACACCGAGAAAGCAGCGGCGGCCGGCACCATGACCAGCTACACCGACAATGCCCTCGTGGGCGGCGACATTGCCTACGGCGACACCCAGAATGCCACGACCAACGCCCTGCTCACCACCGACGATTTTCGGGAAGTGAAGTGGAGCAAAACCCTGATTGACTACCTGCGCACCACCAGCGACCCGCGCCTGGGCGCCATCGCCGAGATTCCGCAGGCGGGGGCTACCAACAACGCCAACCAGTCGCTGACGGGCGATAACACCCCCGCCCTGCAGCGCGGCCTGCCCAATGGCTACGACCTGACGGGCGGTGCGTTCGACATCCGCAAGCGCACCGACTACCCCGGCGGCACCGGCTCGGCCAGCGACCTGGCCATCCTCGGCAACTATTCGCGGCCCCGCGTGGCCGTGTATATTCAGCGCAACGCCCCCAACTTTTTGCTGACGTACAGCGAAACTGAGCTCTTGCTAGCCGAAGCCGCCAACCGCGGCTGGAGCGTGGGCGCCACGGCCGCCACGCACTACGCCAACGGCGTGCGCGGCGCCATGCTGTCGCTGTCGCAGATAAATGCGGCCGCCACCATCGACGCGGGCACCGTCAGTGCCTACGTGACGGCCCATCCGCTGGGAACTGCCAATCCGCTCCAGCAAATAAACGAGCAGTACTGGCTGGAGGCGTCCACGACCTTCAACTTCATTGAGGGCTGGAACAACTGGCGCCGGTCGGGCTACCCCGTGCTGACGCCCGTGAACTACCCCGGCAACGTAACCAACGCCACCATTCCGCGCCGCCTCATCTACCCGGTTACAGAAGTGTCGAACAACCCCGCCGGCTACGCGATGGGAGTAGCCGACCTAACGGGCGGCGACCTGCTCACCTCCCGCGTGTGGTGGGATAAATAACCGCCGCGCTCACCTGCTTAGGGGAGGCTTTACGCTGGGCCAGCCTGGGGTAAAGCCTCCTTTTTTTTAGTAATTCGCCCCCTGCTTCATGGGATTTTCGACTACGCTGCCCAGTACCCGGCCCCTACCCCCCCGCCCGCCCGGCTGGCGGGGCGTGGTGCTGGGCCTGGGGCTGGCCCTACCCCTGTCCTCATGGGCGCAAGCCCCATTTGCGGGGCTGGAAGGCCTCTTTACGCCGCCCAAGGGCTACGTGGTGCAGCACACCAGCCAGCCCCTGACGATGGATGGCAACCTGCGCGAAAGCGCCTGGCAGCAGGCCCCCTGGACCACCGACTTCGTGGATATTGAGGGCGCGGCCAAGCCCCTACCCCCCTTCCAGACGCGGGTGAAGATGCTCTGGAACGACTCGACGCTGTTCGTGGCCGCCACCCTGCAGGAGCCGCAAATCTGGGCTACGCAGACGCACCACGACGATATTATTTTCAAAGACAACGACTTCGAGGTCTTCCTCGACCCCGATAATAATGCGCACCAGTACTTCGAAATCGAGGTCAATGCCTTGAACAAGATTTTCGACCTCTACCTGCCCAAGCCCTACCGCGCTAAGGGCGACGCCCTCATCAGTTGGGACGTGGCCAGGCTGCGCTCGGGGGTAGCAATTACGGGCACCCTCAACCAGCCGCGGGACCAGGACAAGAGCTGGACCGTGGAAATGGCCATTCCGCTGCGGGCCGTGCGCATGGGCTTCCCTTGGCAGCCGCCCACCGAGGGCACGCAGTGGCGCATCAATTTCTCGCGCGTGGAGTGGGACACGCGGGTGGCGGGCTCTAAAAATGTGAAAGTGCAGGACGCCGCTGGCAAAGACCTGCCGGAGCACAACTGGGTGTGGTCGCCGCAGGGCGTCATCAACATGCACTACCCTGAGCGCTGGGGCTACCTGCAGTTTACGCGCCGGGCGGGCACTACCTGGCAGCTGCCCGCGGCCGAGCTACGCAAGCAGTACCTGTGGCTGGTGTATTACCGCCAGCAGCAGTTTCGGCAGCAAACCGGCCACTACGCCGCTACGCTGGCCGAGCTCAAAATAGAAGCGCAGGTGGAGGTGGAAAAGCAAGTAAACCAATTGGAATTATTGGCCACGCCCTACCAGTTCACGGCCACACTCACGGCCGCCGGCGCCGCCCCCATCCGCCTCAACGACGAAGGACTTATCGAAACCCTGAAGCCATGAACAGTCGCCGCAAATTTGTTCGCAACAGCCTGACCGTGGGCCTGGCCGCCCCGCTGCTGGCGGGTGCCGCCCCGGCCGCCGTGCTCCCTACCCCCCCCAAAGCCGGCTGGAAGCACTGGGTCTGGACCAACCCCAACCCGAAGGACACCGAGGCCGAGCTGGCCACGCGCTACCGCCAGTACTACGCCGCCGGCGTGCGCGGCGTGTTTTTCGAGGCCGACAGCGAGAAGCACTTCCGCGCCGCCAAGGCCCAGAAGCTGGAAGCCCACCGCTGGATTTGGACCATGAACCGCGGCGAGAAGACCTTGCTGGCCGCCCACCCCGAGTGGTACGCCGTGAGCCGCCGGGGCGAGTCGTGCGCCACCCACCCGCCCTACGTGGACTACTACCGCTGGCTGTGCCCCTCGCGCGAGGAGGTGAAGCAGTACCTGGAGCAGGACTACGCCGCGGCACTCAAAAAGGACTACATCGACGGCATTCACCTCGACTACGTGCGCTTCTGCGACGTGATTTTGCCCGTCAACCTCTGGGATAAATACGGCATTGTGCAAACCAGCGAGCTGCCCGAATACGACTTTTGCTACTGCCCGGTGTGCAAGGTGGCCTACACGGCCGAGTACGGCGAAGACATTGATAAAGTGCAGTACCCCGAGGCTAGCCCCTCGTGGCGCGCCTTCCGCTACCAGCGCGTGAACGAGGTGGTGCGCCGCCTCACGGCCGTGGCCAAAACCTACCGCAAGTCCATCACGGCCGCCGTATTCCCGACCCCCGACATTGCCCACCGCAACGTGAAGCAGGACTGGGTGAACTGGAACGTGAGCGGCGTGTGCCCCATGATTTACCACGGCTTCTACAAGGAAAACGTGACCTGGATTGGCCAGGCCGTGCGGGAGGGGGTAGCGGCCCTGAACGGCAAATTTCCACTCTACGCCGGGCTGTACCTGCCCGATTTTAAGAGCGATGTCGAGCTGCAGCAGGGCATTGAGCTGGCCCTGCGCCACGGGGCGGCGGGCGTCTCGCTGTTCGGCGAGGTGTCGGCGGCGTCGCTGGCGGCCCTGCAAGCGGCTTCGGCCAAGGTGCGCGGCTAGCGGGGGGGTAGGGCGCGGGTCTGGCGCATGGTGTTTAATTTCGACCAGCAAAGCTTTTTGCTGGCCTAATCCTTTAGCTGTTGAGCGCTTTTATCACTCGTTTGTCTGCGCGCGCGCGCCGCTTTGGCCTCGGCGGCCGGCTGGCCCTCACGCTGCTGGGGCTGGCGGCGGCGCGGCCCGGCGCGGCCCAGCAGCCGCTGTTCAGCCTGCTTAGCCCGCAGGAAACGGGCATCGCGTTCACCAACGCCATCAGCGAGAGCGAGGCGCTTAATATTCTGTCCTACGAGTACTTCTACAACGGCGGCGGCGTTGCGGTGGGCGATATCAACGATGATGGCCTGCCGGACCTGTTCTTCACGGGCAACATGCGGCCTAATAAGCTGTACCTCAACCTGGGCGGCTGCAAGTTTAAGGATATTACCGACCAGGCCGCGCCGGGGCTGGGCGGGCGCAAGGACGGCTGGAAAACCGGCGTGACAATGGCCGACGTGAACGGCGACGGCCGGCTGGATATCTACGTGTGCTACTCGGGCAAAAAGGCCGACGACGTGCGCCGCAACCAGCTGTTTATCAACCAGGGTAACAACAAGTTTGCCGAGCAGGCCCGGCAGTACGGGCTCGACGACCCTGGCTACAGCACGCAGGCCGCCTTTTTCGACTACGACAATGACGGCGACCTGGACATGTTCCTGCTCAATCACAACATCAAAAAGATTGACAACATGGAATTTGCCCGCTACAAGGGCGAGGTAGACGCGCTGGCGGGCAATAAGCTATTCCGAAACGACGGCGGCCATTTCACGGACGTTTCCCAAGCGGCCGGCATTGTGCAGAGTCCGCTCACCTTTGGGCTGGGCATTGCGGTGGCCGACATCAACCAGGACGGCTGGCAGGATATCTACGTCACCAACGACTACAACGAGCCCGATTACCTGTACCTGAATAATAAAAACGGCACTTTCACTAATGAGGCGCAGCGGGTGCTGCGGCACCACTCGCACTTTTCGATGGGGGTGGATATCGCCGATTTCAACAACGATGCGCGGCCCGATATTTTTACCCTGGATATGCTGCCGGCCGATAACCACCGCCAAAAATCGCTGCAGCTGGAGGAAAACTACGAGTTGTTTGAGCTGATGCAGCAGCAGGGCCTCTACCCGCAGTACATGCGCAATATGCTGCACCTCAACAACGGCGACGGCACGTTTAGCGAGATTGGGCAGCTGGCCGGCGTGTCGAAAACCGACTGGAGCTGGTGCCCGCTCATTGCCGACTTCGACAACGACGGCTACAAGGATATCTACATCAGCAACGGCTACCTGCGCGACTACACGAACAAGGATTTTTTGCGCTACTGGGGCGATTATAAGATAAAACGGGCCATGGCCAAGGAGCCGTTTTTGCTGATGGATTTGGTGACGGCCATGCCCGCGACGGCGGTGCCCGACTACATTTTTCGGAACGAGCACAACCTGACTTTTTCGAACCAGCAAAAGGCGTGGGGCCTCGACCAGGCTAACATGTCGAACGGCGCCGTGTACGCCGACCTCGACAACGATGGCGACCTGGATTTGGTGGTGAACACCATCAACCAGCCGGCCGGCATCTACCGCAACCACAGCACCGACGTCAACCACACCAACTACCTGGCCCTCAAGCTGACCGGGCCGGGCTTGAACACCCAGGCGGTGGGCGCCAAGGTGTACGTGCACACGCCCGGCCAGGTGCAGTACCAGGAAGTGAACCCCAACCGCGGCTACCTGTCGAGCGTATCCACGGTGCTGAATTTTGGGCTGGGCACCGCCGCGCGGGCCGACTCGGTGCGCATCATCTGGCCCAACCAGACCACCCAGCTGCTGACCAATGTGAAGGTCAACCAGCGGCTGCAGCTTACGGGCAAGCCCGCGGCGGCGCCGGCTGCCCAGCCGGTGGCCCGCGCCGCCGCGCCCGCCAAGACGGTGTTTCGGGCCGCCGCGCCGCTGTTTGACTTCCAGCCCGAGCAAGAGACGCTGAACGACTTCAAGCGCCAGCTGCTCATGCTGTTTATGTACTCCAAAACGGCCCCGGTAATGGCCACGGCCGACGTGAACAAGGACGGCCTGGACGACCTGTTTGTGAGCGGCGCGCCCGGCGAGGTGGGCAGGCTGTACGTGCAGCAGCCGGGCGGCAAGTTCGTGCCGGCCGCGCTGGGCCGCCCTACCCCCCGCCCCACCGGCACCGTGGCGGCGGCGGCTTTCTTTGATGCCAACGGCGACGGCGCCCCCGACCTGTACCTGGCCAAGGGCGGCTACGCGCTCTACGAGGCCGGGCAGGACGAACTGCAGGACGAGCTGTACCTGAATGACGGCAAAGGGCACCTGGCGCTGGCCCCGGCCACCGCCCTACCCCCCCTGAGCGCCGCCAGCAAGAGCTGCGTGCGCCCGGCCGACGTGGACCACGACGGCGACCTCGACCTGTTCGTAGGCGGCCGCGTGGTGCCGGGCCGCTACCCCCTGGCGCCGCCCAGCTACCTGCTGCTCAACGATGGCAAGGGCCATTTCGAGGCGCCCGAGGCGCCCTTTGCCCACGCCGGCATGGTGACCGATGCGCAGTGGGCCGACCTGAACAAGGACGGCCGTCCCGACCTGGTGCTGTGCGGCGAAATGATGCCGCTGAGCGTGTGGATAAATACGCCGCAGGGTTTCAATGACCAGACCACGGCCTACTTCGGCACGCCCCAAACGGGCCTGTGGTTCAGCCTGCACGTGGCCGATGTGAACGCCGACGGGCAGCCCGACATCGTGGCCGGCAACCTGGGCTTGAACAGCCCGCTGCGCGGCACTCCCCAGGAGCCGGCGACGCTCTACTACACTGATTTTGATGGCAATGGCTCCATCGACCCGTTTTTTAACTTCTTCGTGCAGGGCAAAAGCTACCCCTTCGTGAGCCGCGACGAGCTGAACGACGTCATCTACCCCATGCGCCGGCGCTTCACCTCCTACAAAGCCTACGCCGACGCCACCATGACGGAAATCTTCCCGCCCGAAGAGCTGGCGAAGGCCGGTAAGCTGGAGGCCAACGAGCTGCGCACCATGCTGTATATCAACCAGAAAGGCAAGTTCAGGGCCACCGAATTGCCGATGGAGGCGCAGTTTTCGGCGGTGAGCCAGATTGCGAGCGGCGACTACAACCACGACGGCCACCCCGACCTGCTGCTGCTGGGCAACCACACCGACAACCGCCTCAAAATGGGCAGCCTCGACGCCAGCTACGGCTGCCTGCTGCAGGGCGACGGCCGGGGCGGCTTCCGCTACGTGCCGCAGCCGGCGGCGGGCGTGTGCGTAGTGGGCGACGTGAAATCGGTGAGCGAAATCCGGGTCAATAAGCAGCCTTACCTGGTGGTGGGCGTCAGCAGCGGCCCCGTCCAATTTTACAAGGAGTAGCGATGAAGTACTACCCCCTCCTGGCGCTCTTGACGCTGGCGGCCCCCGCGGCCCGGCCGGTGGCGGCCCAAACGCCGCGGCCAGCCGAAAGGCTGAACCCCAGCAAGGCGCTCGATGCCATCAACCTGACGATGGTACACGACGTTATCAGCCCGCCGGCGGCGGCGCGCTACTACGCCTACTGCGCGCTGGGCGCCTACAGCATAGTGGCGGCGCGCACCACCCAGGGCCTGCCCGCCACCCAGCACCTAATAAAGGGCTTTACTGCCGACCTGCGGCTCGATACCGTGCGGGCCCGCTACGACTACCAGGTGGCGGCCTACTACAGCATGCTCGAAACCGCCCGCCTACTGCTGCCCTCGGGCGAAAACCTGGCCGAGGAAGAAGCCAGCTTTTTGCAGGAGCTGGAAAAAAAAGGCCTGGCGCCCGGCGTGCTGAGCCAGTCGGTGCGGGTGGGCCGGCTGGCCGCCGCCGCCGTGGTGCGCTTCTCCAAAACCGACCACTACGCCCAGTTGAGCGCCCTCAAGCGCTACACGCCGCTGCGGGCCGAGGGCAACTGGTACCCTACCCCCCCCGCCTACCTCGAAGCCGTAGAGCCCAACTGGAAAACCATCCGCCCGCTGGTTATTGACTCGGCCAGCCAGTTTCGGCCGGTGGCGCCCTGCGCGTTTAGCAAAGACTCGGCCTCGGCCTTTTACCGGGAGGCGCGGGCCGTGTACCGGGCTTCGAAGCAGCTGACCGACGAGCAGCGCCAGATAGCGCAGTTCTGGGACTGCAACCCGTTTGCCGTGAACACGGCGGGGCACATGGCCATCGGCTTCAAGAAAATCAGCCCCGGCGGGCACTGGATGAACATTGCCGCCCTGGTGGCCCGGCAGCAGCGCGTGGGATTCGACAAAACGGCCTACGTGCTGTGCGTGGAAGGCCTGACCCTGATGGATGCGTTTATCAGCACCTGGGACGCCAAATACGCCACTAACCGCATTCGGCCCGAAACCTACCTCAATAAATACGTGGACGTGAAGTGGCAGCCGCTGCTCCAAACGCCGCCTTTTCCGGAGTACACCAGCGGGCACGCCGTGGTTTCCAATGCTTCGGCCGAGGTGCTAACCTACCTGCTGGGTGACAAAATCGCCTACGTCGACGACACGGAAATCCCGTTTGGCAGCGGCCAGCGGCCGTTCACGTCCTTCCGCCAGGCGGCGGCCGAGGCGTCGGTGTCGCGCTTCTACGGCGGCATCCATTACATGGACAGCGTGACCGGCGGCAACGCGCAGGGCCGGCAAATCGGCCGCTACATCGTGGCCAAAATCCTGACGCCCGCCGGCAGGACCAAACCGGGCAAAAGCCAGGCGGCACTGCGGAAATAGGCAGGTTGTTCTGGCGGGGCGCCTCACCCCCTAGCTATTGTTGACGCAGTACTCATTCAAACCACGGCTGCCCGCAGCTGCGCCACCAGCTCGGCCACGATGGCGGCATCCGTTTCCCACAGCGGCGCGTCAAACTCGGTGGCCGCGGGGGGGGTAGGGAGCAGCCGCTTGGCGCTGGCGTGAAACTCAGCCGCGCCCGTGGCCCGCACCAGCGCCGGCAGGGTGGCGGGCGTGACGCCGGCCCCCGGCATGATGCGGATGCGCCCCGCCGCCTGCCGCACCAGCGCCGCCAGCCGCGCCTGGCCCGCCGGCGCGCTGGCCCGCCCGCCCGAGGTGAGCACCCGCTGGCAGCCCAGGCCGATAATCTCCTCTAAAGCCTGGGCCTGGTCGGGGCACACGTCGAAGGCCCGGTGAAAGGTAATTTGCAGGGGGCCGGCGGCGGCGATGAGGAGGCGGCAGCGGGCCAGGTCCACGCGGCCGGCCTCGTCCAAGGCCCCGATTACGACCCCGGCGCAGCCCAGCGCCCGGCACTGCGACACGTCGGCGGCCATGATGGCCAGCTCCTCGGCATCGTAGCGGAAGTGGCCCGGCCGGGGCCGGATGAGCACGAATACCGGGATGGTGAGCCGGCTGAGCACCCGCTGAATGAGGCCGTAGGAGGGGGTAGTGCCGCCCTGCGCCAGGTTCTGGCACAGCTCGATGCGGTGCGCGCCCCCGGCCTGCGCCGCCAGGGCCGACTGGATGGAGCCGGCGCAGATTTCGAGCAGGCACGGGGGGGTAGCAGTTATCATTACGTAAAAAAGAACGTCATGCTTATCTGGCTTCTCAAACAGCTAGCATCCTAAGCCAGCAGCTGCGGTTTTTCCTGGTACACTTTCCAGAGAAACTCGCCGAAGATGGTGTTGGCCCAGGCAAACCAGGCGCGGGAGAATTTCTGGGGGTCGTCCTTGTTGAACGACTCGTGCATGTAGCCGGTACCGGCGTGGGTGGTTTTGAGGCTTTGGATGCAGGTCCGGATTTCGGCGTCGTCCTGGCTGGTGAGGCCGCGGGTGGTGATGGCGATGGGCCAAATCATGTCCAGGCCCACGTGCGGGCCGCCGATACCCTCGGCCGCCGTGCCTTTGAAGAAGAATGGGTTGGCCTCGGAAAGCAAAAACTTGCGGGTGTTCTGGTAAACGGGGTCGGTGAGGGGCACCGCGCCCAGGTAGGGCAGCGTGACGAGGCTGGGCACGTTGGCATCGTCCATCAGGATGTGGCTGCCGAAACCGTCGATTTCGTAGGCGTAGATTTTGCCGTGCTGCGGGTGGTCTACCACGGCGTGCTGGCGCAGGGCGGCCTCCACCTCGTCGGCCAGGGCGCGGCAGTCCTGGGCGGTGGCGGCCGCGGCGGGGGACAGGGCGGTCAGCATTTCGGCGGCCTGGCGCAGGCTCACCACGGCGAAGAAGTTGCTGGGAATGAGGAAGGGATAGAGCGTGGCGTCGTCGCTGGGCCGGAAGGCCGAGGCGATGAGGCCCACCGGCCGCACCGGGTAGCCGTAGCCGCCCAGCGGCTGGGTGTCGGTGGCCTTTTCCGTCAGGCGCTGAAACTTATAGGGCCCTACCCCCTGCTTGTGCTGCTGCGCCCGAAAGGTGCGTAAGGTGGCGGCGATGGCCTGCTGCCAGGGCGCGTCGAAGGGCTGGGGGTCGCCGGTTTTTTTCCAGTAGTGGTAGGCCAGGCGAATGGGGTAGCAGAGCGAGTCGATTTCCCACTTGCGCTCGTGCACGCCGGGCTGCATGGCGGTGTGGTCGGTGGCCCACTCGCCCACCTTGGTGTCGTCGCCATAAAAAGCGTTGGCGTAGGGGTCCTTGTTGACGTAGCGCGTCTGGCGGTTTATCACGCCGGCCACCAATTTGCGCAGCGGCTCATCCCGGTCAATGAGCTGCAAATAGGGCCACACCTGGGCCGACGAGTCGCGCAGCCACATGGCGTCGATGTCGCCGGTGATGACGTAGGTATCGGGCCGGCCCGCGCGCTCGGCATAGGTCACGGTGGTGTCGAGGGTGCTCGGAAAGCAGTTCTCAAACAGCCAGCCCAGCTCGGGGTCCTTCACCTTTTTCCTGAACTCAGCAATGGCGGCCTCCACGGCTTTGCTGCGAAAGCGGCGCTTGGCCGCCGCCGGCCGCACCACCGGAAAGGCGGGCGCGGCCGCGAAAGAAAGGGAGGGTAGGGCCAGGCTGGCCGTGAGCAAAGAAGCGTTGCCGACGAAAGTTCTGCGATTCATGGGGGGTTGGGGGGTAGCGCGGACTTTCAGTCCGCGTACGAGCGAAGCGAGTGGCCCGCGTATGGTAGCCGTACCTACTCGCTGTGCTCGTCCGCGGACTAAAAGTCCGCGCTACTTTTTGGCAGTGGAGAAAGAGTACGGGGCGGCGGCCGGGGCGGTGCCGCGCGTTTTATTGGGGGTGGGACTCATCTCGAAATCAAGGGTGGCGCCCTGCTTCAGCGTTTCGTAGTCGAGGTAGTTTTTGTCGTAGGCCTGGCCGTTGAGCGTCAGGCGATTGACGTAGCGGTTGGCGGCCGAGTTCTGGGGCGCGTTCAGTACCACGTCCTTGCCGCCGGGCAGGTGCAGGGTGGCTTTGGGGAAGAGCGGCGCGCCGAGCACGTACTGGTTCACGGCGGGGCACACGGGGTAGAAGCCCAGGGCCGAAAACACGTACCAGGCCGAGGTTTGGCCGTTGTCCTCGTCGCCGCAGTAGCCGTCGGGCGTGGGCAGGTAGAGGCGGTTCAGCACCTCGCGCAGCCAGTACTGCGCCTTCCAGGGCTGGCCGGCGTAGTTGTAGAGGTAAATCATGTGCTGGATGGGCTGGTTGCCGTGGGCGTAGTTGCCCATGCCGGCCACCTGCATCTCCCTGATTTCGTGGATGGTGCTGCCGTAGTAGGAGTCGTCGAACACGGGCGGCAGGGCAAACACGGTGTCGAGCGTGGCCACGAATTTCTGCCTACCCCCCATCAAATCCATGAGCCCCTGCACGTCGTGAAACACCGACCAGGTGTAGTGCAGGCTGTTGCCCTCGGTGAAGGCGCCGCCCCACTTGAAGGGGCTGAACGGCTGCTGAAACGTGCCGTCCTGGTTGCGGCCGCGCATCAGGCCCGACTCTTTATCAAACAGCTTGCGGTAGTTCTGGCTACGCTGGGCGTACAGGTTGATTTCCTTCTTGGGCTTGCCCAAGGCCTTGGCCAGCTGGTAGATGGCGAAGTCGTCGTAGGCGTATTCGAGGGTGCGGGCGGCGTTCTCGTTGATTTTAACATCGTAGGGCACGTAGCCGAGCTTGTTGTAGTACTGCACGCCGGTGCGGCCCACGGCATCGAGCGGGCCGGCGTTGTTGGCGCCGTGCGTGAGGGCCTCGTAGAGCACATTCATGTCCTGCCCGCGCACGCCCTTGAGGTACGCATCAGCCACCACCGAGGCCGAGTTGTTGCCCACCATCACGTTGCGCAGGCCGGGGCTGGCCCACTCGGGCAGCCAGCCGCTCTCGCGGTAGTCGTTGGCCAGGCCCTGCTGAATCTCGGTATTTACCTCGGGGTACAGGAGGTTCAGGAAAGGAAACAGCGCCCGAAATGTGTCCCAAAAGCCGGTGTCAGTGTACATATAGCCCGGCAGCACTTGGCCGTTGAAGGGACTGTAGTGCAGCACCTTGCCGCTGGCATCCCGCTCATAGAGCTTGCGCGGAAACAGCAGCGCCCGGTACAGGCACGAGTAGAAGGTGCGCTGCTGGTCGGGCGTGCCGCCCGCCACCTCAATGCGGCCCAGCGCCTGGTTCCAGGCGGCGCGGCCGGCCTGGCGCACGGCCTCCAGGTCCTTGGTGCCCACCTCGCCCAGATTCAGCAGCGCCTGCTCGGGGCTGATGAACGACGAGGCCACCCGCACGTTCACGCGCTCGCCCTTGCGGGTGCGGAAGCCCACGATGGCCCCGGCGTGGTTGGCCGTCACGGCGAGCGTGCCGGGGGGGGTAGGGTTTTTATCCTGGTAGAGGGTGGTGCTGACGAAGTCGTGGTCGAACTCCAGCACGAAGTAGTTCTTGAAATTCTGGGGCACGCCGCCGCTGTTGCGGGTGGTGTAGCCCACCACGCGGCGCTGCTGGGGCAGCACCTGCACGTGCGAGCCCTTGTCGAGCGCATCAATCACCACGTAGGCGCTGTCCGTTTTAGGGAAGGTGAAGCGGAAGCTGGCGGCCCGCTCGGTGGGCGCCAGCTCGGCCGTCACGTCGTGGTCGGCCAGGTACACGCGGTAGTAGTTGGGCTCGGCCACCTCGGCCTTGTGCGAGTACCAGCTGGCGCGCGCGTCCTGGTCAAAAACCGGCTTGCCAGTGATGGGCATGATGGCGAATTGCCCGTAGTCGTTCATCCAGGGCGAGGGCTGGTGCGTCTGCTTGAAGCCCCGGATTTTATCAGCCCCATACTGGTAAGCCCAGCCATCGCCCATCTTGCCGGTTTGGGGCATCCAGAAGTTCATGCCCCAGGGCAGGCAAATGGCCGGGTAGGTGTTGCCATTGGAGAGGCTAGGCTTGGAGTCGGTGCCAATGAGCGGGTTCACCCACTGGGCGGGGTCGGCGGGGGACGGGGGGGCCTGGGCCAGGGCGGACAGGCTGGCGAGCAGCAAGGCGGTCAGGCCAGAAAAAAACTGGGGCATTCGGAGTAAGAAGAAGAAGCAAGGCCCGCTAAGCGGCGCCGAAAAGGTAAGAACTTTCGCGTAGTTGTGGCGCTTCAGGCTCCGCAAAAGGCAATTAGCTAGCGCAAACGTCCTGCTCCAGATTTTTAGGGCCATATTTGCCAGCCAGGCATTTGTGGCAAAAACGGCCATTTTTTGGCGCGCTTCCCCCAGCGGCTACCAGCTTAGCGGCTGCTTGCCCGCCGGCATTTTTCCAGCATTCTTTTCCCTACCCCCCTCTCCCGTGCGCAACGTACTGGCCCGTCGGCCCCGCTTCTTCCCGCTTTGGTTTTGGCGCTGCCTGGCCGGTGGCGCCTTGCTAGCCAGCGCCGGGCCGGCCCCGGCGCAGCAGCTCACCTCCTCCGTCGACCCGCGCATCGGCACGGGGGGGCACGGCCACGTATTCATTGGGGCCAACGTGCCGTTTGGGGCGGTGCAGCTGGGGCCGCAGAATATTTTTAAGGGCTGGGACTGGTGCTCGGGCTACCACTACTCCGACAGCCTGCTCACGGGCTTCTCGCACACGCACCTCAGCGGCACGGGCGGCTCCGACCTCGGCGACGTGCTCATCATGCCCTACACCGGCGCGCTCCAAACCGATAAGGGCCGGCAGGCCGCCCCGCACCAGGGCTACCTCTCGCGCTACGCCCACCAACGCGAGGTGGCCCAGCCGGGCTACTACGCCGTGACCCTCGACACCTACGGCATTCGGGCCGAGCTCACGGCCACCGAGCGGGTAGGGATGCACCGCTACACGTTTCCGAAGGATGGGAAGCCCGCGCGCATCATCATCGACCTCAAGGAGGGCATCGACGACAAGGCCACCGACACGTATCTCGAGCAGGTAGATGCGCAAACCTTTGTCGGCTACCGGTTTTCGCACGGCTGGGCCGACCACCAGAAGCTGTACTTCGCCATCAAAACGTCGGTGCCGGTGCCGGCTTTTGCCCTGTATAATGAAGCCCAGGCGCTACCCGGCAAAAAGGGCCAGGGCCCGGCCGTGAAGGGCGTGCTCACGTTTGCCAAGGCGCCGGGCGTGGTGCAGCTCAAAGTCGGTATTTCGCCGGTGAGCGCGCAGAATGCGCTGGCCAACATCGCGGCCGAGCTGCCGGGCTGGGACTTTGCCCAGGCCCGGCTGGCCGCCCAGGCCAAGTGGGAAACGCAGCTGGGCAAGGTCACCATCGAAACCAAGGACCCGGTGGTGCGGCGCATCTTCTACACCGCGCTCTACCACGCCTGGTTTGCCCCGGCCTTGTTCAACGACGCCAACGGCGACTACCGGGGCACCGACGGCCAGGTGTACCCCCAGGCCCCGTTTGCCAACTACACCATCTTCTCGCTCTGGGATACCTACCGCGCGGAGCACTCGCTCTTGACCCTGGCCCAGCCCGAGCGGGTCGGCGACATGATGCAGTCGATGTTGGCCATTGGGCGGCAGCAGGGCAAGCTGCCCATCTGGCACCTGGCCGGCAACGAAACCAACACGATGGTGGGCTACAGCGCCGTGCCGGCCCTGGCCGAAGCTTACCTCAAGGGCACGCCCGGCCTCGACGGCCCCCAGGTGCTGGCCGCCCTCAAAGCCGCCAGCACCCGCGACGACCAGGGCGTGAACTACGTCAAGAGCCTGGGCTTTATTCCGGCCGATAAGGAAAGCGAGTCGGTGGCCAAGGCGATGGAATACGCCATCGACGACTGGAGCATTGCGCAGGTGGCCCAAAAGCTGGGCGCGCAGGCCGACTACCAGCAGTACAGCCAGCGGGCGCAGTACTACCGGCGGTATTTTGACCCGCGCACGCGCTTCATGCGCGGCCTCACGTCGGATGGCAAGTTTCAGCTGCCCTTCGACCCCATCCAGTCCATTCACCGCCAAAACAACTACACCGAGGGCAACGCCTGGCAGTACACTTGGCTGGTGCCCCACGACGTGCCGGGGCTGATAACGCTGTTTGGCAGCGACGCCGCCTTCACCCAAAAGCTGGACAGCCTGTTCATCGTGAAAGGCAACCTGGGCGCGAGCGCCTCGCCCGACATTTCGGGCCTCATCGGCATGTATGCCCACGGCAACGAGCCTAGCCACGCCACCACCTACCTCTACGCCTACGCCGGCCAGCAGTGGAAAACCGCCGAAAAAGTGCGCCAGGTGCTGCGCGAGATGTACCTCGACCAGCCCGACGGCATCAGCGGCAACGAGGACTGCGGCCAGATGTCGGCCTGGTACATCCTGTCGGCGCTGGGTTTCTACCCCGTCAGCCCCAGCAGCCTGGCCTACGTGCTCGGCAGCCCGGCGGTCGACCACGCCACCATTCGCCTACCCCAGGGCAAGACCTTCACGATTGAGGCACAAGGCAATAGCCCCCAAAACATCTACATTCAGTCGGCCACGCTCAACGGTCAGCCCTACGCCAACAGCTACCTGCTGCACCGCGACATTGTGGCCGGCGGCACCCTGCGCCTCACTATGGGCCCGCAGCCCAACCGCGCCTTCGGCACGGCCCCGGCCAACCGCCCCAGACAGACGTATTAGCGCACAATGGGCGGGCTTGGGGGGGGATAGGGCCACCCGCCGCCCGCCTCTACGGGGGCACGGGGCCACACTTTTCCATAACCAAGACCACTGTTTTGCGTTTTGGGCAGCGGGGAAGTGCCCAGCGTGCGTAAATATGCCTAGTTTTTATTGGAAGTGGGGAGTGGGGGGGCGTGGTGCCGCGGCGGGTCTGTGGCTGGCGCTGGGGCTGCTGCTGGGCCAGTGCCAGCGCTTGCCGGGGGGTAGGCGGCCGGTGGTGAGCAGCCCCGCCGCAGCCGGGGGCCGGGCTATACTCATTCGGGGGGCCACGCTGCTGCTGCCCAACCAGGCGCCGGCGCCCGGCGAGCTGCTCATCGACGACCAGGGGCGCATTGCCTGCGTCGGGCCCGACTGCGGGGCCCACCCCGCCGCGCGGCAGGCCACCGTGGTGGAAGCTGCCGGCAGCGTGCTGTCGCCGGGCCTCATCAATGCCCACGACCACCTGGCTTTCGACCACCTGGCGCCCGTTGCCGTGACCGAGCGCTACACCAACCGGCACCAGTGGCGCCTGGGCCTGGACGGCCACCGGCCGCTGCTGGCCCAGCCCGACAGCGCCCCCGCCAAGCTCGTGTGGAACGAGCTGCGCCAGCTGCTGGTGGGCACTACTTCGCTGGTGGGCGCGTCGGCCGGCCCCGGCGTGGTGCGCAACCTCGACCGCACCGGTGAGCGCCTGGGGCTGGCGGGCGCAACCGTGCGCTACGCCGTCTTTCCGCTCCGAGACAAGGCCACCCTGCCGCGCGCCTGCGACTGCGGCTACCCGGTATTTGCCCGGCCGGGGGGGCCACCCTACCCGGCCTCGGCGAGCCGCTTCGTGCCGCACGTGGCGGAGGGCACCGACGAGTCGGCGGCCAACGAGTTTCGGTGCCTGGCGGGGCTGCGGCCCGGTAGCTACCAGGTGCTGCCCGATAGCAGCGCGCTGGTCCACGCCATTGCGCTGGGGCTGCGCGAGGCGCGGTGGCTGGCCGCCCACGCCATGAGCGTGGTGTGGTCGCCGCACTCCAACCAGGTGCTCTACGGCCAGACGGCCCCCGTGCTGCGCTACGATTCGCTGGGCATTAACCTGCTGCTGGGCACCGACTGGACGCTCACTGGCTCGGCTACCCTGCCCGAAGAGCTGCGCTACGCCGCGGCCTACAGCCACGCGCGGCTGCACGACCATTTCTCCGACCAGCGGCTGTGGCAAATGGTGACCAGCCACGCGGCGCGGGCCCTGGGCCTGGCGGGCCAGCTCGGCGAGCTGACCGTGGGCGCCTGGGGCGACGTGGTGCTCTACGACGGGCGCGGGTGCCCGACGCCCTACCAGGCGGTGCTGCGGGCGCGGCCTGCCACCACGCAGCTGGTGCTGCGGGCCGGGCAGCCGCTGTGTGGCGATACGCGCCTGCTGCGGCGCCTGCCCGCGAGCCGCCACCAGCGCCAGGCGCTCGGGCTGGGTTGGTTCGGGCCGCGCAAGTCCGTTTGCCTGGGCGCTGGCGTTCCGTTTCGCCTGCGGCAGCTCCGCCGCGCCAACCGGGCGTCGCTGCCCCTCGCCCCTACCCCCCCCGCGCCGCCCTTTTAGGCGGGGGTAGGCTGGTGGGGAGCGGCAGCGGCCGGCCGCGTTTTTTTAGGCCACCGCCGGGCGCGCCCGCCGCGCCGCTAAAGCCCCCTACCCCCACGCAACCCGGCCAAGAACCCTGTTGCGGTGCGGCCCGGCTTAGCTGGACCGCCTTCTATCTTCGCCCCTTATTTCTCCGTGCGCGGGCAATCAGCAAAAGGGGCCGCTCTAGCACCTCACTTCGCGGACTGCAAGTCTGCGCTACTACCATGAAAAACTTTCTCTCCTTCGCCGATGCGGGCGACTACAAAGCGCTACTCGCCCAAGCCCTGGAAATCAAGCAGAATCCCTTTGGCTACCAGCCCGTGGGCAAGAACAAGACGGTGGGCCTGATATTTTTTAATCCCAGCCTGCGCACCCGCCTCAGCAGCCTGAAGGCGGCCTACAACCTGGGCGCGCAGGTGTGGGTGCTGAACGCCGGCACCGACTCGTGGACGCTGGAAATGGCCGACGGCGCGGTGATGAACGGCACCACCCAGGAGCACATCAAGGATGCCATCGCGGTGATGAGCCAGTACTGCGACGTGCTGGGCGTGCGCACCTTCCCGACGCTCAAGGACAAGGAGGCTGATTACAGCGAGGAGGTGCTGAGCAAGATTTTGCGGTACGCTACGGTGCCGGTTATCAGCCTGGAAAGCGCTACGCTGCACCCCTTGCAGTCGTTTGCCGACCTTATTACGGTGGCGGAGACGAAGCAAAAGGCGCGCGTGAAAGTGGTGCTGACCTGGGCGCCGCACGTGCGCGCCCTGCCGCAGT
>CAZZWL010000004.1:73746-78251 GCA_964657755.1 uncultured Rhodanobacter sp.
GCAGTGCGTGCCCAACTCGTTCTGCGACTGGTTTTCGGAAATCGACTGGGTTGACTTTGTCATTACCCACCCGCACGGCTACGAGCTGGACCCGAAATTCACGAAGGGCGCCACCATCGAATACGACCAGCGCAAGGCCCTGGCGGGCGCCGACTACGTGCAGGCCAAAAACTGGAGCAGCTACCGCGACTACGGCCAGGTGCTCAGCAACGACCCCAGCTGGATGCTCACGCCCGAGCACATGCGCCTGACCGACGACGCGAAGTTTTTGCACTGCCTGCCCGTGCGCCGCAACGTGGAAGTGTCGGATGCGGTGCTCGACGCGCCGGGCTCGCTCATCATCCAGGAGGCCGGCAACCGCATATTTTCGATGCAGACGGTGCTGCATGAACTGCTGAAGTAGGTTTTTTAAAACGGAGTGGCACTCCGTTCCCGTAAGGACGATGCTTAACCAGGAACGGAGTGCCACTCCGTTCTACCCTTGCTTTGGATACTTCTTTTACCATCCGCCCCATCGCCGCCGCCGATAATGCGGCCCTGGCCCGCGCCGTGCGCGAAACCCTGGCCGAATTTGGCGCCGCCAAGCCCGGCACCGCCTACTACGATGAAGCCACCGACCATCTCTACGAGCTATTCAGCCAGACGCCCCGCAGCGCCTATTTTGTGGCCGAAGTGAACGGCGAAGTACTGGGCGGCGGCGGCATTTTCCCCACCCAGGGCCTGCCCGCCGATACCGTGGAGCTAGTGAAGCTTTACCTCCTACCCCCCGCCCGGGGCCGGGGCGTGGGCAAGGCCCTCATCGCCCACTGCCTGCAAGCCGCCCGCGCCAACGGCTACGCCCGCGTGTACCTCGAAACTACGGAGGAACTGACCCAGGCCATTCCGCTCTACGAGCGGCTGGGGTTCACGTACCTGAAGGAGTCGCTGGGCGATAGTGGGCATTTTGGCTGCCAGATTTGGATGATTCGGGCGGTGTAGCGCCAGCGCTGGCTGCCCGGCCCATCGCCCTATATTTGCCACTCACGGCACGCTTTTGCACCGTGAGCAGGGGCGTTGCCGCCGCGCCGCGCCGCCAAAAGAACCGCTGATGCTGAGAAAAATCTCCCAAAAGGATGGCCGCTGTTGTGGCCCCGCTCCCTGCTGAGTTGGTAAAATAAGGCTTCTTGCGGCCGGTTTTTGGTGTTTTTCTTTCTGTAGCATGTTTTCTATTCCTGAGGTTGCGGCGCGGCCCCACCTGGTTCGCGGCATTCGGCGCTGGGACTTTGTGGCGCTTATCGTCAACATCACCATCGGCGCGGGCATTCTGGGCCTGCCCGCCAAGATTTACGCATTGGTTGGCGATTACAGCCTGGTGGCTTATGGCGTGAGTGCAGCCATTGTCGCACTTATTATTCTCTGTTTTGCAGAGGTAAGCAGCCGCTTTAATGGGGCCGGTGGGCCGTATCTCTATGCCCGTGAGGCGTTTGGGCCGCTGGTGGGGTTTGAGGTGGGCTGGCTGCTGTGGGTTTCACGGCTGGCTAGCTTCGCGGCGCTCTGCAATTTATTCGTGGAATACGCGGCGTATTTCTGGCCGGCCGTGGGCAGCGGGGCCGGCCGGGCAGCGCTGATGAGCGGCCTCATCGCAGCCCTGCTGCTGCTCAACCTGGTAGGGGTGCGCACTGCTTCGCTGGTCAATAACTTATTCACTATCAGTAAGCTGCTCGTGCTGGTGGCGTTTACGGCGGTGGGGCTGTTTTTTGTCGATTGGCACGCGTTTTCCTTCGCAGTGCGGCCTACTTACCCTGGCTTTTCGGGAGCGGTGCTGCTACTCATTTTCACCTTTTCGGGGTTTGATGTGGCGGCTATTCCGGCGGGCGAGATTCAGCAGCCGCAGCGCAATGTGCCCTTTGCCCTTTTCACGGCTATCGCTACGGTGGCCGTGCTGTTTTTGCTGGTGCAAGTGGTATGCATCGGTACGCTGCCGGGCCTGGCCACGGCCGAGCGGCCCCTGGCGGCTGCTACTGCCCGGTTTCTGGGTTCGGCCGCGGCGGCGGGGGTAGCGGCGGCGGCCATGCTCACGGCGCTGGGTACTCTCAATGCCCTGATGCTCACCGGCCCGCGCCTGCTGTTTGCCCTGGCCGAGCAGGGGCAGATTCCGGCCGTTTTCGGGGCCCTGCACCCGCGCTTTCGCACACCCTACGTGGCGCTGTTTGTGTCGGCAGCCCTGAAATTGGTATTGGCTATTTCGGGCACCTTTCTCTACGCGCTCACGCTCAGCACCATCATTCGGCTCACGTACTTCGCGCTCACCTGCGTCGCGCTGCCGGTGTTGCGCCGCCGCTACCCTGGGCAGCCAGCGCCGTTTCGGGTGTGGGGCGGCGGCGTGGTGGCGGCCGTGTGCGTGGGGCTGTGCCTGTGGCTGCTCAGCAGCAGCAAAGGCACAGAGGCCCGCGATGTGGCCGTGGCTGCCGCGGTGGGCCTTGGTTTGTATTTCTTGTTTACTAAAACGTCTAGTTCTGGGGCCAACCTCACCCCCTAGCCCCCTCTCCTTGGAGAGAGGATTAGGGGGTGAGGTTGGCCCCAAGAACAGCTTACCTATCATAGCCCGATGTCCCTACCCCTGCCTATTACCTCCGTAGCCATTCGCACGCCGCAACGCGTGGCCGAAATATCCTGGTTCGACGACCTCTGCGGGGGCGACACGCAGTATTTGAGCGTGCTCGATGGCGCTTACCGCAGCTCCTGGGCGCATTGCCGCGACATTACGCTGGCCGCCGAGCGGCTGGGGTATTCCAATATTCTGCTGCCCACCTCCTACACCGTGGGGCAGGATGTCATGACGTTCGCTGCGGGCATTGCGCCGCAAACGTCGCGCATCAACCTGCTCACGGCCATTCGCACCGGCGAGATTCACCCGCCCATGCTGGCCCGCGCCCTGGCCTCGCTCGACCACATGCTCGCAGGCCGGCTCACCATCAACATCATCAATTCCGACCTGCCCGGCCTGCGCGAAGTGCCCGAGCTGCGCTACCAGCGCTGCGCCGAAACCATCGAGATTTTGCGCCAGGCCTGGACCCAGGAGCGCATCGTGCACCGGGGCGAATTGTATCAGTTCGACATGGCCTCGGACCCGGCCAAGCCTTACCAGCAAAACGGCGGCCCGCTGCTCTACTTCGGCGGCACTTCCGAAGGGGCCCGGGCGGTGTGCGCGCAGTATTGCGACATGTTTTTGATGTGGCCCGAAACCGAGGAGATGCTCTACGAAACGATGCAGGATATGAGCGCCCGCGCCGCCCGCCACGGCCGCCAGATTGATTTTGGCCTGCGCATCCACGTCATCGTGCGCGAAACCGAGGACGAGGCCCGCGCCTACGCCCGCAAGCTCATGTCGAAATTTGACCCCGTGAAAGGTGCCGAAATCAAGGGCCGCGCCCAGGACTCGTGGTCGCTGGGCGTGCACCGCCAAAACGAGCTGCGCGAGCACGCTGATAACGAAGGCTTCGTGGAGCCGCTGCTCTGGACCGACATCGGCAAAGCCCGCTCGGGGGCCGGCGGCGCGCTCGTCGGCACGCCCGACCAGATTGTGGAGAAGCTCAATCGGTACCTGGATATGGGTTTCCGGGCCTTCATCTTCTCGGGCTACCCGCTGCTCGATGAGGCCGATTACTTTGCCCGCTACGTGCTGCCGCGCCTGCCCAACGTGTCGATGCCCGAGGTGCAGGGCCGCCGGCCGCTGCACACGCCCGTCACGCCGCTCACCACGGCTCCGCTCCGCTAGCGCCGCCCACGCCCGCCCGATTTTCGCCCGTCTTCGCGCCGCTATGCAACCGGTCCTACCCCTCTTATTCGCCGCGATAGTCGGGATGCGCCACGCCTTTGAGCCCGACCACCTGCTGGCCATGAGCACCCTCGTGGCGCGCCACGACCGCCTGCGCCCGGCCCTCAAAGACGGCCTGCTCTGGGGCCTGGGCCACACCACGATGCTCGTGGTGTTTGGCTCGCTCATCATCTTCAGCCGGGCCACGTTCCTGCAGTCGCCCTACTTTGAGGCCGTGGTGGGCCTCATGCTGATAGGCTTGGGTATCAGCCGGCTGGTGGATAAAAACTCGTACCGCCCCATCCAGCTCACCAAGCAGCGGGCCGGCTTTGCCTACACCGTGGGCCTGGTGCACGGGCTAGCGGGCAGCGGCGCGCTGGTACTGTTGGTAATGAGCGAGATACGGCAGGCTAGCTGGGCCATTGTTTACATTCTGATTTTCGGGCTCGGTTCGATGCTGGGCATGCTGGCCGCGGCGGGCCTGATGCGCCTGCCCTTCACTTCGCGCATGCGGCTGGGCCGCCGGCTGCAAGCCGGCGCGGTAGTGCTGTCGTCGGTGCTGAGCATTGGCTACGGGGGGTGGATGGTGTGGACGCATGTGTAAGGCTCGCATAGCGGGTCACCTCACCCCCCGGCCCCCTCTCCTTGGGGAGAGGGGGAGCCTGACGATTTTTTAATGCAGGCTCACGTTTGCTGACGGTCGGCTCCC
>CAZZWL010000005.1:0-76644 GCA_964657755.1 uncultured Rhodanobacter sp.
GTAGTAACTCAATCGTTTAACGGAATTGATTACTACCCCACGCGAGATGCTTCGGCAAGCTCAGCATGACGTTCTGGCTTTTACAAGGACTAGTTAATCGGCGTTGAATTTATATCCTACCCCCTTGATGGTCTGGATGTGGTGGTCGCCGACTTTTTCGCGCACTTTGCGCACGTGCACATCCACGGTGCGGGCCAGCACGAACACGTCGTTGCCCCAGATATTTTGCAGCAGTTCGTCGCGGCTGAATACCTTGTGCGGCGCGGCGGCCAGGAAGGCCAGCAGCTCAAACTCCTTCTTGGGCAGCGAGATTTTGCGGCCGTCCTGGTACACGGCGAAGGCGGTGCGGTCGATGCGCAGGCCGTTGATATCGATGGCCTCGACGCCGGCGTGCGGGTCCTGGTCGCGGCGCACGATGGCGGCCAGGCGGCTGAGCAAGGCCCTGGGCTTGATGGGCTTAGCTAAAAAATCGTCGGCACCGGCCTCAAAGGCGGCTACTTCCGAAAACTCTTCGGCGCGGGCCGTGAGGAAGAGAATGTAAGTGTCCTTAAACTTAGGCTGCTCGCGCAGCGCGCGGCAGGTAGCGATGCCGTCGAGGTGGGGCATCATCACGTCGAGCAGGATGATGTCGGGGCCGAATTCCTGGGCCACGGCCAGGGCCTGGCGGCCGTCGCCGGCCGAAGCGGTGAGGTAACCTTCTTTCTTGAGGTTGAACTCCAGCAGCTCCACGATATCGGGGTCGTCGTCGACAACCAGAATCTTGTAGGCAGCGGTCTTGGCTTGCGCTGACCGTTGATTGGCGGGGGTAGCCACGGCGGGAGTGCGAAAGGGGTAAGGACTTTCGCGCCGCAAAATTACCTAACCCGCCGCGGCACGCATGTTACGTTTGTGTGATGCAACTTCTAGCGCGCATTTTGTCTTGATAGACAAGATTTTAACGGGCCATGTTAAGTCGGTATTTCAGGCCTTCGTACCTATACATGTCCACTTTCACCGAGCCCACGAACAACTCAGCCTGGAATAGCACCGGAATTTTGTTGCGGTCGTCGGAGAGGTAAATTCTGATGGCTTCCTCACCGCGAAAGATGCGGTTGGCGGGCATTTTGGGCACCAGCTTTAGCACGTGAATGGGGCCGGCCTTGGTTTCAATTACTTCCCTACCCCTAAATGTAACGTCCATGTTGAACGTCGATTCGTCGAAGAAGCCACCCATGTGGATAGTCTCGCCGGGCTTCATGCGGTCGTAGCTAAGGGTGCGCAGGTAGTAGAAGCCGCTCACCAGCTCCTGCACGTTGTTGGGTACCTTGAAGGTGTAGTGAATAGGCTCCTTGGTGTGGGTCTGGAGCACGTTCACGATGTCGTGTTCCTGGTCAAAATCAACCACTTCCTTCTTGCGGTAGGTGCTTTCCTCGATGTCGCGCGAGGAGCGCAGCGGCAGGATACTGGCCGTGTCGATGTAGGAGCGCCACTGGTCACGCACGTGCAGAAAGAAGTCGAACGAGCCGGTGGTGCGGCCGCTCACGGTGGCCTTGTAGCAGGGTCGGCCCGCCACGTGCTCCAGCGAGCCTGAGGTTTCGACGGTGGCCTCGGCCGCGTTCAGCACCCCGTAATGCACCTTGTAGCGAATAGTCTCGCCGGCTTTGAAGCTGGCATTGGGCCACAGCCGCGCCGGCTCGGCGGGCCCGGACGGCTGCGTCCAGGCGGTGCACAGCGGCAGCAAAGAAGCGAGTAGCCAGCGACGAGGCATGGGGTAGGAAGCGAAATAACAGCGGCGATGCAGGGTGCAAACGCAGTGCCAGGGCACAATAATACGTAGCTGCTCACCTGCCGGGCTTGCCGGCCGGCCACAAAAGAGCCCCGCTGCCGGTCGACAGCGGGGCTCTTTTGTATCGGTTCAAACGTAATAGCGGGCAGTAGGCACTAGGTCAGGCCTACCCCCTCGCTACTGGCCGAAGCCAGCTTACAGCGTGTCGTCGCCGTCTTCGGGGCCGCTCATATCCACAGGGATGATGTCGGTGTCGCCTTTAGCCATCGCGCGGATTTTGGCTTCGATGGTATCAGCCAACTCAGGGTTATCGAGCAGCAGCGTCTTCACGGCTTCGCGGCCCTGGCCGATTTTGTTGCCGTCGTAGCTGAACCACGAGCCCGACTTGCCGATGATGCCCATGTCCACGCCCAGGTCCACGATTTCGCCGACTTTGGAAATGCCCTGGCCGTAAATGATGTCAAACTCGACCACCTTGAAGGGCGGCGCGACTTTGTTTTTCACTACTTTCACCTTGGTGCGGTTGCCAGTCACGTTGTCCTTGTCTTCCTTAATCTGGCCGATGCGGCGGATGTCGAGGCGCACCGAGGCGTAGAATTTCAGGGCGTTACCGCCGGTCGTGGTTTCGGGCGAGCCGAACATCACGCCGATTTTCTCACGCAGCTGGTTGATGAAGATGCACAGGCAGTTCGTCTTGTTAATGGTGCCGGTGAGCTTGCGCAGGGCCTGGCTCATGAGGCGGGCATGCAGGCCCACTTTCGAGTCGCCCATGTCGCCTTCCAATTCACCTTTCGGCACGAGGGCGGCCACCGAGTCAATCACAATAATATCAATCGCCCCCGAGCTGATGAGCTGGTCGGCAATTTCGAGGGCCTGCTCGCCGTTGTCGGGCTGTGCGATGAGAAGGTTATCCACGTCGATGCCCAGCTTCTTGGCGTAGGTCGGGTCGAAGGCGTGCTCGGCGTCGATGAAGGCGGCCGTGCCGCCGGCTTTCTGTGCCTCGGCGATGGCGTGCATCGTCAGGGTCGTCTTGCCGCTCGATTCGGGGCCGTAGATTTCAACTACGCGGCCGCGGGGCAGCCCGCCAATGCCGAGGGCAATATCCAGCGAGAGCGAGCCCGTGCTGATGGCCGGAATATCGTTCACCTTCTGGTCCGAGAGTTTCATCACGGTACCTTTGCCGAAGGCTTTATCCAGCTTCTCCATCGTCAGCGCGAGGGCCTTGGCCTTTTCGGCGGCGGGGCTGGAGGGGCCGGTTTTTTCAGCTTTCTCGACCGTTTCTGTTTTTTCGGCTTTTTTGGTTGCTAAGGCCATGAAGGAGGGGGGAGGAAAAGAAACTTAAAGTTTGTAAAAATACGGTATTTTGGTTTACCACCGATTGGCAGCGTAGCAGGGGGGTAAGGCCCGCTACCGTTCTGTTTTAGGTGGCCATTTCTAACGCAGCCGCCGCCGGTTTTGTGCCGGACAAGGCGCAAATTTATGAGGAAATTTCTAAAAATTTTAGTTAGCGTTGGGGCTGTGTTCTTTACGGCCGCGCCAGCGTGGGCGCAACTTGATAATCGAGCGTTTACGTCGCCTACGCCGGGTCAGAAAAGGCATACTTACGTTTTATTCAACCCTGATGGCAGTAACAAAGAATTAGTTGATTCTCTGAAAAAGGAGGAACAGCAGCAGCAGTTCGAGAAAACTGGGAATGCTGGCGACCTGCGCATCTCCCTCAACGCCTTCACGTTCTTCAAAGACAACGAGTATTTCAACGATATTGTCGAAGGATATACGCTATTCGGTACGCAGCTGAACCCGCAGCTCGTGTACTACCCCACCAAAGACCTGCGGCTCGAAGCGGGCGTTTTTCTGTGGAAAGACTTTGGAAACCCCGTGCTGAAGCAAGTGCGCCCCACCTTCCGCGCCACCTGGACGCACGGCAACAGCCAGTTCGTTTTCGGCAATATCAAGGCAAATCTCAACCACGGCTACATCGAGCCGCTGCTGGACTTTGAACGCGTGATGCTAAAGCCATTGGAGGAAGGCTTGCAGTACCGGCTGAACACCAAGCGCGTATTTCTGGATACGTGGGTCGATTGGCTGCGGCAGGAATATGCGGGGGTAAATTATCAGGAGCAGATAGCCGGCGGCCTCAGCAGTAGCTTCCGCCTCACGGGCGACAATAGTCCGGTAGGCTTATATGTGCCATTTCAGTTTACGGCGCGGCACATGGGCGGGCAAATTGATACGCTGCATATGCCCGTGCAAACGCTGTTCAACTATGCGGCTGGATTAGGTATACGGCTGCCGATAAGAGGTTATTCTACACGCCACATATTCGAAGCTGTTCGTTTAGATGCCTACGGCTTGCTGTTTGACGACCACTCATTCTCCAACTACCGGCTGCCCTACCAAAGTGGTAACGGCCTGTATCTCAACGGGACGCTCGAGACGCGCTACGTGGATGTAATGCTCAGCTACTGGCAGGGGCACCAGTTCTTCGCGCCGCTGGGTGGCAATTATTACCAGTCCATTGCCTCGCGCTACGGCACGCCCGGCTACACCGATGCCGAGCGCCGGCTGCTGCTGGTGCGCCTGCTGCGTGACTTCCGCATCTCGGATGCGGCGGCGCTCACGGTGCGCGTCGAACCGGTATACGACTTCAATCGGAGCCTGCTGGATTTCTCGTTCGGCATCTACCTCAACTTCCGGCAGGAGTGGCTGCTGGGCAACCTGGCCCGGCGCGTGCGGGTAGGGCAGTAGATTAATGACTACTGACTACTGGGAGCCGCCGCCGTGCGCACGAAGTGTAGGATGGTGGAAGCCGGCTCGGGCTGCCGCCGAAAATTGAAGCGCCGCCAGCCTGAAGCCCCAGGCAGCTTCTGCGCCGCAAAGCCCAGGGCGCGGGCCACTGCCTGCCCGCGCAGGTTGTCGGCAAAGCAACGGATGAGCAACTGCCGAGCCCCCAAAGTCTCAAAGCCAAACGCGCACATAGCCGCCAGCGCCTCGCGGGCGTAGCCCTGGCCCTCGGCCTCGGCCGCCAGGTAGTAGCCGATTTCGGCCTGCCCGTGCCGCTGCGGCATCAGGCAGATATCACCCAGGTAATCAAGGTTTTCACGGTGCCAGATGCCCAGCACGTAGAATCGTCCGGTGCTCCAGTCGTCGGCAAAGGCGGCTAGCTGCACCGGCGCGTCAACCAGCGCGCGCACGGCCCGCAGGCGGTCGGGAAACGACTCGCGCAGTCGCGCCCGGCTACGGTCGAGCAGGGCAAAGAACGCCGCCGCATCGGCAGGCTGATAGGCTCGCAGGAGCAGCCGGGGCGTTTCTAATAAGGTGGGTAAGGAAGTAGAAATAGGCATCGCCAGCTTACTCGGAAAACAGCAATAGAGCTACCGCTTACCCGGCGGTAGTGAAAAAGGGTAGGAAAGCGTTGTACGGATATAAAGTCTAATGGCAAAGTAAATAGCCTGGAGTAGTAGCTGCATGAACACCAGCGGCCCCAGCGCCCACCCGCCGCTGCCTAAAGCGCTAGCAAGCAAAAAAGGGGGGTAGGGATGCTATCCCTACCCCCCCTTCTGCGGCCAACGAGCGGCTAGCTGGCGTACTGACGGGGGCTGCCCAGGGCCTGTTGAGTGCGCATGACGTTCACCTGGCGAGCGGCCTCGTTAAAAAACTCCAGACGGCGAATCAGCATTTCCTTGGTAAAAACGCGGCCTTCGGGCGTGCGCATAATGGATTTTTGGTCGGCCAGCACGCGCTGCATGGCCGCCAGCGTCTGGTCTTCGTGGCGCATAAACTGCTGCTGAAACTCGGCCAGCCGCGCCACGCCCGTGGCCGTGAGCGTGAAGTGCTCGCCGGCGCCCTGGTTCAGCACTTCGCACAGCACGTATACCTCTAGCGGCAAGCTGGTTTCGAGCGAGGTGGTGCGCAAGTCGAGGCCGGCCGCCAGCGCGTCGAGAATAATGCGCACGTTGCGCTCAAATTGTTGGTAGTACGCTTGGGCTTCCAATTTTGGGGAGTTATGAGTTAAAAGTTAAGAGTTATGAGTTGGGCAGGAATGAGGGCTAGTAGCAACTCATAACTTCTAACTCATCATTCATACCTCACAAAAGTTCTTTGATAATCTGTTCCACCGTCACGCCTTCGGCCTCGGCCTTGAAGTTGCGCACGATGCGGTGGCGCAGGATGGGCAAAGCTACGGCGCGCACGTCCTCCATATCGGGTGAATACTTGCCGCTGAGCAGCGCGTTGCACTTGGCGGCCACCACGAGGTATTGGCTGGCGCGGGGGCCGGCGCCCCATTCGAGCAGCTGCTTGGCGCGGGGCGCGGCGCGCTCGCCTTGGGGGCGGGTTTTGTGCACGAGGCTCACGGCGTACTCCACCACGTTGTCGGCCACCGGCACGCGGCGCACCAGCGCCTGGTAGGCCTGGATATCAGCCGAGTGCAGCAGCTTGCTAACAGTGGGCTTGCGGTCAGAAGTCGTGTTTTTGACGATGTTCAGCTCTTCCTCGTAGCTGGGGTAGCCCAGTTGAATGTTGAACATGAAGCGGTCGAGCTGGGCTTCGGGCAGGGGGTAGGTGCCTTCCTGCTCAATCGGGTTCTGGGTGGCCAGCACGAAGAACGGCCGCGCCAGCGGGTAGCGCTGCCCGGCCACCGTCACGGCGTATTCCTGCATGCTTTCGAGCAGCGCGGCCTGGGTTTTGGGCGGCGTCCGGTTGATTTCGTCGGCCAGGATAATATTGGCGAAAATCGGCCCCTTCACAAACTGAAACTCGCGCTGCTGGGTCAGCGTCTCCGAGCCCACAATGTCGCTGGGCATCAGGTCGGGCGTGAACTGGATGCGGTTGAAGCTTAGGTCGAGCGAGTCGGCAATAGTTTGGATGAGTAGCGTCTTGGCCAGGCCTGGCACGCCCACCAGCAGGCAGTGGCCTTGGGCAAACACGGCCGTGAGCACCAGCCGCACCACCTCATCCTGCCCCACAATCACCTTCCCGATTTCCTGGCGCAGCTGCTGGTAGGCGCGGGCCAGCGAGTCGGCCGCTTCTTTATCGTTTTGAAAGGGAGTCATTTGCTAGTGTAAGAACGACGACAAGATTATAAAGGACGTCATGCTGAGCTTGCCGAAGCATCTCGCTCGAATCGGAGGATAATAATCCAGCGGCGCGAGCGAGATGCTTCGGCAAGCTCAGCATGACGTCCTCTAACAGATAGAAGTTTGCTACTCGGTGCTGGCAGTCAGCACCTTGCACTCGGCGTACTCGGGAGCTACTTCCAGGTACACGGTACTGCGGTTTTTCTCATACCAGTCGTCGAGCGCCCGGCCTTTCTTCTGGGCCAGGGCCGCCTGCGATATTTTCTGGTAATCGTCGAGTAGGTTAGCTTGGTGGGGCGGGGTGTTGCTCTTCAGATACAGAATGCGCATGGCGTCCTTGCCATCATCGGTGCGGTAGGGTAGGGGCGGCGTAACGTGGCCCACTTTCATGGTGTCGATAATGAAGAAGATGGCCGGGTCGAGCTTGTCAAGCGGTAGCCGGGAGCCCCCGTCCTGGCGGTTGGCCAGCAGGCCACCATTGGCCGCGCTAATTTTATCGGTGCTGAAGTCCTTGGCCGCTTTGGCAAAGGAAATACTGTCTTTCAGAATCTGGGTACGGATGCGGTTGAGCTTAGTAGCAGCCACGCTGGCATCGGCCGTGCCAGTAACGGCCTTGAGTAGAATATGGCGCGTGGAGTAGGAGTCACCTTTACGCTCAATAAACTGAATCAGGTGAAAGCCGAACTGCGACTCCACTACCGGCGACAGCTGGCCGGGCTCCAGCTTGCGTGAAGCGGCCTCATACTCGGGCACCAACTCGCCTTTCTTAAAGAAGCCCAGGTAGCCGCCTTGGGCCCCCGAGCCAGGGTCCTGCGAATATTTTTTGGCCAGCTCCTCAAAGCTCTCGCCCGCCAGCACCCGCGCCCGCAAGTCATTGAGCTGGGCAATGGCTGCCTGCTTGGCCGCATCATTGACCTGGGCCGGAATCACAATCTGCCCCACCTCTACTTCCGTGGAGAAGTATGGAATGCTGTCCTTGGGCACTTTATCAAAGTATTCTTTCACTTCGCGGGGCGTCACGGCCACCTTGCCCGAAATCTGTTCCTGCATTTTTTGCTGCACCAGCTGGTCGTGCACCTGCAAGCGTAAGTCCTCCTTCAGCGCCCGTACGGGCTTGTTATACATTTCCTCCAGCTTTTTCTCCGAGCCCACCTGCTGCACGAAGTAGTTCATGCGGCGGTCAAGCTCGCCGTTCACCTGCGTGTCGGTCACGGTCACGGAGTCGACTTCAGCGCGGGCTATCATCAACTTGTTCAGCACCAAGCTCTGCAATATCTTGCAGCGCAGGTCGGGGGGTAGGGGCTTGCCCTGGGCACGCGCTTGCTCCTGGGCCATAATCCCCTCGATTTCAGAACGCAGAATAATCTGGTTGTCCACCTTCACCACGATGCCATCCAGAATCTGCTGGCCGCGGGGGCGGCTCATGCCCAGCTGGGCAAAGCTGGCGTGGGGCAGGGCCAGCGCGGCCGTGAGGGCGAGGAGCGAGAGGGCGGAAAGCCGCCGAAGAATACGTTGCATACTATAGAGAGTCACGCGGCGGCTCAGAGGTTGCCGCCCGTGCGGCGATAACGTAAGCGAGCGGATATAAAATTCGGCCAGCGGCCGCAAAAAGGCTTATTTCGTCACCAGCTTGGTCACTTCGTCTTCATTGACTTTAACCGGATACTGCTGGCGCAGCTGCTCAATCCACTGCTTTTCGAGGTAGTTTTGGTAGTCGCTGGTGGCCTGGCCGCGGGCGTCGCCCAGGGCTTTGGGGCCAGCCGGTAAGCTTTGCGTCACCATAATGGCGTAGTAGCGGCCGTCGCGCTGGGTGGTGTAGGTGCCGGGCGGGCGGGTGAAGTAGTCATCCATCACCTTGTTGTCGCCCTTCTGAAAGGTACGCTGCTGAATCTGCACCGCCAGCGGGTTTTGCTTATTCAAAAAAGCTTCGAGTGCGGTGGGCGAACTGCTGTAAAAGAATACCCGCGTTTCGCCATCAGCCGTGACGGATGGGCCAGCAGGCGCTGCTGCCATGCGACTACGGGCAATTTTCCCGACTTTGGCCAGATAATCGAGGGTAGCCGTAGTGCGCTGGCGCGCCAGGGCAGGGCTTTCACCTTTGCGAATATGGCCAGCCACCGTCACGCTCAAAGCCGTATCCTGGCTCAGGCGGCGCGCAATGTTATCCAGGAAAGCCACGCCATTAGTGTTGGCCGGCGTGGCGGTGCCTAGCTTAAAATGCACGTACGTAGCGGAACCAGCATCAGCAGCGTAATGCCCTTTCGCTATTTCGCGCTGCGCGCGGGCCAGCAGCTGCGGCGAGGCGGCCGAGATGACCGTGCCCCGCGCCCGCTGCCCAAACTGGTAGTTGGCCTGGTTGGCCAGGAAGAATTTCTTCAGGCCCGCTGTGTCTTCAATAGCTTTGCTCCACACCTTGCTGTCCATCAATTGGAAGAGCAGAATACCGTCGCGGTATTCCTGCACCAGCATGCGGTAGTCCTCGTACTTGGTCGGCAGGCTGGCCTTCTCAAAGTCAGTCAGGCTCTGGTCCACGTACTGGTCGTAGAGCTGCTGCATGGCAAACTGCGGCTGCGCGGTGGGGCGCGGGCGCTGGTTTTGCTGCGCGAAGGTCAGGAAGTCAGTCACCGGGTAGGGCTTGCCCATGATGGTGAACAGCGGTAGCTTGTCGCCGCCCGCCTTGCTGGTTTTCTTCGAAGCCTTGGCGCCGCTGGCCGTCATGGTGGCGGGGTTGAACTTGTAGCGGCCTTTCACCAGCGCCGTGTCGGCCTGGGCAAATGCCAACGTCTTAGCCGCCGGAATCTCCACGAACTGGTCCTCCTGCCGGATGCGCTTCAGAAACGCCGCCCGGTTCAGCTCCGAGCGCGAGTCCTTGGCCACCTTGCTCTTGAGCGTGGGCTCCAGCGTGGCGAAGGGGGGTAGGGGCTGCTTTTCTACCAGCTTGATGATGTGCCAGCCGTAGGGCGTTTGCACCGGCGGGGCAATGTCGCCGGGCTTTTGCAGCTTAAAGGCCACTTCCTCAAACGACGGAATCATGCGGCCCGTGCCGAAGGGCGGCAGCTCGCCGCCGTTGGGGGCCGAGCCGGCATCTTCCGAAAACTGGGCCACGAGCTTGTTCCAGTTTTCCCCCTTGCGCAGGCGGGCGTAGAGCTCGTTAATTTTCTTATGGGCGGCGGCCGAGTCGGCCTTGGGCGCCTGGGGCGTCACGCGCACCATCAGGTGGGCCACTTTTATTTCGCCCTGGGCCGGGCGGCGGTCATTCACCTTGATGATATGGTAGCCAAAGCGCGTGCGAATGGGCTGGCTCACCTGCCCCACCGGCGTGCGGTAGGCCGCCGACTCAAACGGGTACACCATCTGCATGGCGGTGAAATAGCCCAGTTTGCCGCCGTTTTCCCTGGCCGAGGGGTCTTCGCTGGTGGCGCTGGCCACGGTGCCAAAGTCTTCGCCGCCCGTCACGCGCTGGCGCAGGGTCATTATTTTTTGGTAGGCGGCCAGCGTGTCGGCCGGGGTCGCGTCGGGCGCCACGCGTAGCAGGATGTGCGAGGCGTTCACCTCCTGGCTCATGCGGTCGTAGGCCTCGTGCACGAGCTGCTCGGTCACGCCCTTCTCGGTGAGGTAGGGCTGGGCCAGCTGCTGCTTGTAGCCATCGAGCTCGCGCCGAAAAGCCTGGGTAGTGTCGAGGCCTTGCTTCTCGGCATCGAGCACTTTCAGCCGAAAGTTGGTGTAGAGCGTGAGATAGTCCGTCACGCTCGGGCGGGTGCCATAATCGGCCGCCGTTCCATTGTTCTTTTTATACACGTAGGCAAACTCGCGGGCCGGCACCGGGTAGGTACCCAGGGTTTCGATGGCGGGCCCGGTAGCTACCGGCCGGGCCAGCGCCGTGCCGGCGGGCAAAGTAGTGGCAGTGGTAGGCTTGCTGGTTTGGCAGGCAGCCAGCTGAAGCAGCGTGGCGGCAGCGGCACCAGCCAACGGAAGGCGGGAGTGCATAGACAAATGAAAGGGTACTGGCCGAAACAGCGCGGCGCGGCAAAACGCAACGCTTCGGACACAATGCTGGTGCAATTTTACGAATAAATTAGCGCCCCGTGCGTCGGGGTGGGGTAGGCGGCGCGGCAAAGGGCCAAATAGCTGGCCAGCAAGGCCTCTAAATGCGCAAGGGGCAGCCGGCAAGTAAGGCCGGCTGCCCCTTGCAGGCATAGGTGAGGAAGTGCGCGCACGCTAAAGCAATTCTTTGCTTAAATGACAAACGGTGTGGGAGTTGCGCTCAAAAAACTCTACCCTATCCATGATGCGCGATACCAGGGCCATGCCCATCCCGCCTTTGCGGCCCTGCTGAACGTAGGCGCGCAGGTCGGGGGTAGCAACCTTACCGGGGGGTAAAAACAACGTGTTGCCGTGGTCCTCAATCTCAATGTCGAGCCGCTGGCCAGCCAACACGAGCAGCAAATCCAGAAACTGACTGGTGTCTTCGCCGTTGGCGTGGATGATAAAATTAGCCATAACCTCATCTACGGCTAGCACTACTTGGTTTACTACCAGTTCATTACGATTGGCTGTCAGTAAAAAGCCGCGCACGAAGTCACGTACCTGCTGGAGGTTTTGGCGTGAGCAGCTAATACGAATGCGGTCTTGCATGACGGAAGCAAAAAATCGGGCAGCGGCAACGGAAAATCAAGTAAGCGGCGGCGCGTAATCAATAATCCCTCCCCGGCTGGGCAGCCGTTAGGCAGCCTGTGCCTCCTGTTCGGTCGGAACGATAGTCATCAAGGAATCAAGACCTAGTATCTCAAATACGTTGAATACCTTTTCCTGCATATTGTAAAACACCAGCTTCACGTTGGAATCCTGGAGGCGCTGCAAGTGCGAGATAAACACCCCCAGGCCCGCCGATGAGATGTAGCTGAGGCGCTGGCAATCAATGAGTACTTTTTTGTAGTTGAGGAGCTCGGGCTTATTGAGCTCCGTGTCCAGCACCACGGCCGAAGAAGCGTCCAGCTCCCCGTCCAGGATAAGCGTGAGGGTAGTGTCGTTGGGTTGAGCGGTTACTTTCATAATAGGCTCCATACGGTGGAGCTACGGTTGGGGTTGAGCCGCCTTAAACTTGATAACAAGTAGCGTTTGGTCATCGTGAAGGGGTAGGCCCTTGCTAAATTCCTGCACATCCTGGCGGATATACTGGTTTATCTCCTCGGCGGATTGGTAGAAGCATTGCTCCAGCATCTGGGCCAGGCGGTCTTCACCATATTCATCGCCCTCGCCGTTGCGCGCCTCCGGAATGCCGTCGGTGTAAATCACCATCACGTCGCCGGGGTTATAGTCCCAAAACTGGTTTTTGACGTGGCGGCCGTAGCTGGCATCGCGCAGGATGCCCAAGCCCAGGCCCTCGCTCTTGAAGTAGCTAACCTCTTCTTTAATAGAATGATAGTATAGCGTGTGGCAGTGCCCGGCGCGGGCAAAGCTAAAGCCGCCAGCCTCGTAGTCGATGAGGTAGAAGGAGGCTGTGATGAACGACGAGCGCTCCAGGCAGTGCGTGAGGGCCTCGTTGGCCAGCACCATAAAGCGGTGGGGGTCGGGGTAGCGCTCGCGGTCTTTTTTAGCCAGCGGGTTGGGCTGCATCAGGGCATGGAAGATACCCTTCATCTGGGCCGTGTGGAAGGCCGCCGTCACACCCTTGCCCGATACGTCGCCAATGAGCACGGCCAGGCGCTGGCCCGGCAAGTGCAGAAAGTCGTAAAAGTCACCGCCCACTTCCTTCGCGGCCTGTGCATAGGTGCTGATTTCAAACCAGTTATCGGTAGGTAAGTGCTTCGGAATCAGTCGTTCCTGCACCAGCGCCGCAATGCGTAGCTCATCCTGCGCCCGCTGGCTCACGCGCGCCTCCTGCGCCAGCTGCAGGTTTTCGAGGCTAAGCACCGTTTGGGTCGTGAAGGTGTGCAGAATGCTGAGGTCTTCGGGGTCAAAGCCGCTCAGTTCTTCTTTAAACAAGACCAGTACCCCATAGTCGTGCGTGGCACTGTGCAGCGGCAGCACCGCCGCCGAGCAGTAGGGCCGGCTGAGGCCCGCGAAGCGCTGCGAGCGCAGCAGGTCATTGTCAATTACTTCCAGCTGCGCGTCGCCATGCTGGGTCAGGGGCTGCGCCCGCAGCACCTCCAGGTCGGCGGGCGTTAGCTCGTGGGTGAGGGGGGGGGGGAGGGCGCCCGCCAAATCGGTAGGCTGCGGCTGGGCATCGAGCCAGGCCGCATCGGCCCGGATGGTCTGCACCGCCGACGTAAACAGCGCCTGGTAAATTTCGGGCGCCGTTTGGCCACGCTGGATAATCTGGCTCAGCTGCTGCAGGCTGAGAATCTCGGCCCGTCGCTGCTCATACACGTCGGCAATGGGCAGGTTGAAGAACGACACCAGCAGTCCCGCCACCGCGTAAAACACCGCGAAAAAGGAAGCGAGCACCAGAAAGGCCTGCTGCGTAGGCGGTGCCAGCAGGGCAGAGTTGGCCTGCGCGCCGCGCAGGTAAAACAGAAAAATCACCAGGAAGCTCAGCACGCCCAGCTGCAGCATAATAGCCTGCACTTTCTGGCCCTGGCTCAGATAGGCAATCCACCGCTGGTGCCCGCTCAGGTATATGCCGAATAAACCCAGCAGCAGGATGATGCCCACATTCACAAAGTCGGGCATCTGCCAGGAAAAAAGCTGCAACAGCAGCGCCGCCCCCAGCATTAGCTCAAACGCCAGCCACTCGCGGCGCAGCTTGCCACCGCCCCGAAAATTTACCAGCGAGCGCCAGGAGTACAGCGTTTGGGAAAGCAACAGAATAAATAGCCCCAGCCCGATAGTGTAGCCCACGGCCGTCGTGGCGTTGCCGGGCAGGGGTAGGGCATGCGTAGCCGCCAGTCGCTCAACGGCTTGCACGGCTATTAGGACCGCCGTAAGCATAAAGCCCCGCCAAAATAAGCGGCGCAGCACCACCATAAACCCGTGCCCTTTGAGGGCATCGGGTTGCAGGCGGGCGTAGACAAAAATGCTAGAGGCAAATCCGCCCTGCGCCAGCAGAAGTAGCCACCGCGGCCAGTTGGCTGGCAAGCCAAGCACGGAGCGGCCCTGGCTAAGGGTACTGAATAGCAGCGTTAGCCAGCACGCAGCGGCCACTACCAACAGCCAGAGTGGGCGGCGAGATTGGGGCATAGAAGGAAAGGCAATAAAAAGGCATCGCGGCTGAGCGGCGCGCCACCCCGCAAAACTACGACGGCGGCTGCTAGGTCTGGCTGGTCTGCGTAGCTCTAACCCTACTACCTCAGCCAGCACTATACTGCCTGGGCTGGTGGGGGTAGTAGGGCCTGCCGGGGTAAGCGCTAGCGGCTCGAGTAGTTGGGGGCCTCGCGGGTAATCTGCACGTCGTGGGGGTGGCTTTCGCGCAGGCCCGCCCCGGTGATGCGCACAAACTGCGCGGCTTGCAGCGCCGCCAGGTCGGGGGCGCCCACGTAGCCCATGCCGGCGCGCAGGCCGCCCGCCATCTGGTAGAGCACCTCGCTTACCGCCCCTTTGAAGGGCACGCGGCCCACGATGCCCTCCGGCACGAGCTTCTTCACGTCGTCTTCGGCATCCTGGAAGTAGCGGTCCTTCGAGCCGTCCTCCATTGCCTCCACCGAGCCCATGCCGCGGTAGGTCTTGTACTTGCGGCCTTCGTAAATAATTAAATCGCCCGGCGATTCCTCAGTGCCCGCCAGCAGCGAGCCCACCATCACGGCGGCGGCCCCGCCGGCCAGTGCCTTCACGATGTCGCCCGAAAACTTGATGCCGCCGTCGGCCACGATGGTGGCGCCGGTGCCGGCCACGCCGCGCGCCGCCTCCAGCACCGCCGACAGCTGCGGCACCCCAATGCCGGCAATAATGCGGGTGGTGCAGATGGAGCCCGGCCCTACCCCCACTTTCACCACCTCGGCGCCGGCATCGGCCAGGGCGCGGGCGCCGGCGGCCGTGGCCACGTTGCCCGCCATAATATCGAGCGTGGGGTGGACTTGCTTGAGCGTGCGCACGGCGTCGAGCACGCCCTTGCTGTGGCCGTGGGCCGTGTCGATGCTGATAATGTCGACGCCCGCCTCCACGAGGGCGGCCACGCGCTGCAGCAGGTCGGCGGTTACGCCCACGGCGGCGCCCACGCGCAGGCGGCCTTGGCCATCTTTGCTGGCCTGGGGCGAGCGGCGGCGCTTGCGAATATCCTTGTAGGTCATCAGGCCGGTGAGGCGGCCGTCGGCGTCTACCAGCGGCAGCTTGTCCACCTTGCTGTCTTGCAGCATATTTTCGGCCGCCGTCTGGTCGATGCCGGCGGGGGCCGTCACGAGGCGGGCCAGCGGCACCATCACCGTCGTCACGGGCGCCTCAAAATCTTTCTCGAAGCGCAGGTCGCGGCTGGTCAGAATACCTACCAGCGTGCGGTCACTCTCCACCACCGGAATGCCGCCGATGTTGTGCTTGCGCATCAGCTGGCGGGCGTCGGCCAGGGTAGCGGAGGGGGGTAGGGTGAACGGGTCCTGAATCAGGGCCGACTCGCTGCGCTTGACGCGCCGCACCTGCTCGGCCTGCTTGTGGATGCTCATGTTCTTGTGCACGATGCCGAGGCCGCCGGCCTGGGCCAGCGCAATGGCCATGTCGGCCTCCGTCACGGTGTCCATGGCGGCCGAAATGAGCGGCAGGTGCAGCCGGATGCTGGGGGTGAGCTGGGTGCCGGGGTCGCAGTCGCGGGGGAGGACCTCCGAGTAGGCGGGCAGCAGCAGAACGTCGTCGTAGGTCAGGGCCTCGAAGGCGATTTTGGGGGTGGCGTGGTCGGCCATAGCAATAGGAATTGAGCAGAAAACCTTATTGCCAGACAAATATACGGCTAATTGTGGCGACGGACGCCCACTATTTACCGATAAGTCCTTCAACTATGCTTCTTCATCTGCCGTTTAAGAGGCAAGAGCTCGCTCCTAATCCACCACTCCTTAAAACCCTTCTGCAATGGTAAAGAAACTCATTCGGCACATTTTGCCTCTCGCCGTACTCGGCGCCCTCACCCTTTCTTCGTGCGTAATTCACGAGCACGACCGCGGCCGTGACCACGGGTATCGGGGCCGCGACCACGGCTACCACGGCCGCCCCGGCTACTAAGCCGCGCTGGCAAAGGGCCAAAAAAAAGACCCGCCCCAAGCGGGACGAGCCTTTCCAACAGGTTCCTTTTCCACAAGAAAACCAAACTTAATGTACCGACCAGCGGTGCAATACTGATGCCAAAAGCGCGGAACTATGTGCCGCTGCCTGGTTTATTGAAGCGCGCGAGGCAAATGCCTGGCGCGCTTTTTTGGCAGTTGATAGGACAAAGCTAAGTCAGACGCTGGTGGATAAGCTACTAAGAATCGCCCAGTGACCCGATTTTCTCGCTGAATACCAAACGTAGGTAAGTGAATAGCGGTGAGGGGCTAGCCTGGTAATTCGGCCCCTTCGCCGGTAGCGGGGCGCCCTTGCGCGGCCGAGTAATGCCGGTGCAGCCAGCTGCTAAGGCCGCCCAGGCCCGGCATCAGCACGCGCTCGGTGATGTTGGCCTGGTCCAGTTTGTCGCGCACCTCCCACTTGAGCCGGGCCGGAATGCGGATACGAAAGTATAATTCGGGGTGCTGGGCCAGCCAGTCGTGCAGGGTGGCCGCGGGCGTATTCATGAGCGAAAACAGGGCGTACTGGTGCACAATGCGCGCATCAAGCGAGGGCGGTTCCAAAAAAAGCACGAAGGGCTCGGGCTGCAGCTCAGCCAGCGTGCTCAAGTTGGGGACGGTCGGGGCCAGTAGCTCGGTAGTAAACACGTTGGAGCCTTCGCTGGCCAGCGCGTCGCGCAGGGCCGGGGGTAGGTGCTCGGCCGCTTTCACGTAGTTCAGCGCCCAAATAATGCCATCCTGGTGGTAAGCGTTCAGGTCGTCGGTGGCGAAGTGCAGGGCCACGTAAGGCGAGTAAGTCCAGTCGAGCAGGCGGGTGGGCAAGCCGTGGTGCTGGGCCAGGGCCAGCCAGTCCCACACGGTGGCGCTGGGGGGGGTAGTGGTGTCGCGGGCATACTTGCGGAAGTTGCGCAGCAGGTGGTGCTCCAGCGCGTGGTAGTTGCCGCCCAGGCGCTGGAGGCTGGTACTCAGGGAGTAGCCAAAGCTGCGCATGCCTCGGTACACAAACGGCGAACGGTAGCGCCCGAGCCGCGCATCCCAGGTTTCCCGAAAAAGCAGGTCTTGCAGCTGCTGCCAACTCTGGGCTTCGTAGTCATTGGCAGCGGGCGGAATCGCGGTAGGCATGAGGGTGAAGGTACGGCCGGGCCGCAGGTAGCAGGCTGGCTGAAAAAGAACGTCATGCTGACGACGGAAAGCATGACGTTCTTCTTTAACTCGGTTTCAGCGAAGTATTAACTCGGAAAATCCGCGCCATTGCCGATATGCGCGTACTGCTCCACTTCTTTAGTGATGGTGGCAAACTTGTCGAGCGCGCCCTTCACCGCGGCTTTGCCCAAGGGTAGGTGCACGGGCGGGTTGTCCATGCGCACGAGGTCAAACATGGCCTGGGCGGCGCGCTCGGGGTCGCCGGGCTGCTGGCCGCTGGCTTTTTGAATGTTGGCCAGGTTCTGGCCGGCCGTGGGGCGATAATCTTCAATGGCGGGCTCGGTGTAAGTGGCCGAGCGGCCGGCCCAGTCGGTGCGGAAGCCGCTGGGCTCCACGTTGGTAACGTGAATGCCGAGCGGGCCCACCTGCGCGGCCAAGCTCTCCCCAATGCCTTCGAGGGCGAATTTGGAGCCGTTGTAAATCCCTACCCCCGGAAACGCCCGCAAGCCGCCAATGCTGGTGATATTGAGGATGTGGCCACTCTTGCGCTCGCGCAGGTGGGGCAGCACGGCGCGCAGCACCCGCAGCGGGCCAAACACGTTGATGTCGAACTGCCGCTGCACCTCCGCGTCGGGCACTTCTTCGATGGGGCCCATCGAGCCGTAGCCAGCGTTATTCACGATAACGTCGAGGTGGCCGAGGGAGGAGATGGCGGCGGCCACCGCCTTTTGCACGGCGGCCTCATCGGCTACGTCGGCCACCAGGCCAATGCCGTTGGCGCCGGCTTTTTGGGTAAATTCGTCGGCCTGGGCCTGCTGGCGGAAAGTGGCGGCTACTTTGTCGCCCTGGGCGAGGGCGAGGTCAGCCAGGTGCTTGCCAAAGCCGGTGCTCACGCCGGTAATAAACCAATGCTTGGTCATGGAATGTCGGGAAATACTTGATGAAAAACTGTGGGGTATAAGACGCCTAAAGCCGGCCGATTGTTTGGGCCGGCCTGAAAAACGCGCGGCCTGCTTCGCCTTTGCTACTCCGCTGGCGCCGGCTTAGCCCGGCTGGTAGCTAGCGCCGCCCGCCGCTACATTTGAAAGAGAGTAGCATTCGCAATGGGTATTAAAAATCAATAAATCAGTATGTTGCAAAAAACAAGTGCTCGTTATTGGCTGCTGCTAGCCGCCGGCGGCATCGCGCTGGGCTGCGCGCCCGCCCGAGTAGGCACCCGCCCAACTGATACTTTACCAGCAAATGCTTTGCAGCCGCTGAGCCGCACGCTGCTCAATGGCAGCCAGCAGCTGGAGCTCATCAGCTCGGCGGGGCACTTCGGCTTTCGTTTTGAGGGTAGGGAGTGCCAGGTTTTTGCCGCGCTGCCGGGCGGGCAGGGGCACAACTACTTGCAGTACGAGCTGGACGGCGTGTACCAGAAGCGCCTGCGCGTGGAGGGCAATTCGACCGCGCCGCTGACCATCACGGCGCCCACGGCGGGCCCGCACACGGTGTGGATTTACAAGGCCACCGAGGCGCACACCGGCCCCATCGCCATCCAAAAAATCACGGCGCCGCGCATTAAAGCCCTACCCCCGCCGGCTGGCCCGCTCATCGAGTTTATCGGCAACAGCATCACCTGCGGCGCGGCCGCCGATGCGTCGGAAGTGCCCTGCGGCACCGGCGTGTACCACGACCAGCACAACGCCTACCAGGCCTACGGCCCGCGCGTGGCCCGCGCCCTGCACGCCAACTTCCTGCTGAGCAGCGTGAGCGGCATCGGCGCTTACCGCACCTGGAACACTACCGGCCCCAGCATGCCGCAGGTGTACGAGAAGGTAGATTTTCAGGATAAAAATCCGCAGCGTTGGAACTTCGCGACCTATAAGCCCGCCGTGGTCAGCATCGCGCTGGGTACCAACGACCTCAGCAACGGCGACGGCAAAACGCCCCGCCTGCCCTTCGACAGCGCCACGTTTGTCAATACCTACGCGCAGTTTGTGCAGCTGGTAAAGAGTAAGTATCCGCAAACTCGCATCGCGCTGCTAAGCAGCCCCATGCTGAACGGTAAAAACCGCGTCACCCTGCAAAATTGCCTCACCGCGATAAAGAATAAAACTGACGCTGCCAATCCCGCCGCCCCGCCCGTAGCGCTGTTTTTCTTCGAGTCCATGCAGCCCCACGGCTGCAACGGCCACCCCGACGTGGAAGACCACGCGCTGCTTGCTCAGCAGCTGGAGTCTTTCTTCAGAAAGTTGCTTTAAATTGCCTCTAATATCTGGAATTCAATACGATAAGAAATTATTTTATATGCTGCCAAAATTTATTTTGTACTAGCTGTTGAACTCCTTGTGCCGACGTGGTAAGTTCTAGGACGTTCCGAGGCGTTTTTTGGTGAGTTTGGTAGGGATATGCTTCATGGGCTCGTCGGGCCAGGGGTGGCGCGGATAGCGGCCTTTGAGGTCTTTGCGCACCTCAAAATAGCCCTTCTCCCAGAAGCTGCGCAGGTCGCGCGTGACCTGCGCCGGCCGGCCGCCCGGCGACAGCAAATGCAGCAGCAGCGGCACCCTACCCCCCGCCACGGTGGGCGTCTCGGTGAGGCCAAACAATTCCTGCAGCTTCACGGCCAGCACCGGCGCGGCGGGGTCCTGGTAGTCGAGGGCCACGTGCGAGCCGCTGGGCACTTCGAGGTGGGTAGGGGCCAGGCGGTCGAGCTCCTGGCGCTGGGCCCAGCCGCCGGGCAGCCGGGCCAGCAGCGGCTCCAGCAGGTCGAGGCGCTGCACCTGGTCGAGGCTCTTGAGGCCGGTCAGGTGCGGCCCGAGCCAAGCGGGCAAGTCGGCCAGTAAGGCTGCTTCATCGAAAGCGGGCCAGTCGGCCGCCGCTTCCCCAAAATGCTGCCGCAGAAATTCCAGCCGCTGCTGCAGCTGGCGGGCGGCGGGCGTCCAGTTCAGCTTATCCAGCCCCGCTTCTTGCAAATAGCTGAGCAGCGCCTGGGCCACCAGCTCGGCCTGGGGCTGGCCGATGACTTTTTCTTCCAGCAGCAGCGCGCCCAGGCGGCGCACGCGGCGGCCCGTCACGCGCTGGGTGGCGGGGTCGAAGCGCACTTCCTCGGTGGTCATTATTTGCTCGGCGAAAGCCGTTTCCAGCTCTTCGCGGTCGAGGGGCGCGGCCAGGGCGGCGCGGGGGGCATTGCCCTGGCCCGCCAAGTGCGCCACCGCAAAAAACTCGGCCTGCGGGTCCACGTCCTCCGTGCGCAGGCTCACGCGCTGGCCGGTCACGAGGCGCAGGCGGTCGGGCGCCTCGCGCTGAGCCAGCCGGTCGGGGTAGGCCAGCGCCGTGAGCAAGCCCACGGGCGCGCTCAGCAGTTGCGCGGGGGGTAGGGCTTCTTGGCGGCTACCCAGCCGACCTTGCAGGTGGCGGGCCACGTCGCGCACGCGCTGCAAGGTGGCGTGGTGCAGCGCCAAGCCAGCCAGGGGCGCCCGGCCGCTGGCCAGCGCTTCCAGCCTCAGGCGCAGGTCGGGGGGTAGGGGGCGCGGGTCGTGGGGCATACCCCAGCGCAGCAGGTCGCGCTCGGCCAGCAGGGCGGCCAAGGCGGCGGCGGCCGGGCCGTGGCCCAGCGCCGCGCCGCGCACCACCAGGTGCCCCAGGCGCGGCGGCAGCCCCAGCTTGGCCAGCTGCCGGCCGTGGGCGGTGGGGGATAATTTGGAATTAGAAATTAGGAATGAAGAATTGTTGTCAGCATTATCCGGCGTTTCCGCAAGAAGTAATTCTTCATTCCCTATTCTAAATTCCTCATTCTCTTTTAGGGCGCCCAAGCGCCCTAAAAGAGAGGTGGCCTGGGCCACGGCGGCGGCCGGCGGCACATCGAGCCAGCGCAGGCTGGCGGGGTCACTGGCGCCCCACAGGGCCAGCTCCAGCACCAGGCCACTGAGGTCGGCGGTCTGGATTTCGGGCGGGCGGTGGGCGGGCAGCTGGTGGTGCTCGGCCTCAGTCCAGAGGCGGTAGCAGGTGCCGGGGGCCAGGCGGCCGGCGCGGCCCCGGCGCTGGTCGGCGGCGGCGCGGGCCACGGGCACGGTTTCGAGCGAGGTGAAACCGGTGCGGGGCGCAAAGCGCGGCACCCGCGCAAAGCCCCCGTCAATCACCACCCGCACGCCCTCGATGGTGAGGCTGGTTTCGGCAATGCTGGTGGCCAGGATAACCTTGCGGCGGCCGGCCGGGGCGGGGCGCAGGGCGGCATCCTGGGTTTCGAGCGGCAGCTCGCCGTGCAGCAGGTGCAGGTCGGTGAGGGGGGGTAGGGCGCCGTCGAGCCGGCGGGCCACGCGCTGCAAATCGGCCACGCCGGGCAGGAATACCAGCACGTCGCCTTCGTGGGCCGCCAGCGCCGCGCGCACCTGGCCGGGCACGGTCTCGGCCAGCCGCTCGCCAGGCTTGTTGGGCAGCGCGGCGGCCCGGCGCGGGTCGAGGTACACGGTGTCGATGGGAAACAAAAAGCCGGCGCTGCTCACCACCGGCGCGGGCAGCCACTGCCCCAGCCGCTGCGCTTCCAGGGTAGCCGACATCAGCACGATGCGCAGCTCGGGCCGCAGCACGGCCTGCGCGTCCAGGGCCAGCGCCAGGCCCAGGTCGGCGTTCAGGCTGCGCTCGTGAAACTCGTCGAATACCACGCAGGCCACGTCTTCCAGCGCGGGGTCGTCTTGCAGCATCCGGGTCAATATTCCTTCGGTAATCACCTCGATGCGGGTGGCGGCGCTCACTTTGCTGTCGAGGCGCACGCGGTAGCCCACGGTGCGGCCCACGGGCTCGCCCAGCAGCTGGGCCAGGCGGGCGGCGGCGGCGCGGGCGGCCAGCTGCCGCGGCTCCAGCACCAGGATTTTCTGGTCGGCCGGGCGCCAGGCAGCCCCCAGCAGCGCCAGCGGCACTACCGTGGTTTTGCCCGCGCCGGGCGGCGCTTCCAGCACGGCGCGCGGGCTGGTTTCGAGGGCCGCCAGCAGCTCGGGCAGGGCGGCTACAACGGGTAAATCGGGCAGGGGGGGTAAGCGGAAGGCAGCGGACACCCGCCAAAATTACACCCGCCGCAGGCGCCACAAGTCCACGCTCACGTGGCCGCCCGCGTGCAGCACCGGCGCCCCAGGGGGGGTAGGCAAGCCGTGGCCTTCCACCAAATCAGAGGTGCAGTTCAGCAGCTCCACTTCGTACAACGGCCAGGAAGTGTGCGCGATGCGGCCCCGGTAGAGCTTGTCGCCGTGCCCTGGCCCCATGCCGCCCGCCGCGTAGAGGCAGTAGCGCTCGGTGAGGAAAAACGCCAGCGAGCCGGGCTCGGCGGGGGGTAGGGCCGCGCCCACCCGCCAGGTGGCGGCAAAGTGGCCCTCGGGCGCGCCGTTGTGCACGCGGTGGCCCACGTAGTGCAGCTCGTTGGCGGCGGGCCGCTCCATTTTGAGCTGCGCCCGGAAATAGGGTAGGTGAAAAAACGTGCGCGCCGCCCACACCGCCAGCGGGTTGCTGGCATCGAGCGAGAAAAACCATACGCCCGGCACGCCATCGAGGTGCACGTAGGTGCGCACGTTCAGCTCCAGAAACTCGCGCACGCCGGGCACGGGCGGCGTCACGCGGCTGCGCACGTCCCACATCCGGAAGGGCACCACCGCCAGCCACGCCATGCCGTCGTGCACGTCCACCGCCAGGCGGGGGGGTAGGAGAGGCTGAATAAGCTCGGCTGGCACCGGCCAGTGCATAAACAGCAGGTCGCCCCATTCCTGGTGCATCAGCGGCGAGCCGGTGGGGCGCTCGCGCAGGGCCAGGCGGTCGGCAAGGGTGGGGGCGGGCATGGGAAGGGAGTCAGGGAAGGGAGTAGTTTGTCCTTAATACACCGCCACGCTGGCGTCCACCTCGTGGCTCCAGGCGTCGATGCCACCTCGTAAGTTAAGCAGATTTTCGCGGCCCAGGCGGTGCTGCAAGTAGCCCAGCGCCTGCGCCGAGCGCACCCCGTGGTGGCAGATGAGCACCACCGGCCCTTCGGCCCGGATTTCACCCGCCCGGCGCGGCACTTCGCCCAGCGGCACGAGCACGCTGCCCGCGATGCGGCAGTAGTCAAACTCCATTTCCTCGCGCACGTCGATGAGCTGGATGTCTTCGCCGGTCGCGAGGCGGGCGTGCAGGGCGGCGGGGGTGATGTCGGGCAGCATGGGGGCAAAAGTACCCCGGCCGGCTACCTTGCGCGGCTTTTCTGCCTCTGCCGTATGCTCCTGTTTTCGCTTGCCACCCTGCCCACCGACATCCTGGCCGCCGTGCGCGCCACCACGGGCCTGGAGTGGGCGGCCGTGCTCACGGGCTTTGCCTGCGTGTGGCTGGCGGCCCGCGAGTCGCTGCTCAATTTTCCGGTGGCCATCTTCAGCTGCCTGCTCTACGTGGTCATTTACTACCGGCAGGGGCTGTATTCGGACAGCGGCCTGCAAGGGATTTTCATTGCGCTCAGCGCCTACGGCTGGTACGCGTGGCGCCACGGCGGCCGGGGCGATACGGAGCTGCCCGTGACGCACGTCACGCCCATCGAGTGGGCCCTCACGGCCGCCTTCGTGCTGGCCTACACCCTGGCCTCGGGCTACTACCTGGGCCACCACACCGATTCCACGTTTCCGTTCTGGGACAGCTTCACCACCGGCACCAGCATCGCCGCGCAGTTTTTGCTCATGCGCAAGCGCCTCGAAAACTGGTGGCTCTGGCTGCTGGTCGATTTCATTTACGTGCCCATTCTCTGGGCCAAGCAGCTCTACCCCACCAGCTTGCTCTACGCCCTGTACCTGGCGCTGGCCGCCTACGGCTACTGGGAATGGCGGCGCGATATGCGAGGCAAGCCCACAGCGGCCTAGCGGGTTTTTGTATGCGGCGCATCTCCCTCACCGGCCCCGAATCGGCGGGCAAGTCTACGCTGGCCGCGCAGCTGGCCGCGCACTACGGCACCGTGTTCGTGCCCGAGTTTGCCCGGCATTATTTAGAAGAAAACGGCCCCGCCTACGCCCTGCCCGACCTCGAAGCCATTGCCCACGGCCAACTGGCGGCCGAAGACGCGGCGGCCCCGCTAGCTACCCGGCTGCTCTTTTGCGATACCGATTTGCTGGTTATTAAAATCTGGGCCGAAAATGCCTTTGGCACCTGCCCGGCCTGGGTGCTGGCCGAATTGGCCAAGCCGCGCTACGCCCTTACCTTGCTGCTGGCGCCCGACCTGCCCTGGACGCCCGACCCGCAGCGCGAGCACCCCGACCCGGCCCAGCGCTGGCACTTTTATACCTTGTACCGGGAAGAATTGCAGCGGCGCGGCTGGCCGTTTGCGGAGGTCGGCGGCCCGCCCGCGCAGCGCCTGGCGCAGGCCGTGGCGGCCGTGGCGGCCCTTTCCGCCGTTTGATAGCCGACAATTGCTCCTTGTTCACTGCTCATTGCTAATTGAAAAAATGCCGACCCTCACCTCCGCCACCGCCCGCGTCGAAATAGCCCTGAAAGGCGCCGAACTCACCAGCTTTACCAGCCTGGCCACCGGCCTGGAGTATATGTGGCAGGCCGACCCCGCGCAGTGGGGCCGCCACGCGCCACTGCTGTTTCCCATCGTGGGTAAAGTGCCCAGTGACACGTACTTATACGAGGGGCAGGCGTATAAGTTGCCGCAGCACGGCTTCGCCCGCGACCAGGAGTTCCAGCTCATTTTGCAGGATGCGACCAGCCTCACGTTTCAGCTCATGGCCAGCGCGGAGAGCAAAGCTATTTACCCGTTTGAGTTTGAGCTGCGCGTGCGCTACGAGCTGCGCGGCAGCGTGCTCACCGTGGGCTGGCACGTGCGCAACCCCGCCGCCGCGCCGCACGAGCTGCTGTTTAGCATCGGGGCGCACCCGGCGTTCAACTGCCCGCTGCGGCCCGAAGCCGGCGAGCAGTTCGCGGACTATGCTTTCCACTTCGACCACCCCGTGAGCCTGCGCCGCCAGCTGCTGCGCGGCGGCCTGCGCAGCGGCGAAACCGCGCCCGTAATCGCCGGCCAGCATTCCCTACCCCTCACCTACGAACTGTTTGCCGACGACGCGCTGGTGTTCAGCCACTTCGACTTTACCCGCCTCACCCTGCAAAAAGCCGACAACACCGGCCCCTTCGTGCGCATGCGGTTCGACGGCTTTCCCTACCTCGGCCTCTGGACCAAAGGGCCCGGCGCCCAATTCGTGTGCATCGAGCCCTGGCAGGGCGTGGCCAGCCCCGTGGGCGAGCCGCAGGAATTGCGCGATAAAGAAGGCATCCTGACCCTGGCCCCGAGCCAGGAATTTGAAACCAGCTACTCGATGGAGATTGGGTAATTTATAAGTCTGAGAGACATAGGCTTATGAATAAAAAGAACGTCATGCTGAGCTTGTTGAAGCATCTCTACCGAACGACATCCAAACGATGCGGTAGAGATGCTTCGACAAGCTCAGCATGACGTTCTCTATTTTTTGACTCAGTCGATACACTCAAAAGCTACACCTCCACCGGCCGGCGGCGGTTGTAATCGGGCTCCCAGTCGTTGATGGGGCGCGAGATGCCGGGGGGCAGGTCGAGGTCGGGCAGGCCGGGCTCGTGGGGCTCGCCGCCGCCATCGTCGTCGTTGGATGGCGGGGGGGTAGGGGGCCGGCTGCGGCGGCGCGGCATCACCATAAACAGCGTGAACACCGCGAGCATAACCAGGGCAAAAAGTAACTGATGCATAAGGCGGAACGGTAGATATAGAAGCCGGAAGCGACGGAAAACACGAGCCAGAAAAGATGCGCGGAGCCCACGCAGGCAACGCAAATGCCGGGTGCCGCGTTGCGCGCTGCCCCACGCAGTAGCTAAGTTAGCTGATGCTCAGCAAATGCTAAAGCAACGGCCGGCCGCGCCGGGCAGTTGCTCGCCAAAAAGGGTGCCCCCGCCGCCGGGCGTATCTTTGCGGCCTGTTTAGGGGTGCTGACTCGAAATTTTTTTGGGCCGGCTGAGATGACACCCATCGAACCTGAACCGGGTAATGCCGGCGCAGGGAACAAACAATCCGCAAACGCTTCTGCCCCCGCGCCGACCCCTGGCGCGGGGGCGCGTGTCACTTATCCACAGTCTATCTGTTGAAAACTACCCTTTTGGCGGGCGTAGCGCTGCTGGCGCTGGCGGCCGCCCCGGCGCGGGCGCAAGGCCCCGTGTCGGGCCAGCTCACCGATGCCCAAACCGGCGCGCCCCTCGCCGGTGCCACCGTGCTCCTGGCCGACCAGCCCACCCTGGGCGCCACCACCGATGCCGCCGGCCGCTTCCGGCTGCCCGCCGTGCCGGCCGGCGCGCACACGCTGCAAGTGCGTTTCGTGGGCTTCGAAACCAGTAGCCAGCCGCTGCAAGGCCAGGCCGAAGCCCAGCAGCTGGCGCCGCTGGCCCTGCGCACCGCCCGCAACCTCACGCCCGAGGCAGTGGTGACGGCCACCCGCGCCAACGAGCGCACCGCCACCACCTACCAGAACGTGAGCCGCGAGCAATTGCAAGCCCGCAACTTTGGCCAGGACCTGCCCTACCTCCTCGACCAGACGCCGAGCGTGGTCACGACTTCGGACGCCGGCACGGGGGTAGGGTACACCGCCCTGCGCATCCGGGGCACCGACGGCACCCGCATCAACGTGACGCTCAACGGCGTGCCGGTGAATGAGGCCGAGAGCCACGGCGTGTTTTTCGTCGATTTGCCCGACCTGGCCAGCTCTGTCCAGAGCATTCAGGTGCAGCGCGGCGCGGGCCCTAGTACCAACGGCGCGGGCGCTTTCGGGGCCAGCCTGAACGTGGAAACCCTGGGCCTGCGGCCGAAAGCCTACGCCGAGCTCAACAACTCGGCCGGCTCGTTTGGCACCTGGAAAACGACCGTGGCCGCCGGCACCGGCCTGCTCAACGGCCACTTCACGGTGGATGCCCGCGCCTCGCGGGTGCAGAGCGACGGCTACGTGGACCGCGCCTCATCAAACCTGAAGTCGCTGTACCTGGCCGGCACGTACTCGGATGAAAAGACGCTGCTGCGCGCGCTCGTCATCACGGGCTACGAAACCACCTATCAGGCCTGGTACGGCCTGGCCGACTCGCTGCTGACCAAAAAACGCCGCTACAACGAGGCCGGCACCGACTACGGCCAGCACCTGCCGGCCTATAAAAACCAGACCGATAATTACCAGCAGGATTACTATCAATTTCTGATTTCAAGGCAGTTATCCTCGAAGCTGAATCTGAGCGTGACGCCCTTCTGGACGCGCGGCGGCGGCTACTACGAGGAGTACAAAGCCAACCAGGGCTTTGCCATGTACGGTATTTCGGGGCCGGTGTACCAGCCGCGCACGGGCGGCGGTTTCGACACGCTCACGACCACCGACGTTATCCGCCGCCGCTGGCTCAAAACCGACCTCTACGGCGCTACTTATGCCTTGCAGTTGCGGCCTGCGGCCGGCGGCGTGCTCACCGAGGCCACGCTGGGCGGCGCGGTGGTGGGCTACCGCGGCCAGCACTTCGACGAGCTGACCTGGGCCCAGCGCGGCAACAATATCCCCGAGAGCGGCACGCCCTATTATTCGGAGCCCAATGCCCACAAGCTCGACGTGAACACCTACGCCCGCGCCACGGTGGCGCTGGGCGAAAACCTGTCGGCCTTCGGCGACGTGCAGTTTCGGCACGTGGCCTACGAGCTATTTGCGCCCGACGGCAGCCCCAACGGCGGCAAGAGCCAGCAAACCATCAACTTCAACTTCTTGAATCCCAAGGGCGGGCTCACTTACCAAGTGTCGCCGGCCGTGGCGGCCTACGCCTCCTACGCCCTGGCCCAGCGCGAGCCTACCCGCACCGACTACACCGATACGCCCGCCGAGCGCCGCCCCACCGCCGAGAAGCTGCACAACGTGGAAGTGGGCCTGCGCCGCACCACCGGCGCCTTCCAGTGGTCGGCCAACTACTACCTGATGCTCTACCGCGACCAGCTCGTGCTGAGCGGCCACCTCGACGACGTGGGCAACCCCATCCACACCAACGTGCGCGACTCGTACCGCACTGGCATCGAGTTGCAAGCTGCAGCGCAACTGGCCAAAGGTCTCACCTTCAGCCCCACGGCCACCATCAGCCGCAACAAAATCAACAACTACACCGACTACCTGGCCGACTACGACAACGGCGGCGAGCGCGGCACCGCGTTCAAGCAAACCGACATCTCGTTTTCGCCCGCCCTCACCTTCGCCTATACCCTTGAGTACGAGGTGCTACCCGGCCTGCGCCTGGCCACGCTGGCCCGCTACGCTAGCCGCCAGTACCTCGACAACACGGCCACCGACAGCCGCAGCATTCCGGCCTACTACGTGCAGGATGTGCGCGTCCGCTACCTCTGGCACCCCTCGGCGCTGGGCTTCCGCGAAATCGAGCTGGCCGCCGTGCTCAATAACGTGCTCGGCGCCACCTACGTCAACAATGGCTACACCTACGGCTACGTGAGCGGCGGGCAGGCGCAGTATTTCAGCTACTACTACCCGCAGGCCCGGCAGAACTTCCTGGCCTCGGTGAATTTGCGCTGGTAGTGCCCTAGCGGTCACCTCACCCCCTAGCCCCCTCTCCTTGGGGAGAGGGGGGACTAGTTTTTAGTATTGGCTCTAAATTCTACTTACTAGAATTAGCACTAGTCCCCCCTCTCCCCAAGGCGAGGGGGCTAGGGGGTAAGGTGACCGCTAAGGGAACCCAAGGGCTGAGGCAGGGCTGTATCTTTGTGGATATAACGGTACCGCTCCCACATGCTTCGATTCCTTTTTGCCTGCCTGCTGCTGAGTAGCTGGTTATCTGCTGCGGCGGTCCCTACCCCCCCCGCCGCGCCCGGCGTCACCATTGCCGCCGCTGCCGATTTAAAGTACGTGCTCGATTCGCTGGTCACGCTATTCAACCGCCAGCACCCGCAGGCCAGGGTGACGGCCGTATACGGTTCATCGGGCAAGTTCTACGAGCAGCTCAGCCACGGCGCGCCGTTCGATATCTTCTTCTCAGCCGATAGCGACTACCCCAAGCGCCTGCAAGCGGCGGGCCTCACGGCCGGCGCGCCGCGGCCCTACGCCCTGGGCCGGCTGGTACTGTGGAGCAAGAAGCTGAATCCCAGTACTAAAGGTATCAACACTTTGCTGGCCCCCCAGGTGCAGCACGTAGCCATCGCCAACCCCACCCACGCGCCCTACGGCCGCCTCGCCGAAGAAGTGCTGCGCCACTATAAACTCTACGACCAGGTAAAACCCAAGTTGGTGCTGGGCGAAAACATCGGCCAGGCGGCCCAATACGCCGCCACCGGCGCCGCCGATGCGGGGCTGCTGGCCTACGCCCTGGCCCTCAGCCCCGAGCTGCGCCGGGCGGGTCGGTTCTACCTCATTCCGGCCGCCGCGCACTCGCCCTTGCAGCAAAGCTTCGTAGTGCTGAAGCGCGCCAACGGCAACGCCACGGCTACGGCATTTGCGACTTTTATGGCCAGTCCGGCCGCTCGGCAGGCATTAAAGAAGTATGGCTTCGGCTTATAAAAAATGCCATCCGTCATTGCGAGCGAAGCGCGGCAATCGCACCAGAACAGAATCGTGCGAATGTCGTTCTGGTGCGATTGCCGCGCTTTGCTCGCAATGACAGCCGTTTATTAATCTATAATCCCTACCCCCTTGCCCCCCGACTACTGGCAAACTCTCCGCCTCACGTTGGCGCTGGCGGCCTGCACCACGGTGCTGCTGCTGGCGCTGGGCCTACCCCTGGCCTACGGGCTGGCGCGCTCGCGCAGCCGCCTGCGCCCGCTGCTGGAGGCGGTGGTGAGCCTGCCGCTGGTGCTGCCGCCCACGGTCATCGGGTTTTACCTGCTGCTGGCTTTCAGCGACAGCACGGCGCTGGGGCGGTTTTTGATTAACCAGCTAGGGCTGAGTTTGAACTTCACGTTTCCGGGTATCCTGGCGGGGTCGCTGGTGTATAGCCTGCCGTTTATGGTGCAGCCGTTGCAGGCCGGGTTTCGGCAGCTGCCGCGCTCGCTGGCCGAGGCGGCGGCCACGCTAGGCAAGTCGCGCTTTACCACGCTCTGGCGCGTGCTGCTGCCCAATATGAAGCCCGCCCTGCTCAACGGCGCGGTGCTCACCTTTGCCCACACGCTGGGCGAGTTTGGGGTGGTGCTGATGATTGGCGGCAACCTGCCGGGCCGCACCCGCGTGGCGTCCATCGCCATTTATGACGAGGTCGAAAGCCTGCACTACGCCCAGGCTAATGCCTACGCGCTCACGCTGTTGGGGCTGGCCTTCGCGGTGCTGGTGGCGTTGTATTGGTTTAGTAAGCGCGAAGCCCGCCTGTCGTAACTGCCGTGCTCGATTTTCACCTCCGCAAAGCGCTGCACACCGCCGCCGGCCCGCGCACCCTCGACGTGGCCCTGGCCCTACCCCCCGGCGAGCTGCTGGCCCTCAGCGGCCCCTCGGGCGCCGGCAAAACCACGCTACTGCGCCTGCTGGCCGGCCTCGACCGGCCCGACGCGGGCTTCGTGCGCTGCGAGGAACAAACCTGGTACGACGGCGCACGCCGCCGGTGGCTGCCGCCGCAGCGCCGCCCGCTGGGCTTCGTGTTTCAGGACTACGCGCTGTTTCCGAACATGACGGTGCGCGAGAACCTGGCATTTGCCGCCGGGGGTCAGGCTGGCAATAAGCAGTTGGTCAGCGAATTATTGATAATGCTGGAGTTGGCTGAGCTAGCCGAGCGCCGGCCGGCGCTGCTTTCGGGCGGGCAGCAGCAGCGGGTGGCGCTGGCCCGCGCCCTGGCCCGCCGCCCGCGCCTGCTGCTGCTCGACGAGCCCCTCTCGGCCCTCGACCTGCCCATTCGCCTGCGCCTCCAGCAAGTGCTGGCCGACGTGCACCAGCGCTTCGAACTCACCACCATCCTCATCAGCCACGACCCGGCCGAAATAGCCCGCCTCGCCACCCGCGTGCTGGAGCTGGACCTGGGCCAGGTGCGCCGCCTGGGGCCACCCGCTGCCCCGCCTACCCCCGCCACGGTGGCCGGGCGCGTGGTGGCTGCGCTGCCCGGCGGCGGCCTACGCGTGCGGCTGCCCGGCGGCGCCGAGGTGGAGGTGGCCGCGCCTTCGGGCTACGCGGGGGGGGTAGGGCAGGAAATCACATTGACGGTAGAAGCAGCGCGGACTTCGTAATCTGCGTCCATATTCAGTGGGCGGGGCGGGGCCGTTAGGGCACTAGCAAGGGCGCGCCGGGGTTTTGCGGGTGGGAGCGGACTAAAAGTCCGCGCTACATTTGCTTAAACCCTACCTCGCCCCGCCCATGTCCTCCATCGCCGACGTCCTCTCGCCCGAAGCCAAAGCCCACACCGCCCAAAAAGGCAGCACCAACGCCAACGGCTTCACCGACTATTTTGACCTCGACGGCCTGCTCACCGAGGAGAATATCCTGGTGCGCCAGAGCATCCGCGACTTCGTCAAAAAGGAGATTTCGCCCAACATTGAAAAGTGGGCGCAGGACGCGCATTTCCCTTCGGAAATCGTGCGCAAGTTTGGCGACGTGGGCGCGTTCGGCCCCACCATTCCGCAGGAATACGGCGGCGGCGGCCTCGACTACATCAGCTACGGGCTTATCATGCAGGAGATTGAGCGCGGCGACTCCGGCATGCGCTCCACGGCCTCGGTGCAGGGCTCGCTGGTGATGTTCCCCATCTACCAGTACGGCTCGGAGGCGCAGCGGCGCAAGTTTTTGCCCAAGCTGGCCAGTGGCGAGTGGCTGGGCTGCTTCGGCCTCACCGAGCCCGACCACGGCTCGAACCCCGGCGGCATGACCACCAACATCCGCACCGAGGGCGACCACTACGTGCTCAACGGCGCCAAGCTCTGGATATCGAACTCGCCCGAGTGCCAGGTAGCCGTAGTGTGGGCCAAAAACGAGCAGGGCCGCATCAAAGGCGTTCTCGTGGAGCGCGGCATGGCGGGCTTCACCACCCCCGAAATCCACAACAAATGGAGCCTGCGCGCCAGCATCACCGGCGAGCTGGTGTTTGATAACGTCCTCATCCCGAAAGAGAACATCCTACCCAACGTGGAAGGCCTGAAGGGCCCGCTCAGCTGCCTCGACTCGGCCCGCTTCGGCATTGCCTGGGGCGCCATCGGCGCGGCCATCGACTGCTACGAGTCGGCTCTAAAATATTCGCTCCAGCGCGAGCAGTTCGGCAAGCCCATCGCCAGCTTCCAGCTCCAGCAGAAGAAATTGGCCGAGATGATTACCGAAATCACCAAAGCTCAACTCCTGACTTGGCGCCTGGGCGTGCTCAAGAACGAAGGCAAAGCCACCAGCGCCCAAATCTCGATGGCCAAGCGCAACTCCGTGGAGATGGCCCTGCACGTAGCCCGCGAGGCCCGCCAGATTCACGGCGGCATGGGCATCACGGGCGAATACCCCATCATGCGCCACATGATGAACCTGGAGTCGGTGGTGACTTATGAAGGCACGCACGACATTCACCTGCTCATTACGGGGGCAGATATTACGGGTATTCAGGCGTTTAAGTAGTGAGTAAGTATTTTTCCTGCAAAGAAGTTAGGTATACTTTCGAATTTGCGAGGTATTATGAAGTGGCTGGCCATTTTTGCCTATTCTTGGAAGAAAGTAACGGCCTGACTACACTCGAATTTCTGGAAGCTGCTCGCTTGCACTTGTTGCGGCTCTACACTGCCGCACAGGCTATGCCGTTGGTCGATTTGCAATCGGAAAAGGAATACGAGGAGAAATTATCACTCACTGATTTTCAAGCGGTTCTATTCTCAGTAGCTGAGCAATTGGGCAGCGCCCGCTACTATTGGCACGTGTTCGACCCAACAAATGACCTCGATACGATACCCGTATGCGGCGACCTACTTGACGACTTGGGCGATATCTATAAAGACTTGAAATGCAGCCTAATGATTTTTGGTCTAGGAAAAGAGGATTGTGAGGAAATTGCTCTCTGGCATTTGAAATTTGATTTTGACGCGCACTGGAGCGAACACTGCGTTAACGCGCTATCAGCTTTGCATTTCTATGTCAAGAAGTTGCAGTAACCTAAACCACATGCACGCCACCCGCCAGCCCCGACTGCGCGAGCAGCGCCAGCACCTGTGGTACCAGCTGTTTCACCGTGTCGTATTTCAGGTTGGGCACATCGAGAAAAATGACTGGGATGGTGTAGCGCTGCCAGTTCTGCTCGTAGCGCATTTTCTTATCTGCCGTCAGAAAAGCCTCGAATTGGTGTTCAACCAGCAGCTTCAGCAACTCGCCGTTTTTCTTGCCGCGCCAGTCCATGTCCTGCACGGTTAGCGCATCGTGCAGCGGCACCAAGCGATGCGATAGCCGCCGGGGAAGTTGTTCGTCAAGCAGCAGCTTCACGGGGCGGCAACTTGTCGGCGAAAGAAAAATCAATCTGGGCCGGCGCTACGTGAAAAGCGGCGGGTAGCAAGGCCGCCTGCGCCGCCTGCAACACGCCCTTGGCCTGCTCGCGCGTTACACTGGGAAAGTCGTAGAGAAACATCGTGAGCGGCTCATCGCCCCCCAGGTAGTCGAATAGCGCCTGGATTGGCACCCGTGTACCCGTAAAAACCGGCGTGCCGCCCGTAATTTCCGGGTCGATGGTGATGAGGTTGGTGCGTAGCATAACGAAATATACGCAAGCGCGACCCCCAACCGTCGAAGTACCCCAGCTACTCAGCAATAGCCTGCCTTGCCGCCTTCGGGCCCGGCTACCGGGCCCGAAAGCAACCACAAAATACATGTAAACGCCGCCCCGCCAACTACCAGTCGGCGGGGCGGCGTTTACGTGTAAGTTACTATAAATCAGCTAAAAAGGCGGGCGTCCAGGCTGCGAAACTGGATGACCGGCTGCCAGTCGGCCGGGTAGGCCAGGGCGCCGGGGTGGCCCGGAATCAGGCTAAAGTTTTGGACGGTCCACTGGGCGGCGGGGTAGCCGATGGCGGCCGGCCGCAGCTCCTCATCGCCGAGGCCGAGGCCGCTGGCTTTGGCCCGCGCTTCGAGCTGCGTCCAGAGGTGGTAAAAGGCTAGTTGCGGTTCGTGGCTCAGGGCCAACAAGCGGCGCTCGGGGGAATTAAAGCGTTGGGCAGCCACGTCAGCAAAGTCAAAATCGGGCACTATTTGCTCTAGGTCAATCCCGATTTCGCGGGCGGCCAGCGCCACCACTACCCAGTCGCCCGAGTGCGCCACGTTGAAGTGCACGCCGGCCGGCTCGGCCAGCTGCGGCTTGCCAAAGCGGCCGGCCCGCAGCGCGATGGTGGCCGGTGGCTGCCCCAGCCGCTGCCCCAGCAAGTAGCGCAGGCCGCCGCGCCCCACCCGAAAGCGCAGCTGGTCGGCGGGGCGGGCGTAGCGGGCCGCCTGCTGCTGCTCGGCGGGCGTCAGCAGGGTAGTGAGGGCTGGCTCGCGCCCGGCAAAATCGGCCACCGCGAGGCGGTAAACTACCAGGATGTTAGCTAGCTGCGGGGCTTCGTAGCCGGCGTGCCAGCTGGTAGCGGCGAGGGGGGTAGGGGGTAGCGTTATCATCAAATTAGCGGGCGGCGGCATCTAAGCGGGCTTGTAAAATGGCGGCAAATTCCTGGTCATTGGGCGGGGCAAACATGTAGCTGTGCTCGCCGGGCATGTCGTGGACGGTAATACCTTTCAGGGCAAAAGGCTGCCAGCCCAGAAACTCAAAATCGGGCATGTAAAAGGTGCGGCGGCTGGCCCGAAACAGCTCGATGGCCACGGGGGCCGGCGCCAGCGCGTAGCGCCGCCAGGCCAGCTCGTTCATCCAATCCACCAGGGGGGGGTAGCCAAAATTCGGCTGCCACTTGATGGTTAGACCCAGCCGGCCCAGCACGCCACCCAGCTTGAACCGCAGCTGCTCGCGCTGGTAGGCCAGCGTGCGGCCCGGTTGTTTGGCCAGCAGCCCCAGCGTGTACACGGTTTTTTTGAGGGTATTTAAGCTATTCTTAGCCAAGCGCTTAAAGCGGGGTAAATGGTAGTTCGACTGATAGGCGTAGGTATCGAACATGCCTAAAAACTGCACGCGCTTGCCCATCGCCAGCAGCTGCCGGGCCATCTCAAAGGCAATGAGGCCGCCAAACGAGAAGCCGGCCAGCGCGTAGGGCCCCTCGGGGTTTTGCGCTCGAATGGCCGCCAGGTAGTGCGCGGCCATATCCTCGATGCGGTCCAGAGGGTCATCTACGCCATTGAGGCCCCGCGCCTGCAGGCCGTAGACGGGCTGGTCGGCGTCCATATTTCGCGCTAGGGCGTTGAATAGCAGTACGTTCATGCCCGCGCCGTGCACGATGTAGAGTGGCGCCTTAGTGCCCTTGGGCTTGATGGGTACCAGCGAATTCCAGGTAATGGCCTTGCTGCCATCGCGCTGCACCAGCAGGGCCAGCGCGGCCACCGTGGGGTGCGTAAACAGCGCCGCCAGGGGTAGGCGCTTGCCGGTCACTTTTTCGAGGCGCGCCATCACTTGCACCGCGATGAGTGAATGCCCACCCAAGTCGAAGAAGTCATCAAAAACCCCGATTTCAGTGATTTTCAAGGCTTCGCGCCAGCTATCGGCTACCAGCTGCTCCACGTTGGTGCGCGGCGCCACGAAGCCCACGGCGGCCGTAATGGTGGCTGCTGGCGCGGCGGTCCGCTGCCGCAGGGCCGGCCGGTCGGTCTTGCCATTGGGTAGCAGGGGTAGGGCGTCGAGCACCACAAACTCGCTCGGCACCAAGTAGGTAGGCAAGTGGGCGTGCAAGGCTAGCTGCCAGCTGGCGCGCTGGGCGGCCAGCGCCGCCGGGGCCACGGGCCCCGCAAGCACGAGGTAAGCCACCAGGCGCTCATCGCCGGCGGTGCGCTCCTGCGCCACCACCACTGCCTGCCGAATGCCGTCGAGCCGGGTGAGGTGGGCCTCAATCTCGCCGGGCTCGATGCGGTGGCCGCGCAGCTTCAGCTGCTCGTCGAGGCGGCCTTGCAGCTGCACTTCGCCGTTGGCGAGCAGCACGGCCGCGTCGCCGGTGCGGTACAGGCTGGCGCCATTTTCGGAGGTAAAAGGGTCGGCCACAAAGCGTTCGGCCGTGAGTATGGGGCGCTGCCAGTAGCCGCGCGCTACCCCCACGCCCCCGATGTAGAGCTCGCCGGCCGTACCGGGTGCCACGGGCTCGCCCAGCGCATCCAGCACGTAGAGCTGGGTGTTGGCGATGGGCCGGCCCACGGTAATGGCCGCCGCGTCGGGCGCAATGCGCTGCACCGCCGACCAGATGGTCGTTTCCGTGGGGCCATACATATTCCACAGGGCCAGGCACCTGGCTTGCAGGCTGCGGGCGAGGGCGAGGGGTAGGGGCTCGCCGCCGCACAACGCCACCAGCGGCAGGGGCTTTTCCCAGCCCGCGGCCAGCAGCAACTGCCAGGTCGAGGGCGTGGCTTGCAGCAAGGTAATCTGCTCGGCTTCGAGCAGGTGCAGCAGGGCGCGCCCGTCGCGGGCCGAGTAGGCGTCGGCCAGCACCACCGTGGCCCCGCTCACCAGCGGCAGAAACAGCTCCAGCCCGGCAATATCAAACGAGATAGTGGTGATGGCCAATAGTCTGTCGGCTGGCGTTATGCCGGGCTCGCGCTGCATACTGGTCAGAAAATTGACCACGTTGCGGTGCGTAATGGCCACGCCCTTCGGCTGGCCCGTCGAGCCCGAAGTGTAGAGCACGTAGCACAGGTCGTCGGGGCTGGCGAGGGGGGTAGGGGCCGCGTCCGGCAGCGCGGCGGCGGCGGCGAGGGCCTCGTCCAGCAGCAGCTGGGGTGGGCCAGCGGCCAGGGCGGGCAGGCCCCCCGCTGCGGTTAGCAGCAGCCGGGCGCCCGAGTCGCGCAGCATAAACTCCAGGCGCTCGGAAGGGTACGCCGGGTCGAGGGGCAGGTAGGCCGCGCCGCACTTGAGCACCGCCAGCAGCGCCACGAGCAGGCTGGGGGTGCGCTCCAGGGCCACGGCCACGATATCGCCGGGCTGCAAGCGCGCTTGTAAGCTGGTAGCCAGCTGGTTGGCCTGGTAATCCAACTCGGCATACGACAGCTCAACAGCGCCAAACTTAATGGCCGTTTTACCGGGCGTGGCCAGGGCCTGCGCCGCGATGAGGCCGGGTAGCGTGGCCGTGGCGGGGTAGGGCGCGCGGGTATCGTTTAGCTGCTGATAGGCTGTGGGTAGGGTCGGGGCCGTCAGGCGCAGGTCGGCCAGCCGGGCGGCGGGGGTGGCCACCCCCTGCTCGGCCAGCCGAGCGAAGCCGGCCAGCAGCCGCTCGATGCGCTCGGGCCGAAACAAGGCCACGTTGTACGAGCATTCCAGGGTCAGCTGGTTGCCGGTCCCGCTGGCATTCAGCGACAATTCAAAGTTCTCGAAAGCCCGTGGATTGCTGACCAGCTCGTGCGTGAGGCCCGCAAACGCTACCCCCTCGTCCAGGCCCAGGTCTACGTTAAACAGCACCGCCACCAGCGGCAGGTGGCCGGCCTCGCGCCGCAGCGGCAGCTGCGTCAGCAGGTGGCCGAAGGTGAGCTGCTGGTGTTCCAGCGCGTCGAATAGCTCCGCTTTGCGGGTGCGCAGATAGTCCTCGAAGCGGCTGGGGCCGCTGGGCCGGCTGCGCAGGGGCAGCAGGTTCACGCAGTGGCCCACCACCGTGCCCAGGCCCGCCGCCGACTGCCCGGCCGCCGGCAGGCCCACCACCAGGTCGTCTTGCCCGGTCAGCTTGTGCAGCAGCACTTCAAACACCGCCAGCAGCGTGGTCACGAAGCTGGCGCCCGCCCGCCGGCCCGCCGTGCGCAGGCCCGCCACCAGGGCCGGGTCGAGGGGGTAGTCGAGGCGGTGGCTCTGGTAGGTGCGGCTTGCAGGGCGCTCAAAATCAGTGGGTAGGCGCAGGGTGGGCGCGCCGTCGCGGAAGGCCGCGCGCCAGTACTGCTCCGTCTGGCGGTAGGCGGCGCTGGCCTGAAAAGCCGCTTCCTGCTCGGCGTACTCGCTGAAGGGCGTGGCCGCCGGCAGCGCCGGCTCCCTACCCCCCACCGCCGCCGAGTACAGCTGCCCCAGGTCTTGCAGCAGCATCCCCAGCGACCAGCCATCGCAGATAATGTGGTGGGCCGTGAGGGTAAAATGGAACTCGTCCTCGGCCAGCTTCAGCAGGCTGGCCTGCCACAGCGGCCCCTGCACCAGGTCGAACACGTGCCGCGCCTGCCGCGCTGCGTAGTAGCTCAGGGCCTCCGCGTGCCAGTAGTTGCCGGGCTCGGCGGCGGCCGACAGGTCAACATACGGCAGGTCAACGGCCAGCTCCTGCGCTATGCACAGCACCGCGCCGTCGGCGCTGCAGGTGGCGCGCAGCGCCTCGTGGCGCCGGGCCAGCGCCGCCAGCGCCGCGCGCATGGCCGCCACCGCCAGCGTGCCGCGCAGGTGCAGCGACACCGACTCGTTGTAGGCCCGGCTGGCGTCGTCGCCCCCGAGCTGGCACGCCAGCCAGATTTCGGCCTGCGACGCCGTGAGCGGCACCAGCAAGGCGATTTCAGATTGGGCAAAAGGGTCAAAGTCAACCACCTGGGTAGGCGGCGAGAGTACAGCAACAGCCATAGAAGATTAAGCTTGAGAAAGTTGCACGTACCGCCCCGGCCGGCCGGGGTCGCTCATAAACCAGGCGGGGTTGCCGGCAGCATCACGGCCCAGCCGGGCGCCCGGCGCGGGCGGCCGGTTCAGCGCCTTGAGGGCCGAAGCTGGCTGCTCGGTGGGCGGGGTGGCCGGGAGGGTGGGGGGTAGGAAATCGGCCGCCAGCTCGGCCAGGCTGTCCGTGAAGGCCGCTACTATCAGCTGCACGTCGGCGGCCGAGTGGGCTTCGGTAAGAAAGCACGGGAAATTGTCCCAAATGTGCACGCCTTTCTCGCGCATCAGGGTGAATAGCAACGTGCTATACGGCAGCTCAGTGGTAAATTTGATTTTCCAGAGTGAGCCAGAGTACACGACTTCCAGCGGCACCTGGCGCTGCGCGGCGGCCGCGTTGAGCTGGGCGGCCAGGCGCGCCGTCTGGGCATTGAGATGTTCCTGCAGGGCGGGGCCTGCCGTTTTTAAATGGCGCAGCGAGGCGCGGGCCGCCGCCAGCGCCAGCGGGTGGCGCACGAAGGTGCCCGCGAAATACGTCACGCCCACCTCGGGCACCGAACGGTCGCCGTATTGCCAGAAGCCGCCGTCGAGCGCGTCCATAAAGGCGGCGCTGCCCGCGATGGCCCCGATGGGCAGCCCGCCGCCGATGACCTTGCCGTAGGTGGCTAGGTCGGCGTGCACGCCAAACATGGCCTGCGCGCCGCCCTGGTGCAGCCGGAAGCCCGTGATTACTTCGTCAAAAATGAGGGCCGTGCCCGCGGCGGCCGTCACGCGGCGCAGCTCTTGCAGGAACGCGACCGGCTGAAAATCGGGCCGGCGGCTCTGCACCGGCTCCACCAGCACGGCGGCCAGCTCGTGGGCCCGCGCCGCGATAAGGCGCAGGCTTTCGTCGGTGCCGTAGTCCAGGATGAGCATGTTTTGCACCGCCTCGGGCATGATGCCCGGCGCCGCCGGCCGGGCCTGCAGCTGCTTGGTGCCCCGCACGATAACCTCGTCATTAATACCGTGGTACGAGCCCGTGAACGCCACCACCAGCGAGCGGCCCGTAACGGTGCGGGCCACGCGCAGCGCCCCCAGCACGGCCTCCGAGCCCGTGTTGCAGAGAGCGGCGCGCTGGTGGCCCGTCAGCTCACAAAGCAGCTGGCACACCTCGCCGGCCAGCGCGTGCTGGGGGCCCACTTCGTAGCCGCGCTCAATCTGGGCGTGCAGGGCCGTTTTGATAAACGCGGGCTGGTAGCCAAACATCGACGAGCCGAAGCCATTGAGCGCGTCCACGTACTCGTTGCCGTCCACGTCCCAGAGCCGGCTGCCCGCCGAGCGGTCCACCACCAGCGGGTAAGTCAGCTCCTTGAGCAGCGGCGTGAAGCCCGACACCACGCGCGGGTCGGCCATGTGCGGGCGGTGCTCCTGGGCGTAGGCCTTGCTGGCGGCCGTCTTCTGGGTGTAGCGCCGGGTAAACTGGTTGATAAAATCCTGCTGCCGGGGCGTGAGCAGGGCCGCCACCTGCCGCTCGATGCGCGCCGTAGCCCCAAACGGTTTGGCGTGCTCCACGGCCTCGGCCGCCGTTAGCAGCGGCTTCGGGGCGCCGGCGGGGGGTAGGGCCGGGGCGGTTGGCGCGGGCAGCGCCGTGCTCGCGGGCACCTGGCCGCCGGTTCCTTGCAACAAGGCCACTTGCCGCGTCAGCAGCTGAAGCTGCGCAGCCAGCAACCCCAGCGCCGAGTCGGCGGCCGGCCCGGCAGCGGGGGGTAGGGGGCTGCTGGCAAGTGCATTAGGTGCGGGGGCCGGGCTAGGCGCCGGCTGCTGGGCGGCCCCGGCGGGCAGCTGCGCATCGAGGTAGGCGGCCAGCGCGGCGGGCGTAGCCAGCGTTTCGTTCAGCTGCCGAAAAGTGATGGGCACGTTGAACGTCTTTTTGAGCGTGAGGGCCACCTGCGTGAGCAGCAGGGAGTCCAGGCCCAGCTCCAGAAAGCTCTGGCTGGCCTGGTCAGCCGTCACGTCCACATCAGCGGCATCGGTCAGGATAGTTAGTACCTTCTGTAATAATAGAGGTTGACGCATAAGGGATAGGGGTAGAAGCGAAGGGGGTAGAGGAGCGATAAAATCAGGTAGCGCGGGGGCCGGCACGGCGACCAGCGCGGCCTCCGCCACTGCTACGGCCGCCGGCCGCCCCGGCTCCAGCCAGCAGCGCTGGCGGTCGAAGCAGTAGCCCGGCAGCCGCAGCTTTTGCCGCGACTGGCCTGCGTAAAAAGCGTGCCAATCCGGCTCCAGCCCACTCAGCCAAACCTGGCCCAGTGCCTGTAGTAAGGCCTGATAATCAGACTGGCTACTGTTCGCCGGGGGCAAGCTGGCTAGCGCCGTGTGCGCCGCGCCCCCCGCCGGCCGGGCCAGCGCCGTGAGCGCCGCGCCCGGCCCCACTTCCAGCAGCAGCGGGCCGGGCGCGGCCAGCAGGGTAGCCAGTGCCGCCGCAAACTGCACGGGTGCCCGCAGCTGCGCGGCCCAATAGGCTGGGTCAGTGGCCTGCGCGGCCGTCAGCCAGGTGCCCGTCATAGTCGAGACGATGGGCACCAGCGGGGCCGCTAGGGGCACCTGCGCCACCACGTGCGCAAACGCGGCCGCCGCCGGCTCCAGCTGCCGCGAGTGAAACGCGTGGCTGGTAGCCAGCCCCCGGTGGGGAATATTATGCGCCGCGAGCAGCTCGGCGAAGGCGGCGATATCGGCCGCCGGGCCCGCCACCACCACCGCTTTGGGGCCGTTAATGGCGGCCACGTCCAGGGTGGGGGGTAGCAGCTCGGCCACGCGGGCGGCACTGGCGCGCACGGCCAGCATCTGGCCCTCGGGCAGCTCGCTCACCAGCCGGCCGCGGGCGGCCACCAGCCGCAGGGCGTCGGGCAGGGTAAACACCCCCGCCAGGCAGGCCGCCACCAGCTCGCCGATGCTGTGCCCGCACAGGGCGGTGGGCTGCACGCCCCAGCTTTGCCACAGCCGGGCCAGCGCGTACTCCGTCACGAAGAGCGCCGGTTGGGCGTAGCGCGTGTTTTGCAGCTGCGCCGCCTGCGCGGCCGCTTCCGGCGTGGCCGCGGGGTAGAGCAGCTGGCGAATGTCCACAGCCAAATGGTCAGCCAGCAGCTCGGCGCATTCGGTTACAATTGCTCGAAAAACCAACTCGTTCTCATACAGCTCGCGGCCCATGCCCACGTACTGCGCGCCCTGGCCCGGCAATAGAAAGGCCACGGTAGCCGGCACTTCCGCCACCGTGCGGGCGGCAATGGCCGCCGGGCCCGCTGGCAGTAGCGCGGTCCGCAGCTCGGGCACTGCGGCGGCCACCACGAAGCGCCGCTCGGCCAGCGGGGCGCGGGTGGTGTGCAGGGTAAAAGCCACGTCGGCCAGCGCCGGCGCGGGGGTGTTGGCCAGCCAGCCCGCCAGCCGCTGGCCGTAAGCCTCGCTGCTGCTGGCCGTGCGCGCCGACCACGCCACGAGCTGCGTGGGCCGGCCCAGCGCGGGGCCGGCTTGCGCGCTGGCGCGGGGGGTAGGGGCCTCCTCCACCACCACGTGCACGTTGGTGCCGCCCACGCCGAACGAGCTGATGCCCGCCCGGCGCGGCGCCCCGTCGGTTGCGGGCCAGTCGCGCAGCGTGGTATTCACGAAGAATGGGCTGTCGGCCAGGTCGAGGAGCGGATTGGGCTGCGCGTAGTGCAGCGAGGCCGGTAGCTGCCGGTGCCGCAAGGCCAGCAGGGTTTTGATGAGGCCCGCCACCCCGGCTGCCGCCGTAAGGTGGCCCAGGTTGCTCTTGATAGAGCCCAGCGCGCAGGTGCCGGGCCCGGCTGCCGGCCCAAAAGCCAGCCGCAGGCCATCGACCTCGATGGGGTCGCCGAGGGGGGTAGCGGTGCCGTGCGCCTCCACGTAGCTGACGGTGGCCGCGGCCTGCCCGGCGGCGCTCGGGGCCGAAAAGCTGCCCTTGTCGCGCCCGTCGTTCGCAATCCCTACCCCCTTGATTACGCCGTAAATCACGTCGCCGTCGCGCTGGGCGGCGGCCAGGCTTTTGAGCAGCACCGCGCCCGCGCCATCGCTGAACACCGTGCCCTGGGCCTGCGCATCAAAGGGCCGGCAGTGGCCATCGGGGCTCAGCATGGCCCCATCCTGGTATAGATAGCCGCTGCGCACGGGCGCCGTAATGCTGGCGCCGCCGGCCAGGGCCACCTCGCACTGCCCGGCCCGCAGGCTTTGCACGGCCTGCGCCACGGCCAGCAGCGACGTCGAACAGGCCGAATACACGCTCACCGCCGGCCCGCGCAAGTCCAGGGTGTAGGCTACGCGCGTGGCCAGGTAGTCCTTCTCGCTCACCGTCATCACCTGAAAATCACCCAGTTGTTCAACGATGGCTTGGTTGGGCAGCACGTTTTGAATGAAGTAGGAATTGTTGCCCGTGCCCGCAAACACGCCCACCCGGCCCGCGTAGTGCGCCGGCAGGTAGCCGGCCTGCTCCAGCGTTTCCCAGGCCACCTCCAAAAACACGCGCTGCTGCGGGTCCATAGCCGCCGCCAGCTTGGGGCTCAGCCCAAAAAAGGCCGGGTCAAATTCTTCGGCGTGGTCGATAATGCCCCGCGCCCGCACGTAGAGTGGGTCGTGGCGCACGGCGGCCGGAATGCTGGTATCCAGCTCTTCCTCGCTGAAAAAGCGGGTGGTTTCGCGGCCTTCGCGCAGCACGTCCCACAGCTCCTCCACCGTATTGGCCCCCGGAAAGCGGCCCGCCATGCCAATGATGGCCACGTCGCCGTCCGCTGGTTGGCGGGGGGTAGCTTCGGTCGCTAATTGGGGGGTAGGGGCCGCGCCGGCTGGCCGGGCCAGGTAGCTGGCCGCCGCCGCCACGGTCGGGTACTGATAGAGCTTGGTGACGGGCAGCCGGTAGCCAAACTGCGCCAGCAGCTGCGCCACGCACTTTTGGGCCAGTAGTGAGGTGCCGCCCAGCTCAAAGAAATTGTCGGTGGCCCCCACTTTATCGAGCCGCAGCAGCGGGGCCCACACGGCCGCCAGCTGGCGCTCCGTATCGGTGCGGGGCGCCTGGTAGGGCGTGCCCAGCGCCGCCCGCAGCTGCGTGGTTGGGGCGGGCAGGGCCAGCCGGTTGATTTTGCCGCTGCTCGTTTTAGGAAATTCGGTGAGCAAGGTGAACGTGGCGGGCAGCATATAGTCGGGCAGCAGCTGGGCCGCCGCCTGGCGCAGGGCGGCGGGCACCAGCGGCGCGGGGCCACTCGGTATGATGTAGGCTACCAGCTCTTTAGGGCCAGCCTCGCCCTGCCAGGCAGCCACGGCTACCTGCCCTACCCCCGGCAGGGTGGCCAGCAGCGCTTCTACCTCGCCCAGCTCCACGCGGTGACCCCGGATTTTCACTTGGTCGTCTTGCCGGCCCAGAAACTCCAGGTTGCCGTCGGGTAGCAGGCGGGCCAGGTCGCCGGTGCGATACAGGCGCACCACCTCGCCGGCGGGCGTGGTCCACTCCCCAAATTTTTCGGCCGTGCGCGCGGGCTGGTTCAGGTAGCCCGAGGCCAGGCACACGCCGCTGACGCACAGCTCGCCCACCTCGCCGGGCGCGGTGGTCTGCCCATCGGACGCCAGCAGGTAGATAGTCGTGTGGTCGATGGCCCGGCCAATGGATGGCAGGCGGTCCCAGGTGCGGGGGTCGCCGGTGAGCGTTAGCTGGGTTACGACGTGCGTTTCGGTGGGGCCATACTGGTTGTGCAGGGTGCAGGCGGGTAGGGCCGCGCAAAAGGCCGCCAGCTGCGGCGTTATCTTGAGCTGCTCGCCGGCCGTCATTATTTCCGTCAGGCTAGCCGGAAACTGCTGGCGGCTTACGGCCAGCTCGGCCAGGTGCTGCAGAGCCACGAAAGGCAGAAAAACCCGGTTAATCTGTTTCTGCGCAATAAAATCGAGCAGTGCGCCCAGGTCGAGCCGCTGTGCCTCGTCCAGCAAGACCAGCGTGCCGCCCGTGGTGAGCGTGGCAAAAATTTCCTGAAAAGAAACGTCGAAGCTCAGCGGTGCAAACTGCAGCGTGCGCGTGCCCGGCCCCGCCGGGGAGTGCGCGTTTTGCCAGCGCAGCAGGTTCACCAGCGCCGCCTGGCCCATGCACACGCCCTTCGGCTCCCCAGTCGAGCCGGAGGTGTAAAGCACGTAAGCGAGTTCCGATTGGCTAGCGCCAGTTAAATCTGATTCAAATTGATTGTCAGTAGCTTGTAATTCATCAGAAGGCAGTACGGTTACCCCTAGCTCTTCAAAGCGAGCCGCTTGTTCGGCCGGGGCCAGGCAGCAGGTGAGGCCAGCATTGGCCACCAGCCGGCGCAGCCGGCTGGCGGGGTAGGCGGGGTCGAGGGGCACGTAGGCTTTGCCGGCCCGCAAAATGGCTAGCACGCCCACTACCATCGCCAGGCCGCGGGTCGTACTGATACCAATCAGGCTGCTCTGGGGGGCCTGTCGGCGCAATGCGGCACTTAGCACCTGAACTTGTTCAGCCAGTGCCCGGTAGGTGACGGAGTGGCCTCCCACTATGACCGCTGTGTTTTCTAAAAATTGTAATTTAGGATGTTCTAATAATTGTTGTACGGATACGAGAGTGGTTGGCATAGCAATAATTAACTCGATAATACGCTTTGGTTTTGAAAGATAGGCAATGGGTAGCGGTCAGCAAAAAATGCATAAAATTTTGCAGTAGTACGATAATATTAACAGACAAAATCTTTAATTTTAGTGCACCCAGCCAAGAAAAATAGCTAAAATATCTTGACAAGGCTAATTCGGGTAGCTGAACAGTACTACTTGGAATTGTCCGAAAATGTAGTCTCACTAAGCGGGCACTCACTAATTTGTTTAAACTTTATTTAATGCAAGTAACGGTAATTGTTTATACTAAAGAAAAAATGTTATTTTAGCAATGTTATTGGTTGGCAGCCGCGTCAGCGCACTTAATTAGTGCTCGCTTGCCGCTCGCACACCGGGGCATAACGAAAGCACGGCCCGGCTCCGTTTTTAGTTTCGGCTGCGGCGCAATTGAACAAAGCCCAGAATGAGACTTAGCAGCAGTTTAATCGCTGAGCGGTTAACTCCCTTTCCTGGCCGGGGCTGCTAACCGGGCAAAAGCTGGCTCTTAGCCTAGCTAAACATGCCGCCCGCGCCGTAATTTGGTCCCATGAAGAATCCTGCCGCCGCTGGCACCGCTGCTCAGCCCCTCGTGTTGTTGGAATGCCTGGTCGCCGGCACTTCGCACCGCCCCGAGCTGCCTACCCAGGAAAAGACCCTGAAAGTAGGCCAAGCCCTGCGCCTCGAGCGCGAGGCCGATAGCAAATACGATGATTGGGCGGTGAAAGTCCATTCGGGGCCGGCCGATGACAAAACCAGCATCTGGCTCGGCTATCTGCCCGAAACCCGCAACGAAACCGTGGCCCGCCTGCTCGACGCGGGCTACCCCCTCGCCGCCCGCCTGGCCCACAAAGCGTGGGAGGAAGAGTGGCTGCACCTCGAAATCGAGGTGTTGCTGCCGCGCTAGCAAACCGGCGGGCTATCCCAACGGCTAGTGAGCAAGCCCGGCGTTTAAAAACGGAGGGCTACTCCGTTTTGCACCCCGGCAATGGAGCTTTTTGCTAACTAAAATGGTTAGCTAATAGTCCGTTCTCAGCGGCTACTTAATAATCAGTATTTACGCCCTACCCCCATGCGCGAAGCCTATCTCACCGGCGGCAATGAAAGTTTTGATGCCACCGAAAAGGACATCGATAAAGCCCTGCGGCCGCTAAGTTTTGGCGACTTTACGGGCCAGGACAAGATTCTCGAAAACCTTAAGGTGTTCGTGGCCGCTGCCAAGCAGCGCGGCGATGCCCTCGACCACGTGCTGCTGCACGGCCCCCCCGGCCTGGGCAAAACTACGCTCTCGCACATTATCGCCAACGAGCTGGGCGCGGGCATTAAAATGACGAGCGGCCCGGTGCTCGACAAGCCCAGCGACCTCGCTGGCCTGCTCACCAACCTGGAGCCGCACGACGTGCTCTTCATCGACGAGATTCACCGCCTCAACCCCGTGGTGGAAGAGTATCTCTACTCGGCGATGGAGGACTACCGCATCGATATTATGCTCGACTCGGGCCCGAATGCCCGCTCGGTGCAGATTTCGCTGTCGCCCTTCACGCTCATTGGCGCTACCACGCGCTCGGGGATGCTTACGGCGCCGCTGCGGGCGCGCTTCGGCATCTCGGCGCGGCTGGAGTATTATGACTCTAAATTGCTGACTACCATTGTGCTGCGCTCGGCTGATATTCTGCACACACCCATCCACGAGGATGCGGCCTTTGAGATTGCCCGGCGCTCGCGCGGCACTCCGCGCATCGCCAACAACCTGCTGCGCCGCACCCGCGACTTTGCCCAGATTAAGGGCGACGGCACCATCACGGTCGAAATCGCGCAGTTTGCGCTGAATGCGCTCGACGTGGATGCCCGTGGCCTCGACGACATGGACAAGCGCATTCTCACCACCATCATCGATAAGTTCAAGGGCGGTCCGGTGGGCATCAGCACCATCGCCACGGCTTGCGGCGAGGAAGGCGAAACCATTGAAGAGGTGTACGAGCCGTTCCTCATTCAGGAAGGCTACATCAAGCGCACGGCGCGGGGTAGGGAGGCCACCGAGGCGGCTTACCAGCACCTGGGGCGCTTGCTGCCCAGCCACTTGCGTGGCAATAGCGGCGACTTGTTTAGTGAGATAACGTCGTAAGCAGCTGGCTTGCTTTCGCTGTCTGCCCGTGAACGCACCGCCCGCCGCGGTGCGTTCTTCGTTTCTTTGTGGCTCAATTGTTCGCTTTCCTATGCTCCTGCATGCCGAATGGACGCCCTACATTAAGCGCCGCGCCGCGGAGCTGGGGTTTATGGCCTGCGGTATCTCCAAAGCCGAGTTTCTGGAAGAGGAAGCACCGCGCCTTGAAAACTGGCTCAAAAAAGGGATGCACGGGCAGATGAGCTGGATGGAAAACCACTTTGACAAGCGCCTCGACCCGCGCCTGCTCGTGGACGGGGCAAAGTCGGTGATTTCGCTGCTGCTCAATTACTACCCCCCCGCCGAAGACCAGCAACCCAACGACACGCTTCAACTTAGCAAGTACGCCTACGGGCGCGACTACCATTTCGTCATAAAGGACAAGCTCAAGACGCTGCTGGCCGATATGCAGACCCACATTGGTGAGGTGGGCGGGCGGTGCTTCGTGGACTCGGCGCCGGTGCTCGATAAGGCCTGGGCCAAGAAGAGCGGCCTGGGGTGGGTAGGAAAAAACAGCAACCTCATCACGCCGGGCGCGGGCTCGTTCTACTTCATCGCCGAGCTGATTGTGGACGTGGAGCTGGACTACGACGGGGCCATCCGCGACTACTGCGGCACCTGCACCAAGTGCCTCGACGCCTGCCCCACGCAGGCCATCACCGAGCCCTACGTGGTCGATGGCAGCAAGTGCATCAGCTACTTCACCATTGAGCTGAAAGACCAGCTGATTCCGCAGAGCGTGGCCGGGCAGTTTGGCAACTGGGTGTTTGGCTGCGACATCTGCCAGGATGTGTGCCCCTGGAACCGTTTTTCTAAACCCACGCGGGAAGCGCAGTTTCAGCCTCACCCGGATTTGAAGAAGCTATCGGTCAGCGACTGGCAGGAAATTACCCACGAAGTTTTTCAGGCACTGTTTAAGCAGTCGGCGCTCAAGCGCACGGGCTACGAGGGACTCAAGCGTAATATTCGGTTCGTGACCGGGCAAAGCCAGCCCGACTTCGATTCAGGAAGCCAGCCGGGGTAGGGGGCTGTATTGGATAAAAACTCGTTTCAAAACCCGCCGGTAGAGCCGTGCGAACTGCTGATAGCACCACGTTTTGAATTCTAGCAGCTCGGCAGGCTGAATAACCTGCAAGGATTTGCGTAACTCCTTCTCAAAGAGTTTTTTGCTGAAGCTTACCTTCAACAAAATTAATTTTACGTAGTCTAACATAGCGGGTGGGAGGTAAAATAGCGGGTGAAAACAGGACGGACGGGGACGTTATACGCGCAAAGAGCAGGAAAAGCCTCTTTTCTCAGTTTTCTCAACCAGCCTGAGCTGTCTTAACTAATCGCTGCCCGCGCTAACGTAATGGATTCCTGATACTAAGTAACGGGAGAAAATCTTGCGAACGCAGCCAACTTATTCGCTCCGGTTCTTTGCCAGTACGCGTCAGATTGGGAAAACAAGCCTTTGACTCGCTGGCGCGTTGTTTCTGCTCCGCACAAGCCCGGCACCGGCAAAAGGATACCCATAATCTTGTACGCATCACAGAGAAAGCGAGTGCTGCCCATGCCACCAACAGCTTTGGTAAAGGCTGCCTGCGGCGGTTGAGGTTGCTACACGAATAACCCCTTGGGATTGCCAGCGGCCACGAAATTGCTCGCAAGAACTTTGACGCTCGCGGCCGCCAGGGGCTCGTCAAAGGCTTCGCTGGCGGCGGCGGCCGTGAGAACCAGGTTGGCACCGGGCGAGCCGGAGTTGGTTTGTACGTTGACCTTGGCCTGCACCAGGTTGTCCTCGGCCGGGCTGGCAATGGTGGCGCCCGCAACAGTGGTGGTGGCGCCCGCAGCGTAAATGGCCGTGGTGAGGGCCGGGAGCGGGCCGTTGTTTTCGAGCAGCGACACCCAGCTCTTGGGCAGGCTGTCGTTGGGGCCCCCGCCGTCGGCGCCGGCCACCTCTACCCCCCCCCGGCGCAGCGTGCGGATGTGCGAGGCGTGCCGCGCCTCCACGGAGTGAATGTTGAGGGCGACTGTCAGGAGGTCTTTGCTGGCTATGAGCGCGGGTAGGCTGCCTTTGTAGGCGCGCACGCCCAGGTCCTCAAACGCCTGCGCCAGGGCCAGAAAGCTGGCGGTGCTGGCAAACGGCGTGAGGTTGCTGCTGCCCGCTGCGTAGTCAAAAGCCGCCGCCGTGGGGTCGGCGATGGCCGCGGTGCCCAGCGTGGCGCGCAGGGCTGCCACGTGGCCCTGCTCGTCGGCACGCATGGTGGTGAACGCTACCCTGTCGGTGGTGCTCAGGATGCCCGCGCTCAGGCCGGCTTGGTAGTAGTACAGCTCCAGGTATTCCAGGCTCAGGGCCAGGTTCAGCACGGCTACGATGTCGCCCGATAGCGCCGATTGGCCGTAGGCCTTCTGGAACAAGCCGCTGAGCAGGCCCGGCAGCATGGCGCCCGTGATGGCCCGGCCGGCAGCGCCAAAGTGCCGAAACGTGCGCCGGCGCGAATCGAACCGCCCGTACACGTCCGGGTCCACGCGCTCCAGGTCCGCGAATAGCTGGAATAAGTTCATGCTAATCTGCTAGTTTAAAGATAAATAGCCGCTCGTGCGCTACACCAGCTTGCTGGCAGTCAGCTGCGAGTCGGCGGCCAAAAACGGGTTGAGTTGCAGCAGGGCCGCAGTTGGCGCAAGGCTGATTTCCTGGCGCGAGGTGGCATCTACCACGTCAGCGCCCGCAAAGTCGTTGGCCAGCAGCAGGTCGCGGATAAGGGCCGCGTGCCGCGCCTCAACCGACACGATTTTGCCCACCAGCAAGAGGTAGTCTACCGATAGCAGGAAAGGTGCCGCGCCGTTGTAGATGTGCACGCCGAGGTCCTCTAGCTGGCGGGCCGCGTTCAGGACGCCCAGTTTGCCCGAGCCGGAAGCCGTGGTGCCAGCGCCAAAGTCGATTTGGTCATCCAGGGTCATGTTCAGCACCTTGAGGGCATTGCTAGAGAGCACGGTCCGCAGAAAATCGACGTGCACTTGCTCGTGGCGCGCAATATCACTCAGTATCTGATACTTGGCTGAGGTAGGGGAAAGGGAAGTGAAGTACGGGCCAGCCAGTACTTTAGCGTAAAAAGCCGCTTCAATCTGCTTCATGGCGTAGGCCAGATTCAGTACCCCCACGTTGCCGCTGCCCACGTCGGTCGCGCCGGGGGTGGCGTCCTGCTTGTGGCAGCCGGCCAGGGCCAGCGCCGTGGCCCCGGCATAGCCAAAAAATGAGCGCCGCTTGATGGGCGCCAGCAGCGGCGTGGCCCCGGCCGAATGAGAAAGTAGCATAGCAACCAGAAAAAAACGACCCGGCCACCAAATGGCCGTTCGCCCGCCGCAAAGTTGGGGCGAAAAAAAAGGTCCGGCCGCTTCAGCGCCACTGCGGGGGGTAGGGACCAAGCCCCCGCGCAGCCTCCCTACCCCCCGCAGGTGGGCTGAGCCACCCGACCATAAAAAAAAGGGCAGCCCGGTGGGGCTGCCCTTTCTAAAGCAATTGCTGCGCGGCTACTAACCGAAGAGCGTGTTGCCGGTAACTACGAATGTCTTGGCGATGGCCGATACCGTGCTCACGTCCAGGCCTTCGTCGAAAGCTTCCGAGAAAGCCGAAGTTGGGAAGCCCGTGAAGTTGGTGCTGGTCGAGGTCGAAAGCGGTAAGCCGCCCTGGGTTACGTTGTCCTCAGCGGGGAACGTAACGCCAGCCGTGGTGCCAATGGCATTGTTGGGGCCGTAGGTAGCAGCGCCCGTGTTATTACCCGCACCGTAGATAGGCGACGTGTAAGTAGGCGAAGCACCCCCGTTGTCGGTACCCGAAATCCAGCTCTTCGGAGCTGCATTGTAGGGCGAGGCGGGTACGCCCTGCGAAGGAGCGGTGCTGGCAACGCCAGCCCGGCGCATAGAGCGGATGTGCGAAGCGTGACGAGCCTCTACCGAGTGAATGTTGAGGGCAGCCGTCAGCACCGTCTGGTTGGCCATGATGGCACTCAGCGGAGCAGCGCCTTTGTAGGCCCGCACACCAGTGTCCTCAAACGACTGAGCCAAAGCCAGGTACGTAGCAGGGTTGGTGCGGTAATCAGCAAACGGACCCGCGTTAGAGCCCTTGCCACCCGTGAAGTCAAAAGCAGCGGCAGTGGGGTTAGCAATAGCATTGGTACCCAGTACTCCCGTTAGAAACTTTACGTGGTTAGCCTCGTCGGTAGCGATGAGCGTCAGGGCGCTAGCGTTAACTGCGCTCAGGCCCACCAGCGCCGTGCGCTGCTGGTAGAAGTAGCTTTCGAGGTACTCCAGCTTCAGGGCGAAGTTCAGCACGTCGTTTACCATGAGGCCGGCGGGCGTCTGGGCGTAAGCTTTGTTGAAGATGGCGCCTACGGCGAGGGGTAGGGCAGCCGCGCTCAGCTTCTGGCCCAGGCCACCCATGTGCTTGAATATAGAGCGACGCGAGTCGAGGCGGCCGTAAACTTCCGGGTCAACTTTTTCTATTTCGGAAAGAATTTCAAAAAAATTCATGATAATGCTATGCTAGTAATGGAGGAAAAACCGAAACAGGAAAGACTAACCCAGGCCCGATACATCGAGCTTGGAACCCGTGGCCAGGTACATGTTGGCAACGGGAGCTACCACGGAAGGAAGCTTCGACATTTCCATGCTGTTGCCAGCGATGTCGATGATGTCGCTTCCCACGAAGGTGCCTTCCGACACCAGGTCGCGGATGATGGCGGCGTGGCGGGCTTCTACCGATACGATTTTGCCGGCGATGAACAAGTAGCCGGGGTCCGTAATAAACTTGGCGGCGCCATTGTAAGCAGCCACGCCGAGGTCTTCAAATGCCTTGGCCGTGCCCAGCACCGAAGTGCGGTCGTTGAAGTTGATAGACGAGAAGTCGGGCGTCAGCGCCATGATGGGGGTAGCCCCAGCCGCCGTAATGGCCGCCTTAAAGAAGTCGCGGTGAATAACCTCGTGGTAGTAGAGGTCGTCCAGGATTTGCTTTTCGGCGCTGGTAGCGGTGGTCATGTAGTAAGTGCCGGTGCGCAGCGCGGTGTAGAAGCCAGCTTCCAGCTGCTCCAGAGCGTAGGCATAGTTGAGCACGCCAACGTTGCCAGTACCCACGTTCACGGTACCCGGAGTCGAGTCACTTTTGCTGCATCCTGCCAGCACCAATGCAGTAGCGCCGGCCGTAGCCCCCGCATACATGAAGAACGAGCGCCGTTTGATGGGCGTATACAGCGGCTTGTCTATATCAGACGTCTGTGGCTGCGAACTAGGGATGATTTTAGTTGACATAAGTGAGGAAAAAAGGAAAAATTGAATTGTTAGCTGGGCTACCGGCCCCCTTACGGCTACAGCCCCCTTTCAGGTTACTCCTAAGTAGAATTTTACCTGTCTTTTTTTGGGGAGGTGGTCGTTTTAGTCGTCCTACCCGAGCGTAGCAGCAACAAGGCCTGGTAAGCAAAAGCGCCGCTCTCTTATACGGGAAGCGGCACTTGCCTGGATTCGGAGACCTTTAAAAATTAATTGAATAAACTTTAGCTAATCCCGGCAACCAGCGGGAAACCGCGCCTAAACTTCTCAACCGTCACCGCTGCCGGGAGCTGGGCGCGAGCGGGCTGCCAGCTTGGCTACGCGGCCTTGGCAGTATCTTGCCCGCTGCCAGCTGGCGACCTAACCGGCGCCTCCAAGGGCCCATTGAGCCGCTGGAAGCAGCTTTTACGTAGTGAATAAAGTGATGACGTGGCGCTTCTGGAGGAGGGTAGGCGGGCCGGCCGGGTTGCTGCTAGCTTGGCTGCTGAGCCTGGCCCCGGTGGCCAGCGGCCAGCCGGCTGGTGGCCAGCCGGCGCCCGCGTCGGCGTCGGCGGGGGGCGGGGCCACGCTGCTGCCGCCGCCGGCCGCCATCGCCCTGGCCGAACCGTTTACGCTGGCCTTTCGGCTGCAGGGCGCGTCGCTGGCCAGCCACTCAGCTTTTCCGGAGCTGGAAGGCTTTCGCAAGGGTAAGCTCACGACGACCAAAACGACCCGCCTGCTGCCCGGCGGCGCCCGCCGCACCGCCCTCACCGTGACGCAGCACTACCTGCCCTACACGGAAGGCAGCTACGTGGTGCCCGCCTTCAGCCTCACCGTGAACGGGCAGGTGCTGCGCAGCCCCGGCGGCCGGGTGCGGGTGGGGGCGGGGCCGCTCGACGTGACGGGGGTGCCGCCGGGCGCCGCCGTGGGCTCACTCGACCAGCTGCTGGGCAAGCCCAAGCCCAAGTTTTTTTACGAGCCGCCCGACGCGGCCTTTCTGGTGCTGGAGGCCGACCGCCGCCAGGTATTTGTGGGCCAGGGCGTGCGCGTGAACCTGTATTTCTACCTGAAGCCGGCCGACCAGGCGCTGCTCAATTTTTATGATTTCAACAACCAGCTGACCGAGCTGCTGCGCCAGCTGCGCCAGCCCACTACCTGGGAGGTGCCCGCCCCTACCCCCTCGGTGCTGCCCGATACCGTGCGCCAGGCGGGCGGGCAGGTGCTGCTGCGCTTTCGGCTGGCGGCGGGTACCTACTACCCCCTCACGGCGCAGGCCTTGCAGTTTCCGGTCCTGCGCCTGACCCTGACCAAGTTTAAGCTCCTCAAAAAGCCGGCGCCCGGCGATAACGAGCGCCTGGCCATCTATAAAACCTACGCGGCGGCCCCGCTGCGGGTGGCCGTGCGCCCGCTGCCCGCGCCGGGCGGCGGGCCGGTGGGCGACTACGTGCTGCACGAGGGCATAAGCGGCACGCGCTTTCGCACGGGTGAGGCGTTCACCTACACCTTTGGGGTGGAGGGGGCCGGCAACCCCGCCACGCTGGCCCCGCCCCCCGCGCGGCCCCGCGCCGGGCTGGAAGTATTCGGCCCCGACGTGCGGGAAGAGAGCTTACCCGAGGGGCGCTTTCGCAAGAGCTTTCGCTACCGCTTGGTGGCCCACCGCCCTGGCGCGCTGCCGCTGGACAGCATTTGGCAGCTTCCTTTCTTCAACCCCCAAACGGCCCGCTACGACACCCTGCGCCCCGAGCTGCGGCTGGTGGTGAGCGGTGCCGACCGCCCTACCCCCCTCGCCCGCGCCAACGACGACCCGTTCTATGGCCCGGCGCTAGCCCGCGCCGAGGCCCAGCTTCAGCCGCTGGATGTGTACGCGCAGGTGGGGCGCTACGCGGCCGTGCTGCTGGCTGCTTTGTTGGTGGTGGCTGTGGTGGGCTGGTGGCGGGCGGGGTAACTTTGGCGCTCAGGAACGCCTAAGCACCCACTGCCTTGTCTAATTCTTTCGGAACACTTTTTCGCATCACCACCTTCGGCGAGTCGCACGGGGTAGGCATTGGAGTTATTATTGACGGCTGCCCGGCGGGGCTGGCCCTGGACCCGGCCGCCATTCAGCACGCCCTGGACCGGCGGCGGCCGGGGCAGTCGGCCCTCACTACCCCCCGCCAGGAAGCCGACCGCGTGCAGGTTCAATCGGGCACGTTTGAGGGGCTGACCACGGGCACGCCCATCAGCCTGTTCATTCCGAATGCTGACCAGCGCTCCGCCGACTACTCGCACATTGCCAGCGCCTACCGCCCCAGCCACGCCGACTACACCTACGACGCCAAGTATGGGCGCCGCGACCACCGCGGCGGCGGCCGCAGCTCGGCCCGCGAAACGGCCGCCCGCGTGGCCGCCGGGGCCGTGGCCGCCGCGCTGCTGGCTCATTTTGGGGTTGAGGTAAAAGCCTACGTCTCGGCCGTGGGCGAGGTGGAAGTGGGCAAAACCTACGAGGCGCTCGACCTGCGCCTTATCGACAGCAACCCCGTGCGCTGCCCCGACCCCGAAGCCGCCGCCCGCATGGAAGCCCGCATCCGGGCGGCCCAGGCGGCCCGCGACACGGTGGGGGGGGTAGTAACCGGCGTGGCCACCGGCCTGCCGCCCGGCCTCGGCGAGCCCGTGTTTGATAAGCTGCCCGCCGTGCTGGGCCACGCGCTGCTCAGCATCAATGCGGTGAAGGGCTTCGAATTTGGTTCGGGCTTTGAAGGCACCAAGCTGCCGGGCTCGGCCCACAACGACCAGTTTTACACCGACGAGGCGGGCCGCGTGCGCACCCGCACCAACCACAGCGGCGGCAGCCAGGGCGGCATCTCGAATGGCCAGGACGTGTACTTCCGGGTGGCGTTCAAGCCAGTAGCCACTATTTTACAGACCCAGCAAACCATCAACCAGGCCGGCGAGGCGGTGGAGCTGGCCGGCGTGGGCCGCCACGACGCCTGCGTGCTGCCCCGCGCCGTGCCCATCGTGGAGGCCATGACCCAGCTCGTGCTGGCCGACCTGCTGCTGCGCGCCCGCGCCAACCAGCTGTAGAACCTTGTGCTGGATTTCTTGTTCTTGGGTTCTAGTTTAGAATGAATCCAGAATGCCGGGGTTGGCAAGCCCTGGTTTCCATTGCCGACATCTTAAAAACCTACTCATATGTCTACTGTCTCCATCTACGCCGAGGCGTCGCCCAATCCTGAGAGCATGAAATTCGTGCTCAACTCCACCCTGCTGCCCGACGGCGTGAGTGTGGACTACCCCACCCTGGAGGCGGCCGCCAACTCGCCCATCGCGCAGGAGCTGTTTGGCTTCGACTACGTGGGCCGCGTGTTCATTGCCCAAAACTTCATCACCGTTTCCAAAACGCAGCCCGAGCTGGGCTGGACCAGCATCATTCCCGAGCTGCGCCAGTTTATCAAGAGCTACGTGGAGGCCGGCGGGGAGCTGTTCTTAGTAGACCCCGCCGCCGAGCAAAAGGCCGCCCAGGCCGCCAGCGCCGGCGACCCCACGCAGCAGGACGGCTTCACGAGCCAGAAAATCATCGACCTGCTCGACAACTACGTGCGTCCCGCCGTGGAGCAGGACGGCGGCAACATCACCTTCAAAAGCTACCGCGACGGCATCGTAACCGTAAACCTGCAAGGCTCATGCTCGGGTTGCCCCTCGGCCACGGTCACGCTCAAGTCGGGCATTGAAAACCTGCTCAAGCGCATGGTGCCCGAGGTGAAAGAAGTGGTGGCCGAAGGCATTCTGGTGTAGAAACCAGCCATTGCCCTACATACTAAAAAAGCGGCCGCTTTTTTAGTGCCTGTTAGCCTTAGGGATTAATAGCCAGGGTTCTGGGGCAGCTTCCACACTTGCGCATCGTTCATATCGACGGGCAGTAGGGGGATAGGGTTTACCACGTTCGTCGTAATGCTGCGCGCCTTGGCCCGAGCGGCCACGTCAGCGGGCAATATACCAAAGTAACGGCCGGTGCGAATCAGGTCCCAGAAGCGCAGCGACTCTTCGGCCAGCTCCACCCGGCGCTCGTGCCAGATAGCCTTCAGCAGGTCCGAGCCCGTAAGGCCGGAGGAGATGTCGGGGAGGGCGCCGGCCGGCGTGTTGGCCGGGTCGTAGGTCAGCGTGCCCAGCACCGTGCCCGGAGGCTTGGTAGAGTTGCGGGCCCGGGCTCGCACCTGGTTAACCAACGCCACGGCTTCTCCGCTTTTATTGAGCTGGGCGGCGGCCTCAGCCTTCATCAGCAAAATGTCGGCGTAGCGCATCTTGCGGATGTTTTGCGGACCCGACTGGTTGTTGGCGGGTTGCAGAATGGCTACTTTCCGGTTCATGTAGCCCGTGTCATTAAAGCCGCGGTCGATGACCATAGGAAGGCCGAGTACCACGTCGCCATTTTTATAAACGGTGACCAGCAGGCGCGGGTCGTTGGCCTCAAACTCGCTCACGAGGTCCTGGGTAGGGTTGTTAAACCCATAGCCCCAACCAGTACCGGGGATGTTTGCGCCGCTGGCGTCCTTGGCTGCGGTGCGGTTATTTGTGAACACATTGCTCGTGGTACCAATCGAAATGGGACCGTAGCCGTCGTTGGAGGTAGAGAACTGAATCTCAAACAACGATTCGCTGCTGTTTTCGCCCGGCGTCTGGTGAATCATGGCGTAGTTGGGCAGCAGGCTGTACTGGTTCGAAGTGATGATGGTGCTGGTCAGGTCATACACCTCCTGCCAGGTATGCTTGTTGGAGTTGTCGGTACCCAGCTGGTACATGATGGCGCGGGCCAGGTAGCCGTTGGCGGCCCCTTTGGTGGCGCGGCCCAGGTCGCTGGCGGCGTAGGCTCCTTTTTCGGGCAGCGCTGCTGCGGCCGCCTTCATGTCTTTCTCGATGAAGGCGTAAGTTTCCGAAATGCTGGAGCGGGTCACGCTCGCTGCCTCCGTTGGCAAAGCCGCTTTTTCGAACAGCGGTACGCCGCCGAACGTTTTTACCAGGTTAAAATAGAAGTACGCCCGCAAGAATAAGGCTTCGCCTTTGAGGCGGGTTTTGAGGGCGGCGTCAATAGTGCCGGCGTCAATGTTGTTGATGACGGTGTTGGCGCGGGCAACGCCCGTGAAGCTGTGCTCCCAGAGGCTGGTGCAGGGGCCATTGGCGGGGGTTGCCGTCCATGATTTCAAATCTTGCAGGGGCCCGAAGTCGGTGGGATTGCTGCCTTTGGCCGCATCGTCGCTCATCACGTCACCGAACATCCACTCGTACGTCTGCGGCACGTAGTCGCCGATGCCAAACCGGGGTCCCTGGTCCCAGGATGCCACGTCGTAGATGGCGTTTACGGCCTGAACGGCGTTAGTAGGGTCGTTGAACAGGTTGCTTTGGGTGGTGGCTCCGAGAGGGTCCTTATCCAGGAACTTCTTGCATCCTTGCGAGAACACCGCGATGGCCACTATGACCATGACCCGAACTGGGTGGGAAATTTTCATATGGAGAGTAGTATAGCGTTAAAATTGAACGTTGAGACCTAAGCGATAGGTGCGTGGCTGGGGGTAGTTGCCGTTGTCTACCCCATACGCCAGGGCGTTGCCGTAGTAGCCCGTCGTGGAAATCTCGGGGTCGAGGCCCGTGTACTTGGTGATGGTAAAGGCGTTGTCAACCGAGGCAAAAATGCGCAGTCCGTTCATATGGACCGTATTGAGCACCGTTTTGGGCAGCGAGTAGCCCAGTTCCATGTTACGTACCCGCAGGTAGCTGGCATCTTCCACGTGACGGCTGCTGAAGCGGTCATTGTAGGAAGAGCCGGCGGTTTTGAAGGTGGGGTCGCCGCTGTTGTTGGTGTCGAATGCAGTAACGCGGGGCTGGTCGCTGTTAGGGTTGGCGGGCGTCCAACGGTCCATGCGCGAAGCGTAGAAGTTGGTCCACAGGCCGGCGAAGTTGCTGGACTTGTTCAGGTTGAAACCCGCCGCGTTCACGGCTTCGGCTCCTTGCACGCCATAGAGCAGGATTTTGAAGTCGAAGCCACCGTAGTTCAGGTTTACCGAGGCCCCGTAGGTGAAGCGGGGCGTAGCGCTACCTAGGTACGTGCGGTCGTTATCATCAATCTTGCCATCGTTGTTGATGTCGCGGTACTTGACATCACCAGCCTGAGCCCCTGGCTGAATTTTGTAGGCGTTGGCTTCGTCCTGCGAATGGAAGACCCCGTCGGCCTGCAACCCATAGAAGGAAGCAATCTCATAGCCCACGGCCGTGAGGGTAGTGGGGCCGACGTGCGAATCAATGTTGGCGCTGGAAATGGGGCTAGCCCCGCCCAGGTCGGTGATGCGGTTGGTTATTTTCGTGAAGTTCAATCCCACGCTGTAGCCAAGCTTACCAATTTCATCCCGGTAGTTCAGGGCCAGTTCCACGCCGCGGTTGTACAGCGAGGCTACGTTGGCGCTGGCCGGAGCCTGACCGATGTAGTACGGCACGGGCAGCAAGGCAATCATGTCCTTGGTGCGGCGGTTGAAGTAATCGCCGGTAAAAGTCAGCTTGTTATCCAGGAAGTTCGCGTCAATACCGAAGTCGGTGGTGATGGCCGTTTCCCATTTCAGGTCCGGGTTGTTGAGCTGCGCAACGGCCAAGCCGGGAGCCACGGTCTTATTGAACACGTACAGCTGGTTGTTGACGGCTGTCGAGGCATAGCCGTAGTTAGGCGCGGCATTCTGGTTGCCCACCAATCCGTAGCTGGCCCGCAGCTTCAGCAGGGAGAAGATGGTCTGGTTCTTCATGAAATCCTCGTTGGAAAGGTTCCAGGCTGCGCCAACGGAGGGGAAAGTACCCGTGCGGTTGGCGGGCAGGAAGCGTGACGTCTGGTCGAAGCGCAGGGTCGCCGTCAGCAGGTACCGGTCCCGGAAGTTAAAGTTGGCCCGGCCGAAGTACGAGATGAGTGCCCCATCGTACTGCCCGCTACGCACGGTAGAGTTGGCGGAACGAGCAGAGGAAATATATTGGAGCGTGGGGTCAGCCGGCACATTGTAGCCCGTGATGGAAATGCTGTTGCCGTAGCCCCGCTGCGCTTCCTGGCCCAGCGTGGCCGAAAACGAGCTGTTATTACCCAGGTCCTTGGTGTAGTTTACGTAGTTCGACGACACCCAACCCACATTCTCGCCGCGGGTTTCAATCAAGGCGCTTTGCGCGCGTTGGTCGTTGGCCCCCAGATAGTACTGCGGCTGGTATACCTTGGGATGGTAGTTGTTGTAGTTGATGCCAAAAGTCGAGCGGAAGGTCAGGCCTTTCAGAATGGTCACGTCAAGGTAAGCATTCGAGAAGAGGGTGCTGCTCTGGGTTTTGTTGAACTGCTGCTCGCTGAGGTAGCGCGCCAGGTTGGGCGTGAAGCTGGTGATGTTATCGTACGAGTAGCTGCCGTCGGCATTGTACGGCGACCCAATGGGGTTGGCCTGGGTAGCATACTGGAGCACCGGACTGTAAAAAGCGTTGCCAGTGCCGTCGCCGGAACCCGTTTGGTTGGCCGTAGTGAAGGTGGCGGAAACCCCGGCTTTAATACGGTCGGTCAATATGACGTCGTCGTTCAAGCGGATAACGTACTTCTTCAGGCCCGTGGCCGCGATGATGCCGTCCTGCTGAAAGTAGTTGCCGCTCACCAAATAGCGGTTCTGCTCGGTGCCACCCGAGGCCGACAGGGCGTAGTTAGTAATCAGGCCCTTCTGGGTAACAAAATCCTGAAAATTAGTACCTGTAGCCCCGCCTTGTAAAGCACTGTTGAGGATGGTAGTGTAATCAGACGGGATGGGCAGCTTAGCGTTGGTATACGCCTCCGACACCAGCGTTGCGTACTGCTGGGCGTTGGCGAGGTCAAGCTTCTTACGAATTTCCTGGTAGCCGGTGTAGCCAAACAGGTTGAACTGCGTCTTGCCCGCCTTGCCGTGCTTGGTGGTGATGAGCACCACGCCGTTGGCCCCGCGCGAGCCGTAGATGGCCGTGGCCGAGGCGTCCTTCAGGATTTCCGTCGACTCTATATCGGTGGGCAGCAGAAAGCTGATGTCACCCGTCTGAATGCCGTCCACCACGTACAGGGGGTCGGCATTGTTGATAGTGCCCACCCCGCGAATCCGGATACGGGTGCCGGAGCCAGGCTGGCCGCTGTTGGAGGTCACATCCACGCCCGCCACGCGGCCTTGCAGGGCCTGCACGGGGTCGGAGGTAGCCACCTGCGTAAGCTGGGCGCTACTCACCGACGCTACCGAGCCGGTCAGGTCGCTCTTGCGGGCCGTGCCGTAGCCAATGACTACGACGTCGTTCAGGCTCTGGGCTGAGGAGGCCAGCACCACGTTCACGCTCGACTGGCCATTGAGGGGTACTTCCTGGGTGGTCATGCCCGTGAAGCTGACCACCAGCGTGGCGCGGTTGCTGGGCACCGCCAGCTTAAAGTTGCCATCGGCATCGACGGTGGTGCCGGCCGTGCCATTTTGCACGCGGACGGTAGCTCCAATCATGGGCTCGCCCTTGCTGTCTTTAACTGTGCCCTGCACGAGTTGCTCTTGCGCGGCCGCGCCAAACGGCCGCATCAGGAGCGTAATCAGGAGGAGCACCGTAAGTAAAACGGGTTTCATACTAGTTAGGCTGGATGGGTGAAAAGATACCGGTAAAGGTACTTTTCTACTCAATCCTCACTTAATACTATTATTGCATTTGCTATGCCCCATTTTTAGAAGTAGGCACTTTTATTTGGGAAACGGATAAAAAAGTATCACCTGGCTTTCCCTGCAAGTCATGATTTCATCACTTTTCTGCCATTCTCGGTCGCCGCCCGACCGGCATGGGGTAGGGCAGTCAGGGCTCAGAACGGGTAAAGTGCTGCCATGCCAGTAGCCCCCGCCCCTACTCCGGCTGCCAGTGGCGATGAGGATAGGGGCGGGGGCGGTTAGCAGGATGTAATAGTATGAGCAGTAGTCTGGGGGCTAGGAGCGGCGGCGTTGCTTCACGGTGAAATTGCGGCTGATGTTGAAGCCAAAGAAGATATCGCCCTTGAAAAAATTACCCGTGGTTTCACTCACAAACTGCTTCTCAATCATGCCTGGCGAGTTGGTGACGTGCATCTGAAAGATGTGGCCGCCGGTTTCGATATCCACGCCCAGCGCCAGCGAGTTGCGGTAGTGGTCGGCGGTGTACTTGGTGAGCAGGTAGTAGTATTCGGCGTTGAGCGAAAAGCGCTTGGTGAGCTTGTAGCGCCCGCCGCCGCCCAGGGCATACACGTCGTTCTTCTCGCCTTCGCCCATCACTAGGTTGCGGTGAATGAGGGTGGGCATTAACTGCAGCGATAAGTCGGGGCTGAATTTGCGGGCCACCAGCGCCTGGTAGGAGTAGGCCGTGCGCCGGCCCAGCGTGTGGTCGATGCCATCGACGTAGTTAATCGTGCTGACGGCCGCCGACGAAAACAGCGTAACCGATACGGGTATCGCGTGCGCGCCGGTCGTTTGCTGAATGGCCTTGTATTTTAAAAAGCCATCAAAGGTCTTATCAATCGATGAGCGGCCAATGCCAATCTCAAAGCGGTCGGTTACGGCGTACTCAAAGCCCAGCCGCAGGGTAGCGGCATCGAGCCCGAAGAAATTGTAGGCGCCACTGTTCAGCGCCCCAAAGCGGTGCGAAATCAGGAAGACCATCGTGCCTTCGCCGGGCGTTTGCACGGTGTGGCCGTTGATAAGGCGCGTGGCTTTAAAGGTGGCGTCCACTACCTGGGTGGGCGCATCTTTCTTGTTTTCCTGCTCTAGCTGGCCCAATAGGTCGGTTTGGGCGTGGGCCGCCGGGGCCACTGCCAAGGCCAGCACCAGTCCCGCCAGCGATGCCCGCGTAAAAAAGGTAAGTAATGACTTCATAAATAATAGAGGGGGTAGGGATAAGGAAAAGTTAAGGCTGTGAAACCAGCGCCGGGCTAACCGCATCGCAGGTGAGGTTGACACGCACGCTGACCGACTTGGCAATGTGCTCGCGCACCAGTAGCGGAATATCGATGGAATAGTCGGCCGGCGCAATGTTGAAGTAGGCAAACACCACCAGCTGGCCGTCGCGCAGCTGCAGCGTGCCCGTCACAATTATTTTGTGCGTCACGCCGTGCATAGTCAGGTTGCCTTCCGCTTCCACGTTCTGGCCGGCCGTGGGTAGCTGCTTCAGCACCTGCGCCGCGTTCAGTACCTGGCCCGTAAAGGTGGCCTTGGGGTACTTTTCCGATTCCATGTAGTTCTCGTTGAAGTGCTCCTGCATCAGGGTGCGCTTGAACTGAAATTCGTGCACCGGTACCGAAAAAGCTATCTGGCCGGTCACCACGTCAAAAACCGCCGCCACTTTATCGTTACGGGCCTCAATGTCTTCCATAATGGAAGCCGAAAAAAAGGAGATGTGGCCGCCTCTGGTCATAAACTTGCCCTGCGCCCAGGCTTGCCCTGGGCGCAGCAGCCCCAGCAGCAGCCAGGCCAGCAGCAGTCCCCAGCGCCCCATACCCGGTAGTAGTTTAGTCATTGCTGAGTAACCAGGGTGAATAAAAACAAAAGAATGGGCCATGTGGCCCTGCACACCGGGCATCGCTAATTATTGGGCGTACCCGCGTCGACCCAGGCTTTGATGAGCGCGATATCGCAGGCATCGGGGCCGCCTACCCCGTCGTAGGGCATGGGCTTAAAGCCGGGGTCGTGGCGCATGTTGCCAATGAGCCAGCTCTGGCCGTTGATGCCGTTGGCGGGGGTAGACCAATACTTGAGGTCGTTGAAATCCTCCATGTTGAGCGCGCCCAGCGCCAGCGCCTTGTAGGTCTGCGTGCTGTGGCAGCGGTAGCAGTCATCCTTCAGAATGGGCAGCACGTTGGCCTGGTAAGATACCGTGGTGGGCAGCGCCGCGCAGCTCACAGCGGGCTCAGCTAGCTGCGTGTAGGAGCAGGCCGAAAGTAGCACTACGGCAGTCACCGCCGCCCCCCCAAGAGGCCATAAGCTAGATGGTAAAAAAGTAGATAATTTCACAGAGTAAAGTGTTAATAATGAAGCTGATTTTGGAAGAAAGTTACGGCGGGAAGCTGAAAATACAAACGCGTTAGGTCACTGAATAGAAAGACTTTATAAGAAGGTTTTGAAAGTAAAAAGTACTCAACTACTATTTAATTGAACTTTACCCAACAGAGGCATTGCTAATAGTATTATCGTGAGACAAAGCTTACTCAATTTCAAGGTAGGAGCAACCTACGGCAAGGCCCAAAATTAGGATTTAATTGCCCGGATAATTTTTGATTTTCGCTCAGCGGCGTCTTTTGCTTGCTCAGTAGCCAGCTGGTACTGGTATGGCGGTTGCCGTGAGCAAAAAAAATCCCGGCCGTTGGGGCCGGGATTTTCTTACAGGTAGGGGGGTAGGTCGAGGCGCTACACCGTGGCGGTGCTCAGCTTGGGCGCGTCGCCGGGCAGGCCCGATACGTCTTCGCCAGCCGCTTTGCGCTCGCGCTCTTCCTGCTTGCCGTAGGTGTCGAGGATGATAGGCGTGGCGATAAATAGCGACGAGTACGTGCCGAAGATGATGCCGATAATCATGGCAAACGAGAACGAGCGCAACGTTTCGCCGCCGAAAATGTAGAGCACCAGCACCACCAGAAACACCGTGGTGAACGTAATCATGGTGCGCGAGAACGTCGAGTTCAGGGCCGGGTTCACGACTTGGGCAAAGGTCAGCTTGGGGTCGTTGCGCAGGTACTCGCGGATGCGGTCGTAAATCACGACCGTGTCATTCATAGAGAAGCCAATGATGGAGAGCACGGCGGCCACGAATATCTGGTCCATCTCGTAGTTGGCCCCGAAGGCGCGGGCGATGGGGTAGGAGGCAATTACCAGCAGCGCATCGTGGAAGAGCGCGATAACGGCGGCCATCGAATACTGCCACTTCTCGAAGCGGAAGAGTACGTAGACGAAGATGCCCACCAGCGTGAGGGCCAGGCTCAGGAAGGAAGTACGCTTGATGTCGTCGGCGATAGTGGCGCCCACTTTGGAGGTCGATTTAATAGTGGGCTTTTCGGCGTCGTACTTGCTCAGGCCCTGGTTGAGGGCGTTGGCCACGGCTTTGTCGGCGGTTTCGCTCTCGTCCTCGGCCAGGTAGCCGGTGGTGATGCGCAGGCGGTTGGGCGCGCCAAACTGCTTCACTTCGAGGCCAGTGTTCTTAAACGCCGGCTCCAGCGAGGTGCGCACGTCGGAAGCGACCATGTCCTTGTTGAAATCGACCACGTAGGCGCGGCCGCCGCGGAAGTCCACGCCCAGGTTGGGGCCACCTTGCAGGTACATCAGCACGAAGCCGGTCACAATCACGACGGTCGAGAACGCGTAGGCAATCTTGCGCTTGCCCACGATGTCGAAGTTCAGATTCTTGAACAGGTTGCGCGAAATCGAGGTCGAGAAGGTCATGGCGCTCGTCGTCTTGCCCTTAATCAGGAATTCGATGATGAGGCGCGACACATACACCGCCGACAGGAACGAAGTGAGCACGCCAATGCCCAGCGTCACGGCGAAGCTCTGCACCGGGCCCGTGCCGAAGAAGCCCAGGATGATGGCGATGAGCATCGTAGTCACGTTTGAGTCGAAGATGGCCGAGAAAGCGCGCGAGTAGCCCGCGTTCACGGCGTCGTGCAACGAGTGGCCATTGTTCAGCTCTTCCCGTATTCGCTCGAAAATCAGTACGTTGGCATCAACTGAGGAAGCAATTACCAGAATCAGGCCCGCGATGCCGGGTAGGGTGAGCGCAGTGCTGAACTGCGCCAGCACGCCCAGAATCAGGAACATGTTGAAGAGCAGCGCGGCATCGGCCACGAGGCCGGCGCGGCCGTAGTACAAGGCCATGAAGACCATGATAATCAGCAGGCCCGCCAGCGACGAGTACAGGCCCTGGTTGATGGCTTCCTTGCCGAGCGAGGGACCTACCACGGCCTCTTCCACGATGCGCGTGGGAGCGGGCAGCTTGCCGGCTTTCAGCACCTGGGCCAAATCCTGGGCTTCGTCAATGGTGAAGTTGCCCGAAATGCTGGTGTTGCCACCCGTGATTTCGCTCTGCACCACGGGGTCCGAATACACCACGTCGTCGAGCACCACGGCCACTTGCTTGCCGATGTTGGCGCCGGTCATTTTACCCCACTTGCGGGCGCCGGTCGGGTTCATGCTCATGCTCACCTCGGGGCGGCCGGTCTGGTCGTAGTCCTGGCGGGCATCGCTCACCACCTCGCCGCTGATGGGCGCGGCGATGGTGCCGGTGCGGTCCTTCTTCACGGCCACGAGGCGCAGAAACTGCTGGCCATTGGCATCCACCGGCTTGTTGAGGTAGAGCAGCGCCATGTTGGGGGGTAGGATGCTGCGAGCTTCCTCCGAGCGCAGCACGCGGTTCATCTGGGCAGTGTCGCGCAGGTTCACGCCCAGCGCGCCGGGCATGGTGAGCAGGCGCGAAAGCGCACCGCCTTTCTGGGTGGCCGTCGAGTCGGTTTTGGCCTTGGCGGCCGGGGTTTTCTTGGCGAGCTGGGCGGCCAGCGAAGTCGTGTCGCCCTTGGCGCCGCCCGCGGCGGCGATGGTCGAGTCGGCCTTGTTTACGGCGGCCGTCGGGCCAGTGGCAGTAGCTTTTTCCTTGGCCGTCAGCACTTGGTCGAGCTGGCCGAGGTAGGGCACCACTTCGTTCTGGGCCCACACTTCGTAGAACTCCAGCTTGGCCTGGCCCTGCAGCAGCTTGCGCACGCGCTCGGGGTTGTCTACGCCGGGCAGCTCCACCTGGATGCGGCCGGTGCCCTTCACGCGCTGGATGTTGGGCTGGTTCACGCCAAACTTATCCACGCGCTTGCGCAGGATGTCGAACGAGCGCCCGATGGCGTCTTCCTCTTCCTTGTTAATGGCCGACAGCACCTTGCTGTCCGAACTGTTGAGGTCGATTTTACGGTCCTTATTCACCGAGTTGGTGAAGATGCGGTTCAGCGGCACGCCGGGCGCCGCCTCTTGGTAGGCCTGGTAGAAGAGGGTAGTAAAGGGCGTGCCCGAGTTGGTTTTCTGGCGCTCCTGCGCCACCGCGATGGCTTTGTTGAAAGCCGGGTCTTTCGAGTTGCCGGCCATAGCCCGCACGATTTCTACCGGCGATACTTCCAGCGTCACGTGCATGCCGCCCTTCAGGTCGAGGCCCAGGCCCAGCTCGCTCTGCTTCACATCGCGGTAAGTGTAGGAGCCGAACACGGGGGCGCGCCATACCGAGTCGAGGTAGTGCTGGCGCTGGGTTTCGTTGAGCTTGCCGTTGTGCGTGGCGTAGGCCACGGCCTTGTCCTGCACCCCGCGCGAGATGTAGGTGAAGAACAAAAAGTACGCGCACAGCACCGAAACGATGACCGTGAGCGTAATAATAAGACCTTTGTAACGCATCTTAAGTAATTAACAGTGAGCAATGAGCAATGAGTAATTGGCTCTGGGTGAGCAGAGCGGTCATTAGGAGCAATGACTAGCAAGCCTGAGCAGTTGGCGCTAAAAACCACTTGCTCATTGCTCACTGCTCATTGCTCATTGAAATTAGGGTGCCTGCGGCGATAGCGCCGCCGCCAGCAGCCGCTGGCGGCACAGCTGCGCTACGAAAGCCGCCGGGGCACCCACCAGAGCCAGGGCCACGGCGCGGCGCACCAGGCGCGGCTGCCAGCTGGCGAGGGGGGTAGGGGGTAGCCAGCCCAGCGCGAAGGCCGGGGCCACGTAGCTGCCCAGCGGCGAGGCCGCTTCCAACATCACTTTTTGCTTGATAACCGTGGCGCGCGGCGCGGCGCTGACTTGCGCGCCGGCCGGGGGGGTAGGGCGCAACACGCTCACCGTCCGGCCATTCAGGCCCAGCAACAGCAGCACTGGCAGGGCGACCAGCACCACGCGCAAAAACTGCTTAAACTGGGAAAGGGAATAGCGCATAACTCGGACAGGGCTACAAATATAGCGCGCTGCGCGGCTTGGCACTGCACTGGCCTCTACCCCCTACCATTCGCGCAGCTCCTCGAAGACGTATTGCGCATCGTTCCAGAAGGCATCGAGGGCGATGAGGCGGGGCTTGAAGAAGGAAATCAGCGCTGGCCAGTCGTCGCGGCTGAACAGGTTGGCCGGCACCAGCTCCTGGTAGATGCGGCTCAGCGGCTGGCCGTGCTCGTTGGTGGCGTGCGCCTCCCAGGTCCAGGGTTCGCCCAGCGTGTCGTGCAGCAGGGGTTGCAAGGCCAGAAACTGCTCGAAAAACAACTCGCGCACGCCCGCGTCGGACTGCGTCAGCTCAATGGCGATGCTAGCGCGGCGGTTGTCGGCATGCAGCTTGAACTGCACGCCTTTCAGGCCCGTTTTGTAGTTGACCCAACTCACGGGCAGGCCCTCAGCCGAGAGCACCGGGGCCATATACTGCCCAAAAGTGGTCCAGAAGGCCTGGCGGAGCTGGGAGGCTTCGGCTTTGCTATACAAGGTGTTAAGCTAAAATTAGGCTGCCCGCCGCAGGGGGCGCAAATCGAGCCGGAAGCCGGGCAGCACGGGCTCGCCGCTCAGCTCCTGGTCGTAGCCTAGTACGGTTTCGGCAGGTTGGCCGGGGCGGTATACGTAGGCCATTTCGGCCTCCACATCAAGCAGAAAGCCCAGCTGCATCCCATTGGCCAGATATTCTTCCATCTTGGCTTGCAACACGGCTACATCGTCTGATGGCGACTTAATCTCCAGCATAAACTCGGGGCACACCGGCGGAAACTTGCGCCGCTGCTCGGGCGTGAGCTGCGCCCACTTTTCCTGGCTCAGCCACGCCGCATCGGGCGAGCGCACCGAGCTATCGGGCAGCTTAAAGCCCGCCGACGACTCGTAGACGTGGCCTAACTTGGTCTGGCGATTCCAAAGCCACAACTGGCCCTGGCTTTCGAGGCTGGATTCGCTGGATTCGGAGCCGGCGGGGGGCATAATGATGATTTCGTGGTGGGCGTTGCGCTCAAAATTCAACGCCGGGTTGGCTTGGCACAGCTCAAAAAACTCGTCGTCGCTGAGGCGCGCCAGCAGGGCGCCGTGCAATACCGGTAGCTCAGGAAACTCGTAGGTAGTCGGCATACAACTTATGCGGTGGGGTAGGAGACTAAATTACGGGAGCTGCGGCCAATAACGCCGGCCCTACCCCCCCTCGGCCACCTTGCCGCGCAGGTAGCCCGTGAGCACGGCCAGCCCATTCTCAAAGTGCCGGTTGTTGGGGATAATGATATCCGCTTCGGCCTTAAAGGGTTGGATGTATTTTTCGTAGGTGGGCGCCACGTGGTTGGTGTAGCGGTATAGCACGTCCTGCAGGTCGTAGCCGCGCTCGTCGCGGTCGCGCACGATGCGGCGGTGCAGCTTCACGTGCTCCTGGGCATCGATGTACACCTTGAGGTCGAGTAGCTTGGCGATTTCCTCGAAGTAGAAGACGAAAATGCCTTCGACTACCACAATAGGCGCGGGCCGAAACACGAGCTCGGCGGGCACCACGTTAGAATTATTGAAGGTGTATTCCTGGCGGCGCACCTCGTGGCCGGCGCGCAGCTGGCGCACGTCGGCGGCATAAGCGGCCGAGTCGATGCTGCCGGGCAGGTCAAAGTTTTCTACCCCCTGCTCATCGCGCAGCTGCTCGTGGCGGGGGTGATAGTAATTGTCCTGCGAAATCAAGCAGATGTCGCGTTCGGGGAAAGCGGCCAGCAAGCGGCGCAAAAACGTGGTTTTGCCCGATGCGCTGCCGCCCGTGATACCAACTAGGTAGGGATGCTGCATAACGGAGGGCAAAGGTAGGTTTCTTGGATTTGGAATTGGGAATGAAGAATTAGGTGAGCGATAATTCCTCGTTCTTCATTCCCAATTCCAAATTCAAGAAACCTACCAGCCCAGCCACGGCGCGCGCCCGGTGGCTGAGTATATTCTTCTCGTCCAGCGTCATTTCGGCAAAGGTGCGCCCGTCGCCCTCGCCGGGTACAAACACGGGGTCGTAGCCAAAGCCGCGTTCCCCAATGGGCGCCGCCGCGATGCTACCCCCCACCTCGCCGCTGAACTCGTGCGCGTCGCGGGGGCCGCGCACCAGCGAAATAACCGTGCGAAAGCGCGCCTGGCGGTCGGGCTGGGTGCCGAGCTCATGCAGCAGCTTGGCTACGTTGGCGGCGGCTTCGCGGGCGGGGCCAGCGTAGCGGGCCGAGTACACGCCGGGCGCGCCGCCGAGGGCGGCTACTTCGAGGCCAGTATCGTCGGCGAAGCAGGCCACGCCGTAGTGGTCCCACACGTACTGGGCCTTTTGGCGGGCGTTGCCTTCGAGCGTAGGCTGGGTTTCGGGCAGCTCCTCGTGGCAGCCGATGTCGGCCAGGCTCAGCAGCTGCACGCTACCGGGCAGCAGTGGCCGGATTTCATCGAGCTTATGAGCATTATTGGAAGCAAAGCACAGGCGCATGACGTTTGAAGAACTAGGAGTAGTCGCCGAAAAAATTTCAATAAAGTAACTACTGACCGGCCTTTCGCGCGGCTGGCAGCCGGCAATACCTGCCATTTGAGCTGCCGCGTGCCACCAGCCGCACCCGGTTTTGGCCGCTAGCGAAACATCAGCTTGACGGTGCTCCAGGAGCGCTGCACCATGCGCATAGGGCCGGCCACCGGGGTGGGGTCGGGTTGGTTGGGCCCCGAGCCGCGCGGCTGGAGGCGGGATGCCCCCGACTCCGGCAGCAGGCCCGAGCGGCCTGAATACGGGTAGGTATCGGCTAGCGCATGGGGTAGCAGACTACTAGGCGCGCGCATGGCGAGAGGTTGAGAATCAACGCCGGTGGGCATCCTACGGCTTAGCTCGAAGCCGGACGCGGCAGTTGCTGCCCAGGTCACCGGCACTGCCGTGCTAGCGTAATGGGTCAGCAGCAGGAGCAAGGTGGTCGTGAGTGCCAGCCCCGTGCTCCCGAGCAGCAGGCCCGGCCAGAGCCTACAGCCAGCAATAGTGCGCAAAGGACGAAAATAAGCCATAGGAGCAGACGCACCTCCCGCAGGGTAGGTAGCCAAATATAGGCCAGCGGGGCCAGCGCTCAGCATGAAGCAGAGGCGGGCTGACTCTGGCGCGAGTTATGGGCTAACGTAGACAAGTGCGTCTGCGGCTGCGGGTTGACTTTGTGGCGGCTATGCCGTACTTTTGCAGTCCCTTCCGCAAAACCGGCAGGGTTTAACAGGTAAATAGGCCCTCCCGATAATGAAAAAGGACACGCACCCCGAGTACCGCCAGGTAGTTTTTCAAGACACCTCGTCGGACTTCAAGTTCATCACCCGCTCCACGATGACCTCGCCCGAGACGATTCAGTGGGAAGACGGCAACACCTACCCGGTCATCAAAATTGAAGTAAGCAGTGCCTCGCACCCCTTCTACACCGGCAAAAACATGTTCATCGACACCGCCGGCCGCGTGGAGAAATTCCGCAGCCGCTACGCCAACAAAACGCAGAGCAGCGCGGGCAAAGAATAGCTTTTTGTAGAAGCTGTTAGCTACCAATTGGTAGCCGTTAGCTTTTGAAACTCCTCCTGACCAAAATCAGGAGGAGTTTTTTTATGACTTGCTGCTGGGTCGGCCGCCGTAAATTTGTCTCTGTCCTACCCCCATCCAAAAAGCTAACGGCTAGTAACTAGCAGCTTAAGAATACATGCACTTACTGCTATTCGACGACCCGGCCATTCGGCCGCACCTGCTGCCGCTCACCTTCACGCGGCCGGTAGCGGCGCTGCGTTGCGGCATCCTCACCATCGCCGAAAAGTGGCAGCGCCGGCTGGCCTCGCCCACCGTGGGCTACCTCACGCAGCCGTATTTGCAGGCCAAGTTTCCGGTGTGCGCCGATGGCCTCGTGACCGGGCCCGCGCTGGTGGTGAACGGCGCCGTGTGCCCCGACGACCTGCTGGCCCGCCAAGTGCTGGCCCTACCCCCCGGCCACGGCCTGTACTGCGGCGAGCTGCTGGTGGCTGCCCACCTCGCCGACGCCAGCCAGGTGGCCGAGCTGGTGCAGGATGGCCTGGTGGCGCGGCAGGCCCCGGAAGACGTGTCGGTAATTGACCGGCCGTGGCAGCTGTTTTTGCGCAATGGGGCCGAGATTCGGCGCGACTTTGCGCTGCTCACGGCCGGGCGCACCTCGCAGCCAGTGGGCGACGCACACACCATCGTGTACGCGCCCGAAAACATATTTATTGAACCCGGGGTGAAGATTCGGGCCGCCGTGCTCAACGCGGAGAATGGCCCCATCTACCTGGGTAAGAATGTGCAGGTGCAGGAAGGCGCCATCCTGAAAGGTCCGCTGGCCGTGTGCGAAGGGGCCGTGCTGAACGCCACGGTGCGGCTGCGCGGCGACAACACCATCGGGCCCTACTGCAAGGTGGGGGGCGAAATCGGCAACAGCATCCTCATGGCCTACAGCAACAAAGGCCACGATGGCTACCTCGGCAACTCGGTAGTAGGCGAGTGGTGCAACCTCGGGGCCGACACCAACACCAGCAACCTCAAAAACAACTACGCCCCGGTGAAAGTGTGGAGCCACGCCGCCCACCGTTTCGTCGACACCGGCCAAACCTTCTGCGGCCTGCTCATGGGCGACCACAGCAAGGCCGGTATCAACACCATGTTCAATACCGGCACCGTGGTGGGGGTAGGGGCCAATATTTTCGGCGCCGGTTTCCCGCGCCAGTTCATCCCGAGCTTTAGCTGGGGCGGCACTGCGGGCTTCGAAACCTTCAAGCTAGGCAAGTTTGCCGAGGTAGCCGAGCGCGTCATGGGCCGGCGCGGCCTGGCGTATGACGCAGTGGAGCAAGCTATTATGGCCGAGGTTTTCCGGCAGACAGAGGGGGATAGGGTTTGGGAAGGTAAAAAGTGATTATTGTGTAGATTGAAGACTAAATCCAGATTCTACCTCAATGGCTAACCTTTCCGAACTCGACTTTTTTGATTGTTGCTGGCTAGCCTTATTTTTATTACTAGCACTTCCTGGCTCCTTCTTGGGTCTACTTATCGTGGGAGGAGATGGACTGCCTATGTTGCTGCTGGGTTTAATTTTAGTAGCAGCTTCTTGGATGCTATTGGTAGGATTGAGCAAATGGCGAAATTGGCTTTCGAGACTGCTGCTGACGGTAGGCGTAAGCGGAATCTGGATTCTACTGGCGGGTAGTATCTGGTCGTATTTCAGAAATATCTGCTAATGCATTTCAAGGATATCCCCAACCAAACGACCCTCAAGGAGGTCCTGCGCCACTCGGTGCAACGCGGGCACGTGGCGCACGCCCAGCTCTTTCGCGGAGCCGAGGGCTCGGCGGCCCTACCCCTGGCGCTGGCCTACGCGCAGTACCTCAACTGCGAGGGCCGCGCCGATGATGCCCAGGACAGCTGCGGCTACTGCCCGGCCTGCCTGAAAATCAGCAAGCTGGTGCACCCCGACCTCAACTTTATCCTGCCCACTACCACCACTAAGGCGGTGCCCAAGGATGCCACCAGCGGCCGGTTCATGGCCGAGTGGCGCACCTTCCTGGCCGAGAGCCCCTACCAGGGCTTCAACGACTGGATGCAGCACATCGGGGCCGAAAACAAGCAGGGCAGCATCTCGAAGGAAGAGGCCAGCCAGCTGCTCAAGCTGGTGTCACTCAAGGCGTTTGAGGCGCGGTTTAAACTCGTCATCATCTGGCTGCCTGAGCTCATGCACCCAGCCGCCGCCAACGCCGTGCTCAAGCTGCTGGAAGAGCCGCCGCCCGCTACGGTGTTTTTGCTGGTCAGCAACGAGCCCGAGCGGCTGCTACCCACCATCCTCAGCCGGGTGCAGCCGGTGGCGGTGCGCCCGTTTTCGGAGGATGATATTGCCGCCTACCTCACGGCGCACTACCATGTGCCCGAGGTGAAGGCCCGGCAGGTGGCGCAGCTGGCCGAGGGCAACCTGGGCGCGGCCATCGCCAGCCGCGAGCAGAGTGCCGACCACGACTACGCCGATTTTTTCATCAAGTGGATGCGCAAGTGCTTTTCGCTCAAGATGACCGACGTAATGGCCCTGGCCGACGAGTTTCAGAAGATGGGCCGCGAAAACCAGAAGGAGCAGCTCAGCTTCTCGTTGGGGCTGTTGCGCAAGGTGCTGCTCTACGGCCTCGACCCGCAGCTGGTGCCGCATCTACCTAGCGGCGAGCAGCAGTTCGTGCAGGGCTTCAGCAAGTTCGTAACACCCAACAACGCCGACCAGCTTACCGAGGAGTTGAACACCGCCCACTACCACATCGAGCGCAACGCCAACCCGCGCATGGTTTTCGTAGATGCCTCGCTGCGCCTGGGCCAGCAGCTGCGCCGCGCCTGATTGTAGCGCAAAGTTTCCAAATTCGTGCGCGAGCGGCGCGAGCAGGCGGCACCGCGCGGCGCCAACAACGATGCTCGCTTTGCTCGCGCACGAAGTGAAAACTTCGCGCTACTTCCTGCCGACCTTTGTGCTATGCGGTGCCTGCTTGCCTTATTTCTACTCCTTATATTGAACCCGGCGCGGGCGCAGGTGGGGCCAGCCCTACCCCCCGACCCGGCCGCGAACCCCGGCATTCACCAGGGGCGCTTCATCGGGGTAGTGGTAGGCACGACGGTGGTTTACGCCCTGACATCCTACTTCTTAGGGAAGACCTGGTATACCAAGCGGGTACCGTTTCACACCTTCAACGACAACGGCGAGTGGCTGCAAATGGACAAGGTGGGCCACGCCACCACGGCCTACGCCATCAGCCGGGGCGAGTATGAGCTGTTTCGCTGGAGCGGCGTCAATGAGCGCGCCTCCGTGCTCACGGGCGGCCTCATCGCGCTGCTTTACCAGACCACCATCGAGCTGTTTGATGGCCGCTCCGAGGGCTGGGGCTTTTCGAAGGGCGACATGGTGGCCAACCTCAGCGGCGTGGCTTTGTTTATGGGCCAGCAGTACGGTTTTGGCGAGCAAAAGGCGAGCCTGCGCTACGGCTGGCGCCAGAGTATTTACCCAGCGTATCGGCCTAATTTGCTGGGCCATAGCGTTGGTAGTCAGATGCTAAAGGACTATAATGGCCAGCAGTACTGGTTGTCGCTAAACGTGGCGTCGGTGCTGCCAGTGGGCCCGTCGTTTCCGCGCTGGCTCAACCTGGACCTGGGCTACAGCGGCAGCGGCATGACCGGCGGCCACGCCAACCCGCCTTACTTCGACGTCGAGGGTAAGGAGGTGAAATTCACCCGCTACCGCCAATTTTACGTGTCGCCCGACATTAGCCTGGCCCGCCTGCCCGGCCTCAACGGCACCCTAGCGCAGCCGCTGGTCAGTGCCGGGCAGTTTTTTAAAATCCCAGTTCCTTCGCTGGAGTTCAACAAGTTAACCGGCCTGCGCTTTCATCCCTTATTGCTCCCCAAAGATTAAGCGCAGAATTTCGCAGAGCAAGCAAGGTTTCGCTAGGGCGGGCGTAAAACTTGGCGAAACGCTGCTCACTCTGCAAAACTCTGCGTTAAAACGAACATGTCTGAACCTGTTATCCGCCTTGCCACGCGCGCCTCGCGCCTCGCCCTTTGGCAAACCGAGCACGTGGCCAGCCTGCTCAACCAAGCCGGCCTACCCACCGAAATCGTGCCCATGCAGACCATTGGCGACAAGGTGCTGGACCGCTCGCTGACCAAGATTGGTGCCAAGGGCGTCTTCACCGAAGAACTCGAAGAAAGCCTGCGCCGCAACGAAACCCACCTGGCCATCCACTCGGCCAAGGATGTGCAAAGTTCCCTACCCCCCGACCTGGAGCTGATAGCGTTTTTGGAGCGCGAGCAAGTTAACGACGTGGTTATCAGTTATCAAGAAGGATTTGATATCACAAAATCCGGTATTTCACTGGGCACCAGCAGCACCCGGCGCAAGGCGCTGCTGCGCCGCTTCTATCCCCAGGCCAACACGGCCGAGGCGCGCGGCAACCTGCAAACGCGCCTGCGCAAGCTAGAAGAAGGCCAGTACGACGCCCTGGTGCTGGCCTACGCCGGCGTGCACCGCATGGGCTACGACGGCCTTATCCGCCACGTGCTGCCCAGCGACCAGTTTGTGCCGCCCGTGGGCCAGGGCAGTATCGCGGTCGAGTGCTCGCGTTTTTTGGATAACGAGCTGAAAGAGAAGATAAAAGCTGCGCTAGACCACCCCGCTACCCACCGCTGCCTACTAGCCGAGCGCGCCTTTTTGCGCACTATGGAAGGCGGGTGCAGCATCCCGTCGTTTGCCCTGGCTACCTTCACCGAGGCTGGCGACCTGCGCCTGCACGGTGGCCTCATCAGCCTCAGCGGGGAGGAGTACGTTGATTTTACCCAGACTGCCCCCGTCGCGCAGGCCGAGGGCCTGGGCATGGCCGTGGCCGACTATGTGCTGGGGCACGGTGGCGCGGCCATTCTGGCCAGCATTCGCGAGCAGCGGGGCGAACTGTAGGGGGTAGGGATTGCGTAGACTCACTGGTTTTCTTCCTGATTTTTTGCGCGCATGAATTCATATTTTGCCGAGTGCCGGGCCCTCCTGCTGAGCTGCTTGCTGCTGCTGAGCATCGCGGCCCAAGCTGCCGAAAAGCCCCGAAAAAATAAGCGCGACGAGGTAGTGACCATCGCTACCAGCCTGGGAAATATTCGCCTTATCCTGTTCAGCAACACGCCGTTGCACCGGGCCAACTTTCTGAAAAAAGCTCAGGACGGTTTCTACACGGGCACTACCTTTCACCGCGTGGTGCCCAACTTTATGGTGCAGGGCGGCGACCCCTATTCCAAGGATGGTGACCCAAGCAATGACGGCCAGGGCCCGCCCAA
>CAZZWL010000006.1:0-70678 GCA_964657755.1 uncultured Rhodanobacter sp.
GTCCTTTTTGTAGCAACCTAGCGTCCTTTTTGTAGCAACCTTATCTCATAAGATATTGTTTATCAATGCGTTATGGAACCTGTAATACTAATATTATAATCTGAGTTTTAAAGACAACTAGCTAGTGAGTTTTTTTAAGCGTCTATTTTGTAGCAGTCTTGTTCGCTTAAAAGTCAAAAAAAGTACAAAATGGAAAGTTATTTCGAGGCGGTTGTGCTATTTTATACTAATCATTAATAGTCAACAAGTTATGGTTTTATACTAGGAGAAAATCTGTTTCTATTGCATTGCTTTTTTAGGGCGCAATAGCGAAAATATACAATATTGGCAGCAGCTTCAGAAGCTCTTGCTGCTGTAATCTCCTCAATTGACCCCATGCAATCGCCCTAAAGCAGTCGGTTTGCTGGCCCTGCTCGCTATTGGGGCTGCAGCTTGCGGTTTGTTTTAAGCAGCTTTTCTAGCACGGGTGCAGGCAACGTCCGCTGCGCGGCGGGCAGCTGCGCCAAGGCGGCTTGCAGAGTGTCTTCCAGAAACTGCCGGATTTCGAAGCCGGGCTCCCAGTACTCCGCCTGCTTGAGCTGCAGGTACGTTTCGTCGCGTACGTATGACCCAAAGGGCACCCAGCGCCCGGTGGGACCGGCCGGTGCGGGGATGTCCGATGAGGGGCTCGAGATTGAACCTGCGGTAGGAACTGCCGGCAGCGGGCTGACGGCTCCGAACATCAACTCGTCGGGGGTGGGGGCAACGGGCTGGGTCAGCGTGCTGCCAAAGCGTTTTTTGGGGCCGGTACTCATAGACGGGCGAGGATTTCAGTAGTGAGGTTGCAGTAGTCTTCGGCGCCGTTGCTGGAGGGCGCGTAATCAAACAGGTTTTGCTTTTCAATCTGCGCTTCCGAAAGCTTGCCGTTTTGCCGGATGCTGGTGTTCATAAGTAGTGGCCCCGTCACGGCGTTGTCTCGCATGATGGCTACCACGTCATGGTGCAGCGAAAGGCGGTAGCTGGCCGAGTACTTCGTCAGGAAGAGCCCGCCGACCTTCAGGCGGGGGTTGAAGTTTTTGCCCATGATGGCGCAGGCGTCCAGCAGCGTAGTCAGGCCCTCGTAGCCGTAGTACTCGGGCTGTACGGGGATAAACACTGCATCGCTGGCCACTAGGGCAGCGTAGGTGAGACTGGTGAGTGCCGGGGGGGTATCAATCAGCACGTAGTCATAGTCGGCCGCTACTTCCTCCAGCTGGTCGCGCAGGAAGAACTGGTACGTGGGCTGCTGCCCCAGTATCTTCTCGAGCTGCGTCAGCTCCCGGGCCGAACCGGCCAGACCCATTCCCTCCCCTACCCCGACGATAATTTGTTTGAGTGTGCGCTCTCCCCGGATGACGGTACCTAGATGAGTCGTCACGTCGGCGGCAAAACTCATGGTCAGGTTATGCTGTGGGTCACAGTCCAGGAAGAGCACCCGCTGCCCGCGACGGGCCAGTTCCTGACCGACTGTCAGGGTGGAAGTGGTCTTACCTACTCCGCCCTTATGGTTTGCAAAAGTGATAACTTTCATGAAGTAGCAATGACAGTGATGCGGCAATATTACAACGGATCGAGTAAATGAGCACACTCCATATATTATGCATACTCAAAATGTTTAACATTTTGAGTATGCTGAAAGTATTAATTATACTGAATCCAGTTGTTCTTCCAAATACCTAAAAAAGTGAAGTTTAAACGCATGGGCCTATTTTAAAAATACCTAGAATACACAGAATATTGGAAATTCTAATCATAACAGGGTGTCAAACTCCTTTAAGATATTTCGTACTTTCTGTATATGCTCAGAATGTTGAGTATGCTGAGGGTACAAAAGGCTGGGTTTTGCCATTTGAATATGATTCGAATGCCGTGACGCAATGACAACCCAAATTTCCCTAAGTGGCTACGGCAGGGTAGGGGCACGACCTACACCAAGCTATTGGGAAGTGATGAAAGCAGGAAATGAGAAATGACCTAGCCTAACAAGCTGAAGCAGTAAGCATATTTCAATCGGTGATGGCTTAGCCAGGCAGGCTGGGCATTCGTATCTGGTGCGCAAAGTCAGACTCTAGGTCTCGGATACAGTCACTGGAAAAAGCTAATGCCACTTTTGATGCGGTGATAGTTAACGCGATTACTTCAGGTCCTAAATACCATCATGGCAATAGACATAGCTAGCTGTTGCCAATACAACAGCAAGGAAGCTTCAGTACAGATTTCTTGTGCCTCCAACTGCACCTTCAACAGCCTCATAGGAATCTGGCTGCAGGTCACTCACAGATTGCTGGGGTGGACTAGAAAAGGTATTCTCCCTGCTAATCAGATCCTCCATGCTGCGCAACCCAACGCGCGTCATCAAAGCCCTCAATTGCTCTTTGCGCCAACGGTGCGGCATGCTCTTGCGCAAGGCATCCTTCTCAAGTAAATATATAACGCTTGCATTAAAACCGTTACTAACGACCTCCCCCTAGAGGAACCATATGCCAAAAATGCATTATAAATAAAATTATAAAAAATTGCGAATTATTGCACTTTTTAATTCCACATAATTGGGGTTATGTGGAATTAAGCATTAAAGATCCATCTAAACTTAATGACGAACAAGAAAATAGTGTATTTAATCAGATACACTAAATACCAACAATTATAGTTCCAGGGGTTAATTCTTAAAGTCTATTTGTATCTAATGACGAACAAGAAAATAATTCAGCTCATTAGATGCACTAAAAATCAATTAATTGTATAAAAAATTTAATTAACGCTAATTGTATATTTGCCGTATTAATTGGCATTGCTTTTAATTGACTTGACCCATAGAAAATAGAGAAGGTCTCTGATTGGGCATAATAATGAAGCCAATTATTCTGCTATTATATGGTTCTACAAGAACAATTTTCCATTCTTTTTGAGCAGCCATCTATGGGGGGGTGGCTTACCGAACGGGAATCATTAGGTTTAACACCTAACACGCTTAGCGCCTATGGTTACGCGTTGGTGGACTACCTCCGGTTTTGTACGATTCACGCCATTAATCCTCCCCATGCCCAATGGGCCGATATCGTGGCTTATATCAAGGACGTTAATACGCGTCCCAAATCTGACACGCATGATAGTGCTGGAAAGCGTTCTGGTTACAGAAGAAGCACCACGCACAAAGGATTCGCCAAGGCTACCGTGCGTTTGAAGCTGCAAGTGGTCAAACTGTACTACGAATACCTAACGTTGCATAAAGTCAGAACTGATAATCCACTTAAAGAAAGCAAACACAAAACGGGAAAATGTTTCGGTGGCGGGCATCGCGGTTTGGGTACCCGCCGCGAAAAGAACCCTTGGATTCCAACTGCAACGCAGTGGCAAGCGCTCCTGAGCGCGGCGTCGTCCGAACCAATCCGGAATCGTTTCATGCTGGCTCTGGCATACGACGCAGCCCTACGCCGGGGGGAGTTGTGCGCTCTGCAAACCGCCGACATAGACCCTTCCAGGCGATTGGTGCGTTTGCGGGAAGAAACTACTAAAACTCAATGCTCGCGGGAAGTCCCTTACTCGCAGGCGACAGCCACGCTGTACGCGGCTTACCTGAAGCACCGCCGAAGCTTAAGCCGAGAGCCGGGTCTGCTTTTTTTGTCCGAATCACCGCGTAATCGAGCACAGCCCCTTACTATTTGGACTTGGTCCAAGACCATACAAGCTTTGGGAAAACGGGCCGGTTTACCCCTGCTTACAACGCACACACTGCGGCATTTGCGCCTGACTGATTTAGCCCAGGCTGGTTGGAAGCTGCCGCAAATTGCGAGTTTTGCTGGGCACAGTAACCCAATTACGACGATGTTATACATCCACATGGGCGGACGTGAATTGAGTGAGCGGTACACTCAAACGGTCAATTCGATGCTGGACTGGCGGCAGGAAACAATGCAAACTTCTCTGCTATGACCGAACGCCCATCTTCTAAAATAAAGAGAGAGGTGTCTGTCCGGAATTGGCCCTTTCTAGTCCCCCCTTGTGATACGAGTTTCGCTTTAAGTCCAGCAGAGAAGACCGAGCTAGCCAAGTGGAATGCGCATGGCACCCACTGGGATACAGATTGGAACGCACTCAAAATGGCAATGGATCAGCGCTTGACTCGGCTTATTCAGCCCATCGAGGCCGCGCTGCTACACTACGGATGTCAGAGAGGAAACATAAGCCGCAATCATGCGTGCATTTCATTGCTACTGCACGAGATGCATCGACGGCAAACGAGTCTGTGGGCTTGGGACGACACCACGTGGGTAGAGATAGTTGGTCAGACGAATAAGGAATTCAAGAGCATCCACTATGCTTCTGAAGACGCCCGACACATTTCAGCTGTCTATTCCCGGCAGGGCATTATGGCCTGCGCTTATCTATTGTGTAGAATACAGATATACAAATTAGTTGATAATTGCCATACGCTTGTTGCTGCTCGGAATATTTTTGGAGGAGTCGCAGTCGAGAAAGCATTACATACTCTTTCGAGCGAGAGCAAACGAATTGGCAGGGGCCCCTTATTGCTGGTGAATATAGCTACCTGCTCCGCCCTGCTAGCCAATCGCAACCCAGTTCTGGAAATGCTCACTCTACCCGTTTTAGAGAAACTGTGCGAAGGATTGTCTTCCCATAACAGGTCCAGAAATAGCTATATATTTTTGTCAAATTTACTATATAATCTTAAAATACTGCCTGATTGTCTACCTACGCCCATCCAGAACAGGAGAGGTATAATTGGAATAGACGACGCGATGTCTGCTGATTGGGTTGCTATAATTCCGGCGTGGAGTTACATCACAAAATGTGTAGATAGAGCGCTTAACCGAAAGAAAGCTGCTATCGCCATAGCCGCAAGATGGGACACTGAAAAGTATCCAAACGCTGCGGGACCGCAGCATTGGACCGAAAGTAGGGCCATTGCCTTTGTGACAGCTATGGTAAGAATAGATAAAAAACAGTGGCGACACCCAAGAATCCGTTCAACGCACAAACGAGGTGAGCCGGCAAAGCCTTCTTATAAGAAGGATTTACTGGAAAGTTTACGTATATTTTTCAGCGAGTGCCACCACGCGAAATTGTTTCCACTATCCTTCGACTCTGAATACTATTTGGCCACCCCTAAGAGTCTTTTGCGCCGGCGGAGGCAGAATCCCCGGCCGATTGCTCCTGCCTTATGGGCCAAACTGCGGGAAGCTGGATTGTCACTCACGCAGGAGGATCTGCCTATTATTAACTCAACATCAGTCAAGAGTAGTAAGGCCACTCCTAAAAGCTGGTATCCGCTGGCTATGGTACGAGCAATAGCAATTATCTGGCTTTATACAGGGTTGCGTCTCGATGAAATCCGTCGCTTGAAGGTAGAATGCATTCGACCTGCATTTTGGGAGGAAAACGAGCACAGTTCCTCTTCAAACCCAATAATCTGTTCTTTGACTGTACCAAGAGGAAAGTCTGATTTTAGTTTTCAGAGGCCAGTCCTGAAGGTAGTGGGAGACGCCATTGAGCTGTGGGAGAAAATGCGTCCCTCTATTCCCGAACAGTGGGATTACAGATCAAAGGAAGAAGTAGATTTTCTATTTGTTTGGAAGGGAAAACAGATACCATATTCGTACATCAACGGAAAACTTATTCCTATGTTATGTCGCAAAGCTGGCATTCCCATCGAAGATGCCTTTGGGAAAATTACCAGCCATCGGGCTCGACATACCATTGCCCACGAACTGATTAACGCTCCGATACCAATGGATGCATCGAGTGTGCAGTATTTGTTCGGGCACCGATCCAATAACGTTCTCAGCTTTTACACTGGCGTAAATGAGCGTGAACTTCAGGACGCCTACGCTAGGGCGAACCAAGTTAGTGCGGACAAACGTCAACTCAAGCAATTAGAAGAGCCTACCACGACTAGCGACGTCCCGACACCCGAAGACGATTCGTTGTCCTCTGTCGACCTCGGTCACGGATCCTGCAGCTATGATTTTTTTGATAGTTGCAGTCAGCAAGGGCCGTGCACAAATTGCGATTTTTATGAACCTAAAATATCACTTTATAGCGACGTGCAAGAGTCAAAAAGTAAGTTGCAAGATATGCTGAATCATCTACCACTTTCAAAGGAGACACGCCAAGCCGTTGAAGAGGCAATAGCGTTGAATGACAGACTGGTTGCTATTATGCGTAGTAACGAAGAAAGCCATCCTAGTTGATATTCCTAGCGTAGAAAGAACCCTGGACCGAGTGGCTCACAAAGAAAAGGTTGCGGGAGCCCAGGTAGGCGGACAGAAGCAGAAGGTTTGGTTCTGCTGTCAGAACGGCCAGAAAGGACTGGGTAAACTAGTAGTTCCAAGCGGAAGGGGCCTACCTAGCTTCGTGCTACGCCGGCAGCATCACGCGGAACGGGGTGCTCACACCGAACTGGCTGTGTTTGGTAATCATGCCCTGGCATTTCCCACTAGGCGAAGCATCTGCTGGACGGTTAGGTGGGGTGCTCGTAGGCCAAGTTTGCGAAGATGGCCGGGTCAAAGTATGAGAACATAGGTCGAGACAAGATGACACCGAGCAGCAAGCTATCCAGCAGCATCTGATGCAAATCGTAGCCGGCGGACAGTACGGAAGTCAACGGGGAGGCGTGGAAGGTGTGTCACCATACCCCAGCCGGTTGCATCACTTGACCGAGACGATGCCGATGCGCGACCACCCCCGAAATCGACCAGACTCTATGACTGTTCGGAACTGATGACGTGTTATATCCAGGCTGCAAGGGATTGCCGTACGGAGCGTAACGATCACGGTGGCGCATAGAGCGGCGTACTAGCTGCCAGCGCCTGAGAGAAGCTACTCCAACAACGTGTAGTCAGCTTCTCTCAGGCGCATTCGGCGGCGGAAGTCAGCGTCGGGTAAGTAGACGTGGGCTCAAGGCGGATAGAGGGAGTGCTTGTAATCGTAAGTAGTATTTAGAAGCGTTATCTGCGGAGAGCCTATCGGCGCAGCATGAGCAATGATTCCAGGTCGGTGGTGGTAAACTTATCGCCCAAGTCAAGCAGATACGCTTTCAGGTCGGGGTTGAACTTGCCCGTTACCAACTCGGTGTCCGCATTCACACTCAGGGTGGAGAGTAAGAGCATATAGTGAGTACAGCTATCTTCTTGTGGGGAGGTCTTGAATTTAATGGCCTGCATAAGCCGTTTTGTGGCCACAAACAGCTTGGCGTACTGCTTTCCATCCTCGTTACCACCTGGGATAATGTCACTGAAAGCCAGCCGAAAGGTGACTTGTTGCGGATTCTGGGTCAGGCTGTCTAGGGCCAGAGCAAAGAGGCGGGCTTCCGCTTGGCTGAAAGCCTGCGGGGAACGAACGAATAAGTCGCTCAAAAAATCAACCTCTGGTTCGTTAGGTGTAACCGAGTCCATAGTAGCAACGGGAAAACTAGTCGTCAAATAGATTCTTGTACTTGAGTCTCGACTTGCGAGCCCATGGGGGAATGCCTGTTGGATAGTAGCTCAACAAGACCGATTCAAGGGCAGGGGGAGAACAGCACAGGGCATCGGCCCGTATGGGCAGGCTGTAGCTAAAATCAGTGGATGCAGTGCTATCAGGGCAGTGGGCTAACGCAGCGCGGCCGCAGGAGCGTCCAATGGTAAAGAAGAGGTGGAAGCCACGCTCGTCAAGTGCTGACAGGCTCCGCATTTGAGACTGTTGGAAACCTCTTCCAGGCCCGGGTCATAAGCTAAGTAAGAAACGAGTTCGCCACACCGAGGGAGGGAATGGCCCACTTCGTAGTAATGGTAGGGCACCGTGTAGAGCGCCGCCGAGCGCCAACCAGTCGATTGTGCGAGCACCGGGGGCAATTGCTGCTGAAACGCCCGCAAGTCCGCTTCGCTCAGCACCAACCGCCGGGGAGGTAGCAAGTGGTTGAGGGCGTGGAGGACTCCCTGCCGGATTCGCGTTAGCAGCGGGCGCAGGGCGTCGGGAGGAAGCGACTGGCCCGCGTCGAGGCCGGCCATTACCGGCTGCAGTAGCCGGTGCAGATTAGAGAGCGGCTGCCTGGCCTGAGGCAGCTTTTCGTCTTCAAAGATGTCGCGGAACCCTTGTACGGGAATATTAGCGTTATCTGGGGTTAGCACCCATGCCAAATTAAATCCCTTGCCTTGGTAGAAGTGAAGTACTGCCGTCAAGACTTCGGTGCTCCCCCGGCCCGTGCTTTCCAACCGGGTGAGCGCAGCGAGCGGGACCCCAGCCTCCCGGGCCAGCCGGGTACGGGGCCAGGCACCAAGAACAAGCGACTCAGCCGCCAGCATCCCCCGGAGCCGGGTGAGACGCTCGCCAATATGGATAGAACTCATAAGATGAAGAAGGAAAACGCGATTCTGTAAACCATAAGGACCCCTACCAGGGCTTATCCACTTCATTAGCCGCCTGCAGTTGCGCGCGCTACCTGGCCTACTGCACCAACCGCAGTAGCTTGCTGTACACTGACAGCGAGCACTGTACCGGGGGTACCTGTTTTTCGTAGTACATCACCCGTTTCCCAGTCCAATCCACCCATTGGGTCGTGCCGGTCTTTACCGGGGCCGAAGAGGAAGAGGGCTTCCTCACACATGGCCATGAGGCTGGCCCTGGTGCCTGTGGTGACGGCCTCAAACAGGGCAAACTGGCCGTGCTGAGACTGATAGTAGGCGGGAGAATACTTAGCACGCTTGCCAAATAAGCCGTGTTCCTGGCTCGCGGATATTTGGTATACACGCCCGCACCGGTCATTTTCCTTCTTGAGGAGCAAACGCCCGGGGAAATTGCGTAGCGGCTCGCCGGTGTGGCCCTACATCCCGTCAAGGGAATCCGCCGCAGTGCCGGTCGTACGTTTGATGGGGGTAGTAGAAGGCGCAGGAGCCAGGGCCGAGTCGGTGGCGGTACCGGACGACGCCTGCGAGCAGTCATCGAGCAGCAGCGGGCCGACAAGGTCGGTAACGGGGAGCACGAGCCGGCGAGGGGGCAACTGGGGCATGAGGCAAAGCGAAAGCGAGGCCGGAGTAACCGCGGATTAACTTACCACAAACATACTATAATATGTTTAATAAAACAGGTTTATTAAATTAGGTAACTTATGTTAGTCGGGTACCGCACATTTCGATTTTTCCGAAACCTGTGCTTATGGTTGCTGATGCTGACCCGCGCTTAAAACAGATTGCCCAAAAGCTTAAGCAACTGCGGTTGGACAAAGGCTATTCTTCTTACGAAGCATTCGCATTCGACCACGAATTGCCCCGCGTCGGGTATGGTCGCCACGAGCAAGGCAGCAACCTTACTCTTAGAAGCTTGTTGCGGCTGCTAGACATCCATCAAATAAGTCTAGCAGACTTTTTTGCCGATTTGACGGTGCAACAAGCGGATACACCGGTGGCACCATCTGATAGGGTGTAGTTAAGAACGGCTTGGCATTAGGAGTAGCAGCGCGCAGCGAAACCGCGTCTTACCTTGATAACATCAATAGGTCCGGGCCTCAGCTATATGCTTTGTAGTACTCCCCAATAGTTGGACAGTTAAGGCGGGCTATCTTAGTCAACGTCATGAGTCCCAAACGTACCCGCCGTCGCTACACGGCCGATTTTAAAGCGGAGGTGGCGCTAGCCGCCCTCACCGAGCGCCAGCCATTGGCCGAATTGGCCGCTCACTACCAACTGGCCCCGGCCCAAATCAGTCGCTGGAAGCTGCAGTTGCGCCAGCAGGCCGCCCAGGTCTTTGCCGACGCGCCAACACCCAGCGCGGCAGTACCGGACGTGGAGCCCTTGTACGCCGCCATCGGCCGGCTGCAAATGGAGAACGCGCTGCTAAAAAAAACGCTGGGGCCATGTCAGTAGCCCAGCAACGCGCCCTGGCCGCCCAGCCCGACTCGGGCAGTTCGGTACAGGCCCGCTGCCAGGCGCTGGGCCTTTCGCGCAGTAGTTTCTACTACCAGCCCTGCGGAGAAAACGCCTATAACCTGGAGCTGATGCGCCTGCTCGATGAGAAGTTTACGCAGCATAATTTTAAGGGCGTGCTGGGCCTGCGTGACCACCTGCGCCTGGCGGGGCACCCCGTCAACGCGAAGCGTGTGCGCCGGCTCGTACGCCTGATGGGCCACGAGCCGGTTTACCCCAAGCCACGCTTAAGCGTGGCTGGTCAAGGAGTTACCCCCTACCCGTACTTGCTGCGCGAGCGGCCGGCTACGGCTCCTAACGAGGTGTGGAGCACCGACATCACCTAAGTACCCATGGCCAAGGGCTTTCTCTACCTAGCCGCCGTGCTCGACTGGCACTCGCGCTATGTGCTGAGCTGGCAGCTCTCCAACACGCTCGACGTGGGCTTTTGCCTGCAAGCCTTGGCCGATGCCCTGTGCGTGGCCCCGGCTCCGCATATCTTCAACTCCGACCAGGGCAGCCAGTTTACGAGCCTGGCTTACGAGCAGGCCCTGCTGGCCGCGGGCTGCCGTATCAGCCGCGACGGCCGGGGCCGCGCCACCGACAATGCTTTCATCGAGCGTCTCTGGCGCACTGTCAAATGGGAGCATATCTACCTCAACCCTGCCGACGACGGCCACCACCTGCACCACCAGTTGCAGGCGTACTTTGCCTACTACAATTACCGCCGGCCCCATCAAAGCCTGCGAGGCCAAACGCCGGCGCAGGTCTTTGCACAACCTTCTTTTACCCAAGCATAACCATATTGCTTAACAAGACCCGCTAAACTGTCCAGTTTTTGGGGAGTAATACACTGAATGGCGCAATAAGTTACCACTTGCGGTTTTTCGGACTAGCGAACAGTTCCAGCAGCCCAAGTCCTGGTCGCGTTACCCCAACGTCACTCATCAAGCGTAACAATAAGGGACTGTAGTCTCCTTTTTAAAAATGGCGATCTATGTGGAAGCTTAGCATGCTTAGATGAGCTTAAAAACGGCATACTTAACCAACCTGTTTTTAGGGGGCCCTTATTGGATGGTCCGGGGTTCACAAACCTCATTGCCATTGGGTATTTTGTGAAGCAGTTTCTGAAACCTCATCTGAGCAACAAGGCTATTGCAATTCCTCCTAAAGCCTGGACGGGCGACTAATTTTTGACACAAAAACGAAGTCGCGGCTGCTGGACTTAGCCAAGCTGAGGTGTGCCGCAAACGACCACAATAAAGCGGGCTATGTTGTTCCCTGCTTGATTTTGCCAGCGCAAGCAGCTTCGACACGTGTCTACGAAGTGCTCCTGACTTACCTCGATCCTTACCCTGCCGGACGGGGGGAGGGTATGCAAAAAGCCTTCACTTTGGTAAAAACTAAGCAGGGGTATAAGTTCTGCGGGTATTCTATTATTCATTAAGCACTAATTGCTTGATCAAATGTTTATTATGCTAGATATTTGTAAGAAGAATCTACTATGTGTTCTCAGAATACTCAACGAGTCTGATGCAGGCAAAAATAATGCAACGCAGATATTGCAGCTTCTGACAGCGGCGCTCTTGGTCGTGACACAGTTGCCCCCCATGGCATCGTCTCAGTACATCACTAAGTTTTATGGACATTTTATTAAGTGTCCATTTTTACAGATCGCTTCCTGATAGACAATCCCTTTGAAATCATTAACCGTCGATTAAGCAATATTGAGTCATTGATTAATAAAGATAGTAACCCATCTACGTACTAGCATTACCGCCAATAGACCTGAGATTGGCGGTATTGAGCTGGCACAGAAAGTAACCCGCTTAAGCAAAACTCGTCTTTATGCTTTGGTATTCGCTCGACAAATTTCACACATGAAGTGTGGGAACAAACTCTACTTCACCCGCACATAGTTATAGGTATAGGTTACAGCCGACCAACAAAATGCTTTGAAAGACTGATAATTGTAGGATATGGAGGAGAATTATTCACTGCAGTCCACACTATAGTGAATAATTGTAGTGCTAGTGCTTACGCTCCTTAAAATGCAGCTTTTAAATTTACTTGCGCAGGAGTTAGCGGCGTCATTCATTTTGTAACGGCTGCTAATGTGGTTCGGTGCGTCTAGAAGCTGGACGTACACTATATAATCATTTTTCATAGTAACTATTCGCACTGTAAATGATGAACATCCTCGGGGCTATTGCGGACATCTCCCATTACAACCATAACCCAGAGTCCCCGCATCAGGCACTTGATTTTAGGCGGGCCTATCAGTATGGCCTTCGAGGCCTATTTCACAAGGCAACGCAGGGGCTGGGTTATACCGACTCGCACTACGCCAATCGCAAGCAGCAGGCGTTGCAAGCGGGCCTGTGGTGGGGAGCCTACCACTTTGGCGTAAAGGCCGATGGCGCTGCCCAGGCGGCCCACTTCCTGGATAAAGTTCGGCCGGGTCCGCATGATTTGTTAGTCCTCGACTTTGAGTTAAATGCCAAGGGCGACAGTATGACTACACTCCAAGCGGAGCAGTTCGTACAGCACGTATACAAGGCCACTGGGCGTTATCCGGGCCTCTACAGCAGCCCGTACTACTTGCAGCAGCGCCGGGCTGGTGACAGTGCCATCCTGCGGAGGTGCTGGCTCTGGCTAGCTTATCACCGGGACGTAGCGGCCCCCCCGCTGCCGCAGGGCTGGCCTTACTGGACCATGTGGCAGTACACAGACGGCAGCGGTAAGCAGGGCAATCAACTGCACATCGTCCCGGGTATTGGCGCTTGCGACGGCGACCGTTTTAACGGGACTATCGATGGCCTGCAGCGGTTATGGGGCCACGCGGCCGTGCCAAGTCAGGCGGCACTCTCCGCTGGCAGTGCGTTCGGGCATGGTGCAACGGCCACTGCGCTCGGCCCGGCCCGACCGCAGGTAGTAGAACCCACAACACCTACTACCAGGCCCATTTTAGGCGTGTCGGCGGCCCACGTACAGGCGCTAAAAACAGAAATACCTAAGCTTTTAACGACTGTGGCAGCGGGCCTGCCGGTGTCGATGGGCATTCACCATTTGGCTGTTTTGCCTGTTCCTTCTATCCAAGCAGCAGTGGCCCAACCCTTGTCACCTTCCCATTATGGCCTGCTGCTGCACGGGCTGGTGATTGTGGGTTGCTACCTAGCCCGGCTGGCGGCCACCAGCTTCATGCAGTACCTGCAGGCCGACGCCACGCCGCAACCGACCTAAAAAGCTGCTAGCAAAGTACTAAGGTAGCTCTTTAGGCTGGCGAAAGCGGTGATAAGTAGTACCGAGGCCCAGTAGGGCCAAGCCTGCTGGACAGCCAAATAGGAGCGACTGGCCGTTGTGCGGCCCCAGAAAGTACCCGTATGCCATCAGCAAGGAGAGCCCTCCTCCCAGCAGCAGGCCCACCTTTAGCAAGCGGTTTCGGAAGGGAATAATGGCTGGGGCCTGCAACAGCGCACTAATCAACACGCCTAAAAGCACAAACCCTAGCAGCAGGGCCGCTGCAAAGAGTGCTGCCTGCCCCCAGGCGGGCAGTTGGAGGCGCGGTTCAGCTAGCGCTATGCGTGCCGGGGTAGTGGAGGTAGGAGTAGTTGGGGTAAGTAAGCCAGCCCGGCGCAGCTGGGCGGCTAGGGCGGCCGGGGCCTCGTAGTTCAGGTCGCCGATACCTACGCCGCCCAACCGATGCCTGATTACCCAAGCATACTTTATAGCTAAGCCAGCTGGGTCACTAGCTGCTGCTGGCTCCTTAGAGCTTTTGGACGAATGGGGAAAAGCTACCACCAGCTTAGCCGCCGGCACTCCCGCCTTCTCGTAATAAGCTACTGAAGCGGCTACCGCTGCGGAATCCCAACGGAATTCGGGGTGTAGGGAGGCTAGCGGCTCTGGCGAGTTGGGCTGGCTGGCAGGGTAGTCGTGAGTTGGCACCACGAACAGCTGCACCGCCGAGGCAAGCCCTACTAGCTGGGCATAGGTGCGGGTGGCATCCACCGCCGGCAGGGTGAGGACCAAGTTGGAGCCGGGAAGGCGCCGGGTCATTCTTTCGTGTAGCAGCACTACGAACTCCCGTAACTCCGTCGCGTAAGCGGCTGCCGTAGCCGCCGGCGCTGGGCGGGTAGCTCTGACGAACGTAGGTGGCACAAGGCCATTTTTGAAAGCCCTCTGGTCAATGCGAAAAACTGCCCGACGCAGCCGGAACTCCACCGCCAGCCTGCGTTGTGCTTGCAGCCTAGCCGCGTAGCCAATGGGCGCAGAGCCAGCATGAGCAGCCTGCAGTTGCTGCTGGAGCCGGATGGTATCATGCTGTATCCGGCTACTGTCTTTGTTCAAGGCCAAACGCCGCTGCTTCAGCTGGGCTTTTATGAGTTGCCAGTCGTGCGCAGCCAGGGGCTGACTTAGGGCAGGCGAAAGCGGCGTGGCTACGCTTCTGGGCTTGGGAGTTGGACGGAAGGCAAACTCCAGGTTCACGCCAGTGGCCTTAGTGGTAGCCAGCAGGTGTACGATTGCCTCAGCCAGGTCTTGCCGGGCCCGAGCCGGTGCGGCTCCCAGCAGCCCCGGTGTGGCTGGCTGGTAAAGCACGCTGAGTAGCACCTTGCAGCCAGGGTTTTGGTGCCGAACTGCAGCAAGCGTGCTAGCCGCCGGAGCAACGACGGGCTCGAGGCGGCCCTGGCCAGTAGCCCGGTAGCTACCGTAGCATAGGTGCGACACCAGCGAAAAATCCAACTGCTCGAAAGCGTGGGCGGGTAGCCCTGCGGGGTATGAGCCCACCACAGCTATGCCCGGCCGTAGCCGGTAGTAGCCAGTAGCCATAGTTGGCACCACAGCGCGCTGCCCCCAGGCTACCCCCCCCACCAGTAGATATAAACAAACCAGGAGCAGTGGAAGCTTTGACATTGAAGAGGATAGAAACGTATGGCCTCAAGCTAGCATCACAGGGCTATGGATAGCACAGAGTGACAAGCTGTTTAGGCAGCCCTTACTTATTGGGGAAGCAAGGTAGCAGCTAATCAAAGAGGTAGCGCAATATTTCGCCTTCGAAGCGAAAGCAATTCCCTATCTTGCCCATCGATAGCTCACCAACTGCCCATCCGCTGATGAAAGACTTTGCCTCCCGTACTCCTGCGGCCAAAGCTGCTGAGCCCGCCACTAGCAAAGGCGCCGCCCTGGTTGACAACCGCGCCAACACCGTGGCCCAGCTAAAAATGCAGGCCGCCATTGCGGCCAGCCCCCGGCAGATAGCACAGCGCCAGCAAGCTCCCGTGCAGCTTGCCGCCCCGCGTCCCAACCGCACCGGCCTGCCCGACAAGCTGAAAGCCGGCGTGGAAAGCCTCTCGGGCCACTCGCTCGATGACGTGAAGGTGCACTACAACTCGGCGAAACCCGCGCAGCTACAGGCCCACGCCTACGCGCAGGGTACGGATATTCACCTCGGTCCGGGGCAGGAGAAGCACCTGCCGCACGAGGCGTGGCACGTGGTGCAGCAGAAGCAGGGGCGGGTGAAGCCGACTATGTTGATTAATAATATAGGCATAAATGACACGAATGCATTAGAATATGAGGCTAATAATATGGGTAGCAAATCCGAGCAATTAACTAATGATAAAGCAAATATTAAAAGCGAGGTTGTAATACACAATCCTATAGTTCAGAGGGTTGTTAAGGTTGCTAATGTAAAGCAAGTTTTTGGGGCGCTTTGGCTTGAAATTCAAGAAAACCCAACTTTCACTGTCCTCCACCTATCGTCCAGCCAAGTAGAAGCGGCAAGAGTTAGGCTTAAAAAATGGGTTGAAGCTCCTGCCAAATCATTATTGCCAAAAAGAAAATCAGAGAATAGAAATTATGACAACCTAAATCATTTAATTAATTCACTTATTGGAGAAATTAATAGCAAAGAGATAAAGAAGATTGAAAAAAAACAGGCCGAAGTAATTTTTGATGAAGCAATATTCAGAATTCGTGTTAATTCTGCTATGCAAAAATTAAAGCTCTCTTACACAGATGTTATTCGTGCTCTTCCTGTAGACAAAAAGAAAGGTAGATATCAGCATTTTTACGGAAAAATTTTTAAAGATAATAACCTAGATTCAGCAGTTTCAAGGTGGGTTCCTGGAGAATCCTTATTGTCAACAATAACACTCATACTTGACTTATCGCTTGCCATAAAAGAGCATGCTGTGCAGAGGCTTGAGTTGGCCAATAGAGTGTCAAATATCCTTCCTAATCACTTAAGTCAAGCAAGGATGCACAGGAATCATTGGAATGGAAATGAGGGCGCGGATTGGACAAAAAAGGCACGAATGAATAATCTTCCATTATCAGCAGGACCATCAGCAACTACTGGGCAAACAATGAATGTGCTGAGAGCAGCCCCTCATGTAGCTAATGGCGCTATTGTTTCCAAGGAAGAAATGATAGCGGTAGCAGAAGCAGCTTTTGCTTTTTGGGCTATTAAAGCGTATAAACATAAATCTGGAATTCACACTCGAACAGAAGTAATGAGCGTTTTGGATTACCACCTTTCATTGCAACAAGCAGAACAAGCACCACAAGCAATGCATTAATTGATAAATGCCTATACAATGACGAACCTGCCGAAGACACGGGCCAGGTTTTTCTCAGTTTCGCCGATGTAATTGGACACTACCATCGACAGGTCGACGCGGTAGACCTCGTGGCCTGTGACTTGGCCCAGCAGCATGGCGCAACGGAAATTAAGAAAGTCAGCCTTTTTTTCGATATAGCCAATTACGTCCCCACCTTTCCCACCTGCACCCTGCCTACTTTCCCGTCCTGCTGATGAAAGACTTCGCCCCCCGCACCCCCGCTGCTAAGGCCGCCAAGGCCGCCACCGGCAAAGGCCTTGTCCTGATAGATAACCGCGCCAGCACCGTGGCCCAGCGCAAAACCCAGGTGGCTATGGCGGCCAGCCCCTGGCAGGTAGCCCAGCGCCCGCCCGCCCCCGTGCAACTAGCCAGGGCAGCAGCTCCTACGCTCGATTTAGCAGCTAAGACAAAAGAGGAGTTAATACAGCCCTATATAGACCTTATTCCGCATCTGGCAGGAGAGTGTGAGGACATCAAAAAAGGGGCTGAATTAAAGGGTGGACATCTTCACTTAGCTATGAAAGCCAAATGGAAAAACCACTTAGAAATAAAAGCTAAGGATACTATGCCTGCTGCACATGAAGCATTTAATGCACAGTGGGTCTTGGTTAAGAATCCTGAAGCCCTAAAAGAAGAAGAAAAAATAAAAACCAAGAGTAAAGATAGTACTATGTTTCCTCTCTCATGGACGGTAGATGATTTGAAAGGTGAGCTAAAAGGCGCGTCTAGTGTAAAAGGGGGACTGTGTTTGAAATCTGGAATAGTAGTAGCGCGCAAGACTGGAACATTTTATCCTATAATTGCTGAAAAAAAAAGGAAAAATAAATAAGAAGAGAAGGGGTTAACCAATTTATATTATGACACATAATAAAGTAGTTCAGCAGAGCTGACGCGAGGTATTGTAATCGTGAAAACGTTGACCCAGAAATCGAGCATCATTAAGGCAGAAATAGCTATATTGTCTTACCATCCTTTGCTAATTCACGTTGCAAGCCTTTAGTTAGCGTTTTCATGTTCACCGCCTGCCCGTGTTGCAGGTTCATCAGCACACAGGAACCCAGCACATTAATAATAGCGCCGCCCGCCACTTTATACTTCTCTGCTAAAAGAGTAAAATCTACATCTTTGCCCACTTTGATGGTGCTAGCAAAGGCCTGCCGCCAGAGTCGCAGGCGCTCGGCGGGGCCGGGCAGCGGGAAGGCTATCATGGCCTGAAAGCGGCGGGCGAAGGCATCGTCCAGGTTGCCCTTGAGGTTGGAGGCGAGGATGATAACGCCGGGGAAATCCTCGATGCGTTGGAGCAGGTAGGCGATTTCCTGGTTGCCGTGGCGGTCGTTGGCTGAGGTAGCGCTCGTGCGCTTGCCGAAGAGGGCGTCGGCCTCATCGAAGAAGAGAATCCAGCGGCGGCGCTCGGCGGTGTCGAAGACGCGGGCCAGATTCTTCTCGGTTTCGCCGATGTACTTGGACACTATCATCGAGAGGTCGACGCGGTAGACCTCGTGACCCGTGACCTGGCCCAGCAGCATAGCCGTGAGGGTTTTGCCCGTGCCTGGCGGGCCGTAGAACAGGGCCCGGTAGCCGGGCTTAAGGTGGCGGCGCAGGTGCGGGTCCTGCATAATCTCGTCCTGGTGGTCGAGCCAGGTGCGGATTTCCTGGAGCTGCTCGCGCACGTAATCTTCGAGCACGAGGTCATCCCAGGTCAGGGGCGTGGTCACGCGCTGGGCCGGGAAGTCGGGGCTGTAGTGCGGGCGAGGCCGCTCGCCGGTGGTGAGCAGGGCCAGGGCTTCGGGCGGCACGGTGAGGGCCCCGCTCAGGGGCGGCTCGTGGGCCTCGGCAGGGCCGAGCTGCACGAGGCGGGCGGTGGCCAGCGGCGAGTCGGTCCAGAGACTGGTTTGGTAGGGCAGGCGCTGGGCCAGGTCGGCCCCGGCCAGCAGGAACAGGGCCGTTTCGCCGGTGGGCAGGAAGCCCGTGTGGCCTTTGCCCCGGAGGCCGCCAAACTCGCTGAAGGGCCGGTCGTAGAGGCCGTTGCGACCAAAGAACTGGTCCAGGGCCTGGGGGCGCAGGTACGGGGCCAGGGCCAGGGCTAGCACCAGGCGCTCGTGCCAGTTCAGCTTTTCGTACTTCACCAGGCGGGCATAGGCGTCGGTGGCGGCCGGCGGCAGCTTGGGCATGGGAATTCTTTCGATGGCCTTCACGGCGCACTCCTGCTCCAGGTGCAGCTGGATGCGGGCATTTACCACTTCGGTGAGCCAGTCCAACTCGCGGGCCAGGGTGTCGCCGGGGGCGGGGGGCGTAAGGGTTAGCGCCATGTTACGTAGAGGGGTAAGGCCATCCAGGGCAGTTTGATGAGGGTGATGGACCAGGGCAGTTGGTCGAGGAGAATATCCACGGTTTTGGTTTCCACGGTGAGCGTCACTTTGTCGGGGCTCCACACCAGCTTGCCGGGGCGCTGCAAAAAGGTCTCGCGCAGGCCGGCGATACTCGTGTTTTTCAGGGCTTGCCAGCGGCCGAGGGCGGCCCCAAGCAGGCCTTCGGCCGTTGCTTTTTCTTCGGCCGTGAGCGGTACAATGCGGGCCAGGGGCTGCGGCCGCTCGATGCCGCACAGCAGCTTATTGAGCACCAGCAGGTATTCCGGAAAGTCTTCGCCCCCGGTGACCAGGAATTGGAGCAGGTGCGCGGCCCGCTCGGCCGCCAGCGGATCCCGAAAGGCTTTTTCCTGCAAGAGGCCAACTCGCTCGAATAGTAGGGTGAAGAAGGGGTACAGCAGCACCAGCCCCGCATTGGCGACGTACACGGCTTCCGTCAGCGGGCGCTCAGCAGTCGGCAACTTGGAGAGAGAGGCTTTGCGTAGCTCTGGCGCGGCGGGGAGCGGGGCGGCTTGTTGGGGCGGTTGGACAACTGCACCGGGCAGCGCTGCCAGCAAAGCCGCCAACGGACTCCGCAGGGCTAGCCCGCGCTGAGTAATCGCCTGAACCAAGCGCCGAGGCGCCGGCCGTTGGGCGGGCGACAGGTGCGCTTGTTCAAGCCGCATTAGGCTTTGCACCAATGCAGCGGCCCGCTCCCCAGTACTTGCGCCAGGGAAAGCCGCTACCGCCAGCACTTCGGCCCACAGCAGCACCGACCCCGTGCTGGTTTGCACCAACCGCTGCTGATGCAGGCGCTGCCAGTCGCGCAGCAAGGCCGCCAGTGGTCGGTAGGCGGCCGGCATCAGCGCCAGCAGCAAGTCTGTGAACTGCTTTTGCGTTAGCACGGCAGCCAGTCGGGCCCGCGCCATGGGCAGGGCCAGATACGGCCGCAGGCGTTCGAACTGGCTGGCGCTGCCAGAGCTCAGTAGCTCGGTCACGGCCTGCATGAGCGGGCCGGTGAGCGGTGCATCGCCGCTTTGCAGATGCTGCTCCAGGTTATTCCAAGTGTCTTCCGCAGATTGAGTTGGGTCTGAAAAAAGCCTAGGCAGCGACGCTGGCTTAGTAGCTGCCCGGCCAGCTAGCCGCCGTCGGGGCCTAGTCGGTTGTTCCACTACTGCTTGTAGCAGCGTATGGAAGAAAAGGTCAGCCGCCAAAACCGGAATCTGGCGAAGCAGCCCGCTCAGCCGCGTCAGCACGCTATGCCAGGCTAGGCCAGCGCCGGTGGCCCGCTGCCGAATGTCATCTAGTAGCTTGGCGCTGGTGGCCGGCTGGCCAGCCACGGCTGTCAGGGCATACGCCGAATAAGCTTCCCGTAAAAACAACCCAAACCGCGTAGGACCAGGGCGCGTGGATTGGTGCAGGTGGCGGTCGAGGGCGGCCAGGGCCTGCCGCACCTGCTGGCGCGGCCGCCGCCCCGCCCCGGGCACTGCTACCAACAGGTGCAGTGAGCCAAAGTCGGCTAGGTGCGCCAGGCGCTGCTGCACGGCCGCCTGGCCACCATGCTGCCGTAGGAAGTGCCGCAGGGAGCTGGGCTGTCGGATGGCCTGCTGGAAGGCCTGGCGCAGCATAGTCAACGACTGGGAAAATTCGTCGGCAGGTGCCTGCAGCAAGTAGCGAAGAACCAGGGCCATCTGAGCTTGCGCTGACTCCTCGGGCTGGAAGCGGGTGGCGCTAGACTCAAAAAGACTGTCTGGTTTAGGCTGGCGGTCAGACTGCTTGGCCGAAGTCTGGCTAGGGGGCAGCAGGGCCCAAACCCGCAGAAAAAAAGGCGCAGCCGCCAAGGCCGGCCAGTGGCTCCTAAGCGTTGCCAGCTGGGTTAAGGCAGCATCCCAGGGCAGGTGGTAGGCAGCCGCGAGCTGCCGGATAGCTGCCCCTGACAAGCGCCCGGTGGTAGGGTAATGAAAAGCCACAAAAAGCGCTTTCAAAAACGTGGGCATGCGCTGTTCACCCGCTTGTCTGGCTGCCCACGCGTCGAGGGCGGCCAAATTGGGTCGGTGCGTGGGGCGAGCCCGTCGCGGCAATAGCTCCAGGGTCGCAAAGTCAGCCACTTGTACTAGCCGGGACAGCACGCCCGGCTGGGACCCATAGCGGTGCAGAAACCCGGCTACTGCGGCCGGTTGCTGGGTTGCCGCTCGCCATAAATTCGCCCGCAGCCAGGCCCTTGGTGCTTTGCCGTCCTCCCCAGATAGCAGGTAGGAAAAAATAAGCTCCCTAGCTTCCGAAGGGGTAGCAGGCGCAGCGAGGTAGAATTGACTGGCTGGCCGGAAGGCGGCCGGGCGTGGCCCCAGCTTGCGGCCCAGGGCCATAGCGGCAGCTATCGGCGGTAGCACGGGGCTAGTAGTTTCTGCTGGCCCTGGATAGGTAACTGCCAGAGCAGTATTTTCCTCAACTGCCCCGAGCGAATAGCTCGGGGGAGCTAGCAGTTCGGCCAACCCATCGGGCGCAACGGGGGCGTTTTGCTGCTGCAGCGCCCGGATAATTCTGCTAAAAGCAGCGGACGAGGCCGCTACCGGGGCGCTGGCTAGCCCCTGCTGCTGCCACTGCACCACGGCTGCGTAGCCTAGCCCATAGCGAGCGGCCAATTGCCGAAGCTGCTGCTCCACAAACGCCAGGCTATCGAACAAGGAATGCTGGGTGCTGGTCAGGCTGGCCACTACTTGCTCCAGCACCGCGTAACGTAACGCTGACTCGCTGGCCGGCATCAGCGGCCGGCGGCTCTGCTGCGCCATCACCTCCCGCACAAAAGCCAGCACAACGTCGGCCTGCCCGGGTTCCAGGAAGGCAATGAGACGGGCCAGGGTTTCGGGCGTGAGCTGCCGCACCAGGCGCTGGCGCGCTAAGGCCTGGCCGCCTACTTGCCGGAGCAGGTCGCGCAGGGCACCGCGCTGCGCTCGCAAGGCCCGTAGCACTACCGCGTCGAGGTCAAAGTCCGGGGCATAAGCTGCCCAGGGCAGCCGGCCCGAAACCAGGAAATAACGCAACGTCGCCAGCGGGGCAGCGCTGGCGCCCGGTGCGCCGCCGGCGGGGCGGGGCACTGCCGCCAGCGCTTTGCGCAAAGCGGCCCGCAGGCGCTCGGGAAGCTCCTGCTCCAGATGGCCGGCGGCTACGGGCTCCAACTCCAGGACCAGCCGGGGCAGGCGCAGACTGGAGCCCTCGGCCGCAAAAGGCGCAAACTCTTCGGCCAATATGCGCTGCAGGTCGCTGTAAAACAGCCGACTGATGCGCTCACCCAGCGCTTTGCCTACCAGGGCGCTATCCGTCTGGAGCGCCAGCGTTAGCTGCTCGATAAGGGCGATGGGAGCGGGCACAGCAGCGGGTCAGGAGGCGTGGGGCAGGTGCTTGTTCAAGAAGTGCCGCGCCCGGTGCTGGGCGGCGGGCAGTGCCTCGTGGTCGGGCTGGCCGCTGGCATTGAGCAAGCCGCTGGCCGCCGCAAGAGCCACGAAGATGGTTTCCCACTCCCGCATAGCCGGGTAGTCGAACCAGAGGATGTTGACCAGCAAATGCGCCGGCGCGTGCTGCTCAACCAGGTTTTCGACGAAACTTCGGGGGCTAGCCAGCGGAGCGGAGCGCTCGCTATCAGCCGGCCGGAACCGGAAAGCGTAGCCCGGCAGCAACAGCGTAACCTGGTAGTGGCAAAACTCCCTATCCTCCGGCCGCTGGCTAGCCTCGGCGGCTGGCTCCGTATCAGAGTGGGGCAGCAGCACCAAGTGGTCGAGCAGCGTAAAGCGCTCCAGCTGCGCATCGAGCTGGCGGCCATAAGCCAGCAGGCGCGGCAGGAGGTTTTCCAACGTTGCCGGGGCATCCCCTGGTGCACCGGCTAGCTCTAGCTGCGTGTGGTAATGCGGGTGCTCGGGGTCAGGGTGCAGCCGGGCGGTCGTAGCGGTGAGCGGAACTAGGGTAGGCTGCCGCAGTTGCTCAGCAAATAGGTCAAGCAATTCCGCGAATTCTAGCTTGCGGCCCCGCACTTCGAGCCGGGGCGAGCTGTGCCGCTGGGCCCCGTGCTCCAGGTGCACCGATGCTTCGAGGTCGGCCAGTCTTGCGCGGCGGGCCCACTTGCGGGGCAGGCTTTCCAGGCCCACCAGCAAAAACAGGAAAAATTCCAGGCCGGACTCGGCATAGCCCGCCGTGGCAGCACTCGCCACGCGGGCCGCCCCACGGTGGTAGGCGGCCGTATGGAGGTGGGTCAGTAGCCGCTCGGTGGCCTCCACTGCTTCTGGACTTTGGACCGGGGCCTCGGTCTCGCGGGCGTGGTACTGCTGCACAGCGTAGCCAAAGCGGGCTAGCAGATGCGCCAGAAACTTGCTGCGCTGGTGCAGCACGCCGGCCGCCGGCTCGGCCAGCTCCTGCAGGGCGCGCTGGTAAGGATTGTGCGGCTCTTGCTGGTAGGCCAGCCAGCGAGCGGCCGTGGCAGCGTTGTTTTGCCAGGCCTCGTCGGGGCTGATGCCCGTGCCCGGCAGCAGCGGCGCCACGTAGGGCACGTTGTACAGCGCCGAAGTGTAGGTAGTAGTGGCTTGCGGCGCCGGCGAAAAGAAGCGTCCAGCGTTTTCAAGCTGCGCGCAAAAATTGGCCAGCAGTTGGTCAAACAGCAGCAGGTAGCCTTTTAGCTGCATCACGTGGGCGCGGCCCAGCGCGGAGGTATGCGCGCGCGGCCCCTCTTCGCTGGTGCCGTACAAGGCGGGCAACAAGCGCTGCACCGACTCGTAGCGGCCCAGCTCGGCGTAATGGCCCTTCGCGGGCAGCGGGGCCAGCTGCGCGAGGGGGGGCAGGCGGCTTCCCCCCACCAGGGCTTGCTGACGATACGTCCACAGTGCCAGGCTGCTATTGAACTCCAGGGGAGCTTCGTGCTGGCTGAAAGTAAAATGACGAAGGCTGGCTTCGGCATCGAGCACGGCTACCCGGCCCGCCGGCACGGCTAGCTGCGTGGGCGAGGCCGGCAACGTGTGGCCGTGAAAGCGCAGCCCACTCACCTCCCGGATACCCGGCACCTGCCGGGCTATTACCCCTAGCTCGGCGCAGTCGAAGTGCAGGCGCTGGGGCGCAAACGAGGCCTCGTCAAATAAGCAGTGCTCGGCGGCGGGGCCGGCAAACAGCTCCTCGGCGGGGAAGTCGCGGGTCTGCATTTCTGCCAGCGTAATGGCCGGCGGCGCGGGCGCTATCCAGGCATCGAACGCCCGGAGCACCGCCGCCAGCACCTGGGCGGGCTGCTGGCCTCGCAGCAAGTCCAGGTGGCCCCCTACTACTACTTTGTAGGGCTTCAGGATGATGACCTGCCCGAAGTGCTCGCCCAGGTTGCGGTGCGCATTCAGCAAGGCCAGGACGCGGGTCCGCACCGGGGAGTGGTCGGGTGCGGGCAAGGCTGCCCCGTGGCCCGGCCGGGGCGGGTGCAGCTCCACGCGCACCTGGTAGTGCCAGGGGGCGGCCGACTCGTCGTCTGGGCCGGTTACCAAACTGAGCCAGGCGTTTTTCACTGTGTCGTGCAGCCGGTCGAGGAGCAGCTTCCGGTAGTCGGCCAGCGTTACCGGTTGGTTAGCAAAGGCCTCGCGGGCCGGCACCAAAAGGTCGGGTATGTGGCTAGCCGGCCCCGGGGGCGGAGCTAGCAGCGTCGGCACGGGCAGGGCGGCGCGGCTGCCCATATCCGTCAGGGTAAAGCACAGGGCTTCGAGCAGGGTGACGCCGGGGTCGTGGTCGTTATAGTCAGTCCACACGCGGCCGCTAAGCTGCTGCAGGTGCGCTAGCCCCTCTTGCCGCAGCAGGGCATAGTCCTGCCCCGGTGGTAGCTTCTGGTTTTTGGCAATAGTCGAAACGGGCTCCATAGCAGCAAAAAGGAAGTAGCGATAGCCGGGCGACGCTAGGCGTCCGGGCTGGGCGGCCCTTGTGGGCGGCGGTCGTCAAATAAGTGCGTGATGTGGTAAACTATGCGCGCATCGGGGCCAAACGAGCTGGCGGTGCGCATATCGAGCCCGTAGTCGTGCAGGGTGCCCGTCCACCGGAACTGAATCTTCTGAAACCACCCCCAAAACCACGCATCCCGGCGGTAAACGCGGCTCTGGGACTTGCCGTAGGCGCTCAGGGCCGTGGCCTGGGTCAGGGCATAGCGGCCCCGGCCGGCCGGGCCGTAGGCGGCGGCCACAATCTCGAAGGCGTGCAGGCCGTCGAGGCCCCGCAGAATGGGGTGCCACTGGCCATCGGCGGGCACTTCGGTGCCGGGGCACTGCGCATCGGCGTAGGTACCGCGGCGGCCTTGGCTGGCCACAAAGCCGTTGACTTCGAGCTGGGCGGTGGGCGCAGTGGTGCCAATGCCCACGTTGCCGCCCACTTGCAGGTGCAGCCGGCTAATGCCGGGCCGGCTGCCGGGGGTAGCGGCGGCGGCAGCAAGGTCGGCGGCCGTGGTCGGCTCAATACCCTCCGAAATATCCAGCCCCGGCGGTTGCACCCCCGTTTCCAGGCCGATAAGCCAGTTGGGGCTAGTGGCGCGGGGGGCTTGCTGGTAGAGCGCAATGCTGTCAGTTGGCTGGTCGTCTGGCTGCTCATCCGGTTGGTCGTCCCCGCTGGGGTTGGGCCCCGGCAAGGGCTCGCGTTGCGGCGGCAGCTCAACGTTATCATCCAGCCGATTCACCATCGACTCAATCAGGTCGGCAAAATTCTGCTGCGTGGGCAGGCTGCCGCTGACGAAGTAGCTTTTGAGCGTTTTCCGGGACTTTAACGAGCCTGGTGATTTATCAGGAATAAGCATGTGGGCATAGAAAATCAGGTAAATGCGCGTTCGTGGCGGGTGGCAAGTGCCAGCACAGCGGCGCTAAAAGTCGCAGGCCACGATAAAGTCCGCTCCTATCCGCAGGCGCTCGATGCCCGTGGGGGCCGCTTCGGCCGGGGCCGGCAGGTGGTGGCGCACCGTGAAGTGGTGCTGCTGCGCCGACACTTGCACCTCGCCCAGCGGACTCACCCCCATAAATTCGGGCGGCTGCCGCGCGTCGGTGGCCGAGTCGTAGAGCCGGTGCAGGCCCGCCTCCACCCCGGTTTTGACCACGGAGAAGCCCCCGATGCCCGCCACGTAGGGCAGCTGCTTCAAAAATGCCTCCACGGCCGGCACGGTGAGGTAGTGATGAAAGCCGCCGCGCGGCGGAGTCTGGTGCCAGGGCGACAAAAAAGCCCGGAGGTCTTTTTGCAGCTGCGGCTCGCAACGGGCCAGCGGCAGCGCGGCCGACGGCGCAAAAGCTACCAAGCTGCGCACCTGTACCTGTTCGTAGCACACGTTGAGCACCCGCACCCGCACCGCTGGCGGGGCCAGGGCTTGCAGGTAGTTCTGCACCCGGGTGAGTTCGCCGGGCCCGAACAACGGATAGGGAGTGTCGGGGTCGACCTGCACCTGGGCCTGGGGCAGCAGCACCAGCGTTACCTGCCCGGGCGTGCGGGGTCCTGGCACGTCATTGGCACTCAGGCAGAGGGCACTGTGCACCCGCGGGAACGCTTCCAGCACCAGGTGCTCGTAGTCCCAGGGCGTCAGGGCCCGGCCCCGATGCCGGAGCCGCTCGCTCACCCGGCTGTAGTAGGCCGATTGGGACTCGGCCGCCTGGCCGCCAAACGACGGGTGCGGATGCGCCACCGCCACAATGGCCGGGTGCGGCGTAAGCAGGCGGGTGGGCGCGTGCGCCGGCACCGCCGGCTGGGCAGTAGCCGCCGGGCCGGGCCGCGGCGTGGTGCGCACGGCTGGTACCAGCTGCGAATGAATGGCCCGCACCCGGCCGAAGGAGGCGGCCCCACTGCCCACCGTGGCCCGCAGCCACCACAGGCCGGCCGGCATGCGCGTTTGGTGCGTGTTCGGAAGAGCTGGCAAATTGACCGCAACGCTACAGCTATTTCCAAAGCCCGGCAGCGATTCTTCGGCCCCCGGCACCTGCTCAATAGACACCCAGTGGTCGTTGTACAGGTAAGCCCAGCTCGGAGTTGGCAACTGGGCCGACTCCGACAGGCTGCGGGTGGTCAGGTCAAATATGAGCTGCACGGGCTGCCCGGCCGCTTCCGGACTCAGCCCCACAAACAGCTCCCCCTCTTCGAAGGCTGGGAGCAGCTGCAACGCCACCCCAGCGGCGGGCACATAGCCCGCAAAGGGCCCGATATGAAAAAAAACGGCCCGGTCAGCCGCATCCACACCCAGGCCTGGGGCTAGCTGCTGCTCGGCGTGGTAGCTTACCGAAAGGCCGCACAACTGGGGGAGGTAGGGCAGCTGGGGCAGCGGCCGGCGCGGTCCTTGAGGAGGAGTTTTCCCGTAGAACTGGGCATTGTATTGTACTGCCTCGCGGAGCGCCAGGGGATACAGCGCCGAGCCGAAGCCCGCGGCCGGGGCCGTGAACTCGATGCGCAGCAGCCCGGCCGTGCCCCCCGGCGCGGCCGTTAGCCGGGCCGGCTCTGGCCACCGTAGCAGGCTGACCGAGCGGAGCGGCTCCCCGCTGCCAGCGGCCTGAAACAGCGGCTGCGGAGCCGACGACAGCCAGTGGTAGTTCGATAGGTAGCTGGTAGTTACCTGAAAGGAGTCATCGGTCAGCGGGGGTGCAAAGCCCTGGTAGAACGCGTCATCCGTGGGCCCTGGCGCATACGCCTGGTAATAGGGCCCAAAGCCGCCGGGCGGCAGGCTTTGCCAGGTCAGGGCCACGCTTAGGTGGCTCAGCTGCTTGTGGAGCAGCTCCGGCACGCCGATCAGCAAATAGTCGCCGGGCAAGGCGCTCGAGCCGAAAGGATAAAAGGAAGCTCGACTGTCGAGCCGCCCCACCTGATTGCTCAGCTGCACGTCATGCAGGTGCTCCACCCGCACCTGCAAGTCGATAGCCACGGGTTGCAGGTGCACGAAGCTGGAATACACATACACCGGGGCCCCGGCCCGCAGCAACAGCCGTAGCACGGGCTGCGTCGTGGCTAGCTCGTCGCCGTGCACCTGGGCCAGGTAGCCTACTCCGGCTGGCTGCGCGCGGTCGAGCAGCAGCGTCCAAGTAAGCGTGTGCGCCTGCGCATCGATTTTTACTGCTACCACGGTCAGGGGTAGCCAGCCGGTCGGCCCGGTCAATTGCGCCTCAAAAGCCGCCTTGGCCAGTGCCTCAACGGAGTAGCCCGGTGGTCCGGCTGCCCGCATTTCTTGTTGCCACTGCGCCAGGCTGGCCGCCGTTACCTTAAGGCAGAGCGTGAGGTGGCGGCTGCCCGCTTGCAGGCTCAGCAGGCGGGCAGCTACGGCAAAGCCGACCCGGGCGGGCTGGTTGCCGCCCTCACTAGCGGGGGGGGGTAGCTGGTCGCTGCCAAATAGGGGCCAGGTCGCAGGGGCCGCCGGCATGGCCGCCGGGGGCGACGCGTAGAGGCCGGTTACCGGCCCGGTGCCGTCGGGGGAGGGCTCGCGCGCGCTGAACACCGTGGCTACGGCGGCAATCTTCCAGTTGGCGAGGGTGGCATCGGTCGTAGTAGCAAACACAATTCGTTGCCCGCTAGCATCCTTGCCTACCGTAGCCAGGGTGCCGGCAGGCAGCTTGTGCCGGGCCACGCCCTGCGTGAGCGTAAAAGACAGGTAGGTGCGGTCGGGCACCGGCAAGCGCCCCGTTGCCTGCAGTACCGTCCGGTAGTAGTAGTCCAGGTGCCGCTGGGGGATGTGGTTGAGCTCGGCCTGCGCGTGGGTATAGAGCTGCAAAAACGCGACCAGCAGGCTTTCTTCCGGATGGTGGTCGCGGCGATGCTTGAGCTCGTGGTGCAGGGCTGCCCGGGCCGCTTCGGCCAGCGCCGCCAGCACCGCCTGCAGTTGCCAGTACAAGTCAACCAGGGCGCCTACCATGGCTTCCCGCGTCAGTTCTTCCCGGCGCAGCTGCTCGGCATACTCCCGGTATTCCGCTTCCAGCAGGGCTTCCGCTACTTCTTCCAGGAATAGGCGGCGGCCCCGGCCAAACACCACGACGACCAACCCCCGCGGCGCCGTCGCAGTGCTTTGCTGGGCCAGTAGGCGCTCGAAGTGCGCCCCCCGACGCAGGGCCGGCGCTACCGCCGCCACGCTAGCGGCTAGGGGGCCTTGCAGGTCGGGCTGCCGGGCGCCAGCTACCCAGGCTAGACAGTCGGTGTACCACTCGTGCAGGGTGCTGGCCTGCTCGTGCAGTAGCTCTAGTAGCTGCGGCACGGCCTGCTGCCGTTGGGCTGCAGTAGCGGCCGGGTCGTGCAAGGGCTGCAGCTGGGCTTCGGCCGCCTGCCCACCACCAGGGTGGGCCGCCACAACCGCCAGCAGCAGCAATCCCCGGTGCCGGGCCAGCGCCCAGGTGCCGGCGGCCGGAGCATTGGGCTCGGTGTAAAACTGCACCTTTTCGGAGAAGTGGGCCAGGTAGGCCAGGAGCTCGGGTAGCGTCCGGGCATCTAGTTTCAGATGCTCGGGCAGCAGGTCGGCGGGCAGCCGCTCGGCCTGGGAAGTCCCCCCTTTCCGCCACTTTTCCGGGGGGCGGGGCGCAGTCAGCGGCGGCAATGGCATAGCGGAGAATAGTTACGCGGGCGCCGGGGCATCGCGCAGGTAGAACGGAAACACCTTGTTGTACTCGCTGTTGGTCGCGCGAATGACGTAGGTGAGCTGCAGGCGCAGGATGCCATCGGCCAGCTGCCCGGTATCGACTTGCACCGGGCTCGCCTTGATGCGCGGCTCGAAGCGGAGAATAGCTTTGTTCACCACCTCCTGCAGGCGGGTAAGAGTGGTCCGGACCATGTTCTCGAACAGGAACTGGCGCAGGGCGCAGCCATAGTCCGGGTTCATGATGCGCTCGCCGGGCTCGGTGTGAAACAGGATGTACAGGCTCTGCTCAACGTCCAGTTCCTCGCTCACCAGGGCCAGGGCCTTGGTAGCGGGGTCAAACTGCGGCGGAAAGGCCCAGCCCTGGCCGAGAAACGGCACTAGTAAGGAAGACGCGAGTGAATTGTCCATTGCCGCCCGGTTAGCCCCCAATTAATACCGTGGGAAAGCCCATCACAATCTCGCCCCCGTGCAACGTGGCATCGCCCATGCGCGCCGCCGGCAGGCCGCCAATCCACACGGTCAGCGAGCCTTGCTCCAGCATATCTGGCTCCGGGGCGATGCAAAGCGCTTCGTTGTCGACCACGGCCGCCGGCAGGCCCCCAATCAGCACCGTGGGTACGCCCGGGCCCAGTATCGGCCCGCCCACGTGGGGAATGGGGACCGGACCTGGAGTTTCCAGCGGGCAGATGTGCAAGTCTCCGACTCGGGCGGCAGGGGGCATGGGAAGGATAAAATAGGGAGTGACTTAAATTAATTGATACGCACCAAGATGCCTTTCACTACGGTTTCGGCCGTAGACGATAGGGTAGAGGCGGCATTGCTGGTGAGGGAAAGGATGCCCGTGGCATCCGCGCTGATGTCGAGGCCTTTCAGCCCCACTGCGGCACTGCCGTTAATGGTCACCATTTTAGCGCCTAGGCTAATGCTCTCATCGGCCGTGATGGTGATGTTGGATTTGCTTACCAGGTCAATGCCATTGTCCGAGAGCGTAATGGTATTGCCCTGCTGGTCTTTGAGCACGATGCCGGCGGCCGTATCGCTGATAATCAAATGATTATTCTTGGGCGTCTTTAAGGTGATGCCGCCTTTCTGCTCATCAAATTCCAGCGTAAGTTTGCTGCGCGTAACGATGGCCTTGATGTTGTTGGCTGCTTCGGTCACGTAGGCGGGCGAGCGCTCCTTGCTGTAAAGCGACCCCAGGATGACGGGGGCGCGGATGTCGTCGCCCAGAAAGCCCAACACTACCTCATCGCCCACTTCCGGGTAGAAATACATGCCCCCGCCGTCGGAGGCCGAGGGTTGGGCTAGCCGGGCCCATAGCACGGAGTTGTTGAGGGCCGCCACCTGCACCTGCACTTGAAAGTCGCCCTTGTTGTCCGTGCTGCGGTCCGAGGCCACAATCTTTCCCTCGACCGCTTCGGCTTTTTCTACTCCCTCTTCTTCAGCCTCGGCGGTTTCGGCCCCGTGCGGCAGGGCGGCTTCGGCCACCTCCGCCACGGCCAGCGCTTGCGCCATGGGGCCGGCATCGGCCGCGGCGGCGGCGGCCGTTTTGGCTTCTGCCAGGGCTTCCTTGAGCTCCGCTGCCTGGTCTTTTAGCTCCTCCGCTTCTTCCACGGCCTGGGCGGCTTCGGCCGCGGCGGCGGCGCTGGGCTGCAAGGCCTTTACCACCCCAGCGTACAAGCCCTGCACGCCCGAAGCAACGCTGTTGGCCCCCACGGGCGGCACCACGTCGGGGTTGCGCTCGGCAAACGGCTGCTCGTCGGTGCCCAGCGAGAGTTGGGTTTTCCAGTCGCCGCCTGCTATCGAGTGGGTCACCTTCGACACTAGGGCCCGCCCGCTAAACCGGGCCCCAATCCGGTCGAGCCGCACCATGCTGCCGGGCAGCACCGCGCTACTGCCCGGCATCTCTACGTTGCCTTTTACCATGGCGAGCATCCGCTTGGCCAGGTAGGCGTTGGCAATGGTCTGGAGCGATTCTTCGTCCACGTCGGCTGCCGTGCGAATGACATACGCCTCCTGACTTAGGGCATCGGCGAGCTGGCCGGGGTCGAGGTTGCCCAGCGTTTCCAGGTCGGGCGGTTCGGCCGTGACCGTGATGTCCTGCTGCAAGGCGGCCGACCACGACTGGGCCTGCACCGTTTTGAACTGGGTGCGGGCATCCATATCCAGCGAAAAGCTGTACACGTTGTCGCCGTACACCAGGGCCAGGGCATCGTCGTCCGAGGTGGAAAGCTGCACCGTGGTCAGCTGCCCATTGTCGTTGATGACTACCTGCCCGTTGGCCTCCGCCTGGGTCACGACAAAGTCCCAGTCGGTGCGGTTGTATTGCACCAGATTTTCCTGCACCTCGCTAGTAGCGGTGATATTGGCGCTCAGGTTGGCATAGGTGCCGATTATCTGCGTCAGCGTATCGCTCGTGGTTTGGTTGCTGAAGGGCATGACCGCCCGGCTACCCGTCATTTTCACGGCTTCGTCCTTGCACGACACCGTCACCTGGATTCCCTGCGCCCCCTGCGAGGACACTGCGATGCCCACCACGAGCCCCCGAAAAAGCAGGTCGTTGTTATTGTCGTACCCCACCGCAATTTCGATGGCAGTGCCGGGCTTGAAAGTATCGGAGTCGCACACCGGAAAGGCGCCGGTGGCGGGGTCGCCGTCAATGAGCGTGAGCGTGGCCGCACTGATGGTGTTGAGGCCCTTATCAATGGTAATCGAAAGGATGCGGTAGATGCTAGCCAGGCCCACCAGCTCCTGGCCATCGGCCTGCACGCTGAACGACACCAGGCCACTGGCTATTAAAGGAGGAAAACTTGCCATAAATAACTACCCGTATTACAGGTGCAGGTGCGGGAAATGAATGACGGTGCCCTCCACCAGCTTGCTGAAATGCACCAGCTTGTTGAGCTTGGCCACTTGCAGGTAGTGGCTGGCATCGCCGTAGATGGCGTGGCAGAGCTGGGGCAAGGTATCGCCGGCTTTCACCAGGTAGCGCCGCAGCGAGGAATCGCCCTGCTGGGAGCCCGCCATCAGGGCCAGCGTCTTGGTATCGGTGAAGCTGACGAAGGCCAGGTCAACTTTTGCGCGCACCGGCGTGCCATCGGGCCGAAAAAGCGAGTAGTTAACGTTGAACGTGGTGAGGCGGCCCTTAAACAGGAAGTCGCCCCAGGTCACCTCCACGTAGTAGGGGCTGCGCACCTCGCCGTGGTAGGCAAAGGCCAGGTTCTTGAGCGCCGCAATCTCCTTGCTCACCTCTACCAGCTTGCCGTCGATGGGGCGGGTGCCATCCAGCACCAGGCTGAAATCCAGGTTGCCCTGGCTGGCATAGTTAAAGCGTGGCGTATCGCCGGCGCTCCCCGGCGGGTGGGGCGTGTCGTACGAGTTTTCGCTCTTGTGCACGAACGATTCCGGGTTGAGAAATACAGCGTACGGGCTGCCCGTTGCCTGCGTAAACTGGGCATCGGCGTAGGCCTGCAACGACATTTTTAGGAGCGACATGGAAAGAAAGCGATTAGCGTTCGCGCCGCCGCTGCAGCTCGGCCAGCACCTGGCGCACGCAGGTTTGGGTTAGGTCTTGCTGAAACTGCCGGAGCGCCTCGCCGGCCAGCGCGGTCGGTGGGGCTGGCGGCACGGCGCGCGCGGGCGCTTCGTCGAGCACGGTTACTTTAATGACTAATTCGCGAATTTCGATGGGCATGGAATAACAAAACTATACCCGCTGGAAGGTAGCAAAAGCGAATTCAAGGGTTTCAATGGCCAGGGCGTTTTCCTGCGACTTAAAGTCGGACATACTCCACTTTACCGGCCAGGCCTCCAGAAACGACCAGCTGGCCAGCGGCGTGCCGCCGCCGTTGAGCAAGCTCAGCTGCACGGTGCGGGGCTGGATGGGCTTCGTAAAGTCGGTCGCCAGCGTGTCGGTGCACCAGGTGGCCAGCGCCGAGTTGCTGCTCACGAAGCCGCGCCGCAGCACCAGGTTGCTGTACTTCACCACGGTGGGCAGACGGTGCTTATACAGGTTCTGGCCCCCCTCCCGGATTTCCTCTAGCTCCCACTCCGCCGCCAGGCCCGCTGCCTCCTGAAACGAGTTGTCCAGGCCGGAGGAGATGCCCGCGAACTGGAGCTGGAAATAGAACCCGGGTGGGGGGTAGTACTCCTGCGCCATGCCTAGCCGTTGGCGATGGACAGGGTTTCGTAGGCCACCTCAATGGTTTCGATGGCCACCTCGTTGCCGTCGGCTTTGAGGTCGGTACCCTGAATCTTGGTGGGCCAGGCGTTGGTCAGCGTCCAGGTCATGGTGGGGGCACCCGATTCGTCCAGTAGCTTGATGACGATGGTCTGACGCGCGATAGTGTTCATCTTCATGGTGTTGTACCAGGCCCAGAACTTGTTGTCCTTGGCAAACACGCCCTTTTTCAGCGTCACGTTGCCCACCTTTTTCAGGCCCGGCATCTTGATGGGCGAAAACTCTTTGCTGTTGCCGTGGCGGTATTCTATCACCTGGGTTTCGGTGTCCAGGCCGCTCACTTCGTGAAAATAGTTGCCAATGCCGCCGCCGAGGCCGTCTACCTGAAAGTAAAATTTAGGTAGGGGCCAGATATTGGGGCTTTGGGCGCTGCCGTCGTCTGCCATGATAAGGAAAGAAAAAAGGTAAAAAGTAGAACGTTAAGCCGAAACGTGCTTAGGAAACTTGCATTTGCTGCTTAAAGGTGAGCATGATGAACTCGGCCGGCCGTACCAGGGCCACGAGCACGGTCACGTTCATGATGCCGTTGAGGATGTCGTCGGCCGTCATGGTCGTGCCCAGGCCCACCTGCACGCTGTAGGCATCGTCGGGCTTGGCCCCGGCCAGGGCACCTTGCTTCCAGAGCACGAACAGGAAGCTGTTGAGCATACTCTTGAAGGTGGTCCAGGTGTTGGCGTCATTGGGCTCGAACACGGTGTTGCGGGCCGCCAGCTTCATCGACTGCTCAATCATAATCATGGTGCGGCGCACGTTCACGTAACGCCAGTCCTGGCTGTTGCCGTCGAGGGTGCGGGCGCCCCACACCAGGTTGCCCAGGCCCTTGAAGGCCCGGATGGCGTTGATGGATTTGCCCGTCATCGCATCCACGTTCAGGTTAGCCTGCTGGGCATCGCTGATAGGGACGGTAGGCTTAATCACCGAGTTCAGGCTCACGTTGGCCGGCGCCTTCCACACCCCCCGGCTGCTGTCCACGGCCGTGTACACGCCGGCCATCGCCGGGGCCACGGGTAACGTACCCAGATAGGCTGCCATGGTGTCCAGCGTCAGCTTGTATTCCGGCGAAACGGCCTTGAGCTTGTTGTTCAGGGCCAGGTCTCGAGCAGCAGCTTCCTCGGCGCTGAGAGGTGGCGAGGCTGGAAACGATACAGTAAATAAGCTAGCCGGCGGAGTGGGGACCGGACCATTAGCCGGTGGCTTGGGCGTGGGTACCAGGCTAGCCAGGGCAATCAAGGCATCGGGCGTCAGATTTCGGAATGACAAATCAGTAGCTTCAACAACCGTCGTGTATACCCAAGGGAAATAGGTAATACCATAATTCAGGTTGTTTTCTCCCACATTAGTCCGAAAGTCATCTATGTCATCCAGCGTGGGGAAGCTAGCTGGGCCATCTCCCCCGTACACATCAAACAAGGCTACCCGCTTTTGCACGTCCGCGCAGTGCTCAAGCATCTGGTCTACAACTTTATAATAAGCATCCATTTGCAGCAGCAGCGCATCCGGACACAGCAGCATGGTGGGGTCTTGCTCGGGCTCTAGTAGCTTAAAACTGTCTATGAAAGCCTCATCGGTAGGCGTAGAGTCGTACCCACCAATCGAGACGATGTAGCAGGGCCCGCCGCCATTTTGGTAAAACAGCTGGAGGGAATTATAGAGGTAGAATAGCCCTGTTCCTTGCGGGTTCAGTTGCGGGGTTAGGGCGGCCGTGCGGCCCGAGGTGAAGGTCAGGGTCACCGCCGGTAATGCTGTAGGATCGCTCGCAAATGTTCCGGCCGTGAAGGTGCCGTCCTTAATTTCAATCGTCACTGTGGCTCCCGTGAGTTTAGCCGCTGTGATGGTAGGGGGGGGGGTAGTAGCAGTACCACCTGTAGGCGTGAAGGTGGCCCCCGTGATAGTCCCCCCCGCGATGTTGGCCGTAACCGTTGTGCCCTTCACGGTAATATTGGCAAGGGTGCCACCCGTAAGAGTGCCGCCCGTGAGAGTCCCGGCCGGAAGGGCAGTAGTTCCAACAGTACCACTGTCGAGAGTGCCGGCTACCCCCGTAATAGTCACCGTAGCTCCCGTGAGAGCAGCCCCCGTCAGGTTACCGGTGACGGCCGTGCCGGGCGCCGACGCATATGTAGCCGCTGTGAGGGTGCCCCCGGTGATGTCAGCAGTAAATTCCCCGTTCGCCTCGGTGATGGTGGGGGTGCCGCCCGTTAGGGTGCCGGCCGTGATATTATTTCCCGTAACATCGGTACTGCCATCTTTGCCGGCCGTGAAGGTGCCCTTCGTGACCGTAATCGTCACCGTGGCTCTTGTGAGGTTGGCCCCTGTGATGGTGGCCCCAGTGACGGCCTGGCCATTAGTGGGCGTGTAGTCGGCCTTCGTTATAGTGCCCCCTGTGATATCGGCCGTAACCGTCGAGCCCTGCACGGTAATATTGGCGAGGGTGCCGGCCGTGAGAGTGCCGGCCGTGATATCGTCCCCTGAAATATCGGTAGTTCCATCTTTGCCTGCCGTGAGTTTGCCCGCTGTAACGGCAATCGTCACCGTGGCACCTGTGAGGGCAGCCCCGGTCAAGCTAGCATTGGAAGTGGGGGTGCCAGAAGGCGTTGCATACGTAGCCCCCGCGATAGTGCCCACCGCGATGTCAGCGGTAACCACCGAGTTTGTGGTGGTGAGGTTGGCTAGGGTGCCGCCCGTTAGGGTGCCGGCCGTGATGTTACTTCCAACCACATCCAATACCAGGTCGAATACCTGTGTAAACCCGGCCCCAAACTTATTCACAAAGTCCTGGAGCGACTCTACCCGGGTCGGAACGTTTGCCAGGGGTTTGCCTTTGTAAGACGCTTTCTCCGTGTACCCAACAAACGCTGGGATGGCCGTGGCGACTTCTACTACCGAATCGGGAAAAGCGTTTTGCTCGACGATGGTTACGCCGGGGGTTTGGTAAGGGGCCAGTTGTGCCATAAAAGGAGAAAAGAGGGAGAAGTTTTTAACTCAAAAATTCTTGAAAGTAAGGATAAAATTATAAATATGCTACAATGTCCGAAATAAATATTTTCCCTTGCGCAATCTGCTCGCTCCGGAAAGTGTTTGGGATGGCTTGTGGCAGCGCTGGTAGCACTACTTGCCCCGTACTGTGGGCATTCTGGCCTGAATGTAAGGCGAGTAGCTGATAAGGCAAGATGGGATAGTGCTCAGCTAAAGGTATTGCCTGACTAGCCCGCCACACCGGCGCCTGTCCGACTGCTCCCGGTACCTGGGCAAAGGTGACGGCCGTGCCCGTTTTGATTTGCAGTCCGGCCGGCACCGGCGGGTTACGAGCCAGCAGCTGGTACTGCCAGTAATAGTCCGTGCCGCGAAGTTCAGGGTGTAGGTGGTGCTAGGTTTTGCCCGCAGTACCGACGCGCCGACTTCCAGCAGCGCCCAGGGCTGGGTAGCATACAAGTAGTCATCGGCGTAAAACGCAAGGCTATCGGAGCCCAGCTGCACCTGGTAAGCGCCGCTGCCCCAGCCACTCAGGTCAAGCAGCACGCTGGGAGCCCGTGCTGCCACCACCGGGGGGCTGGCCAGCAAGCGGCTGGGCACCAAGCTCAGCAGCCGGGCGGCTCGGGCGGTAGCCGCCGCTGCCACCGGATGCGCAAAGACCAAAGGCCGTAACGCCAGCCCCGTCCCCGCTACTACCTGCCCAGCCCCGGGCTTGCGCGGAGAAGGCCCTAGCCGGTAAATAGGGGTGAGGCCCGGCTGGGGGTCTAAATTGGTGTAATTGAAGAAAAGCGGGTTAGTGGGGATGAGGCTGAACAACAACGGAAAAACCGTGCTCTGCGCGGCCGCGGAAGGCAGAGCCGACCCGGCTCCGAGCACGACAAAGCCGTTAGGCAGGGGCTTGAGCAGCCAGCCCACCCGTCGCAGGCGCTCCACCGTGGCGGGAGTGGGCTCGAGGGCCAGCTCCCGCAGGCAGCCATCGGCAAAGTAGTCGTGGTGCAACACCACCTCGAACAGCACGCCGTAAGTCATTCTCACCGCGCAGTTGCCGGCACCGGGCGTACGATGCCCGTCACGTCCACCGTCGTGATGGCTGGACTGGTATTCAATACCACGCCGTCCTGAATGGTTATCATCTTGATTTTATAAATAACCCCGGGCATGTGTTTGGCCCCTAGCATTCCCCAGAGGTAACTCCAATCCTGATAGCTCGTTGTTTCCAGCTCCACGGTTAGCCGGTCAAAGGCGCTATCCAGAAGTGGATATGTGTTGGGAGTGAAGACCGAATGGCCCTGAAAAAAGGTCAGGGTACTACCTAGAAACTTCAATGCCTCAGGATAGTCATTGAAGTTAGCAGCAAAAAGCACCCGCAAGTTCAGCTTAAGGGCGGGATTGAACTGCTGGTGCACCCCGCTCCCACTCCTATCCGGCAGCAGGTTGCGCACGGTACTCTCAGGTTCTAAATTAATGAGCGTGACACTCACTTGGTTCTGAATGTCTTCAGCGCTCGCACCGCTCTCATTGACGTGGGCGGCAAGCGTCACCTTTGACTGCAGCAGCTGATACTCTGATTTCAGGTAGGTATCAAGCTCGTTAGTGAGAAACGAAAGTGCTTGAAGAAGCATATTTTGCGCTAGTTATAAATAGGTGAAAGTCCGATCTATCATCCTCTGCTAACTAGGCTGTTTAGCATATTAGCATTCTCGTCTCCACGAAAGTAGTGCGTATCGACCCCTAATGTTGAGGTGGTCGGGTGTCAGTGGACACGAAGCTAAGGTAGGTTGAAACGGTAGTGGAGCTCGATTTCGAGCGGGGTGCAGTAGCCCAGGGCCGAGTGCAGGCGCTGGGTGTTGTAGTAGTGGTCGAGGTATTCGGCCAGTTCCAGCCGGGCTTCTTCCAGGTCGGCAGAGCAAGCTCCATGGGGCAATAGCTCGGTTTTAAGCGTGCTCCAGCCACTCTCGGCCAGGGCGTTGTCGTAGGGGTTGCCGAGCCGGCTCAGGCTGGCAATGGCCTGGGTGCGGTCGAGTAGGGCGGTAAAGGCATCGCTGGTGTACTGGCTGCCCCGGTCGGCGTGCACGAGCAGGCCCGGTGGGAGTTGGCAGACGGCCACGGCCCGCTTAAAAGCGGTCAGAATCAAATCCGTGTGCAGCGACTCACTGACGTGCCAGCCCACCACGCGCCGGGAAAAGGTATCGCGCCAGCAGGCCAAGTACGCCCAGTGCCCGGTGGCCAGCGCTAAGTAGGTGATATCGCCCACCCAAATTTGGTTGGGGGCTGTGGCCGCTAGCCAGCTGGCCAACTTGTTGGCGGCAGCAATGGCCTGCGGGTCGGCCTGGGTGGTGCGCGGCGGCCGGGTACCGACCCGGGTGCAGAGCGCGCATAATCCGCTGCAACTGAGCCAGCCGCGCAGCCGCAGCCGGCCCACCGCGTGGCCTTCCCGCCGCAGCTGGGCCCGGAGGCGGCGCTGGCCATAGCGGCCGGCATGGGCGGTGAACACGCGCTGGGCGGCTACTTGCCAGGCGACAGGTATGGGCTCGGCCGCCGGGGTGGGCGCACGTCTTCGCCAGGCGTAGTACCCGCTGGGGCTGACGCCCAGCACTTGACACTGCTGCCGCACGGGCCAGCTGAGGACATGTAAGACAATGAAGGTGAGGCGTTTCATCGGCCCGTCGGTTGCGAAAATATCGTCAGCGCTTTTTTTAAAATATTGCGCTCTATTTCGGCGCGGGCTAATTGGGCCCGCAACTGCTTGTTTTCCTGCTCCAACGCCTCGCTGCCAGCGGGCCGGGTAGCTTGCGCCCGTGCGGCCCGCACCCACTTGCCCAATACGGCCTCGCTCATGCCCAAAGCCTGCGCCACGCGCGTCGCCGTCTGCCCATCCTGGGTTACGCGGCGGACCGCTTCAAACCGAAAGGCCGCATCATACTTGGTTCGCTGCCGTTTACCGGCTGGTTTTGCTGCTTCCATGACAAGGGAAAGTTACTTTCGCCGTGTCCACTTTTATCCGACCACCTCAGTCCGCTCAAAGGCTCCTGCACGCCTAGCGCGCCCCAGCGCAAAATCACCCGCACCGCGTTTGACACCCCTTACTCCCGGGTCAGGCAACGGCAATATAGTCGACAGGGCCGGTACATGCGCCGAATGCGTCAAAGTACGGTCGAGCCTGCCCTGGGCCAATTGCTACCGCATTATGGTCTGCGGCGACGCGGCACCAAGGGCCAGGCGGCCGCTCATAAAACGATGTTGCTAGCCGCCGCGGCTTACAACCTCAAGAAGCTGCTCTAATATCGGGTGAACCAGCCCCGAAGCATGGCTTTGGTTATCCAACCAGACTACTTACGGGCCATAAATAGCCTGTTTTGGCGCGCTTAAGAATTGTGCACAGGGCGTCATCAGGTTTGCGTAGCAACAGGGGGAGCGATTTAGTTACGGCATCCCGAGTTCTGCAACAGCCACGGGCCCTTATTGGATGGTTTTGTCAAGGCCGTTTGCAGCGCGTAAAGGCGCTTTTTTTCATGCCTTTCAAGATGACCCTTATTGGAGTATGGTAATTGGCTTAGGCCCAGTAGGGCAAGTAGCGCGCATGCTTCCTGGATTTGCTGGTGGGGTCGAGTGGCTTGAGCAGCCCGGCCGTCATCGTGTCCGTGATGATGCGGGATGCGGCGGGGTAGTTGGATTCGGCAATGCCCAGCCGCTCGCGCAAGGACTGGTTGGTCATACTTTCGCCCGACACCTGCTTGAGGCAGGCGTGCTGGTAACAGGCCCGGACTTTATCCTGCCGGTCCATCTCCCCAAAAGAACGCGCGCTGAACAGCACCACGCGCGTAAACTGCTCAGAGGCCTCAAAGCGGGGCGCGGGCAAGTGGTGCTCCTCGCATTCCTGCACGACTTTGTCGATGCCGCTGCCGCGCTCCTCGCACATGTCCAACTGGCGCATGGCCCCGGCCAGCAGCTCATTGCGGCTGCGCGGGGCGTGGTCGATGAAGCGGCGCTCGTCAATCAGGGGCTGCCCCGGATTGGTGATTTCAATGCGGTTTTCGAATACGTCTATTTGCGGCGAAACGCCCTGGGCCAGAAAATCCTGGTGAATTAGGGCGTTGGCTATTAGTTCGCTTAGCACCAGGGGCGGGTAGGAGGGGGCCGTCTGCTCGCGCAGGATAACTTTGGTTTCGACGTTGCCCGGCAGCATATTGCCGATAGTACGTACCAAGCCCTCAAATTCGAGCGCGTAGCCCCGCGGGGCCGGTACTTCCCGCAGGGTACGCACCTTGCTGCGTCCTTGGTAGAAAATGAGGCGAATCGCCTTGCGGCCCAGGCGCTCAAAGTTCCCCAGGTTCTGCGCGAAGAGTAAGGCCCCGAGGTTGGTGATGTCGTAGACCGCGTCTCGCGGCTGAATCATGTCGCGCTGCGCCAGCTTTTCCAGCAGTCCGGCCTGGGTCGTGGGCAGCGGCAGCTTGAAGAGGCGGAAGAAGGCGGAGTAGTCGAGTAGCTCCAGCACCCGCGCGGCGGACTGCCCTTTCAGCGCAATTTCGCGCTCGAAACGAGTGGCGGCGGCCTGCGCCCGGATGCGCTCTAGCTTCTCCAGGCTCAGGGCCGTCAGGCTTTCGCCGTTGCGGCCGTAGTAATGTCCCTGCCAGGCGGTGGGCACGCCTGGCAGGGCCGGCGGAATCTCAAACAGCACCAGTCGCTGCCCCGCGTACACCACTTCATGGATTTCGATGAACGAGAGGTTGTTGCTGGTCTTGGCCGCTACTTCGCCTTTTAAACTGTCGAGGCCGGGGCGGCTGGGGCGGTACTGCGTGCCCACCACCTGTCGCTTGTCGTTCACGCCAAATATGAGCCACGCCTGGTCCTGCCGGTGCAGGTTGGCTTCGTTGCTGAGGGCACTGAAGTACCGACCCAAGTCATCAATGCCAAAACTGGTGCCGGCCGTCTTAAACTCCAGCAATTCGGTTTCGGCTGGCAGCGCCAGGAGGCGGTCCAAAAGGGTAATCAGGTCAGTATCCGTCACGGAGCAAAGAGGAAATCACCCGCAAATATAGTCTATTCCCAACGCGACTGTTACATAAGCGCTACATAAGAAAGGGTCATTCTGGGCTGTTGGGGTGGGATAAGGCCGGTAAGTGGCCAGTTCTGTTACATAAGCACTACATAAACTTGCTGCCTACACGAGCAATTTTCTGCTCATGCTTGAAGGACTAAGTGCGAACAAAGCGTAACGTTCAATTCTGCCAGCGTGCGTCATTTTAGGCTATTTAGATGGCAGTAGAAGTGGATGACAATTCATCGTAGTGGCAGGGTATAGCAGGAGACGCCAACACTCCCCTTGCACATCACATCATTACTAGTCAACAACGTGATTGGCGCTAATCGAAGTGAATGTGCTTTCTGCGCTAGCTTCGTCACCTTTCGCTACCCAGTCCTGCGCATCGTTATCCTTTCTACTAGGTGAACTACCCCGATTTTGAAGCCCGCTGGCTACGCTCCGGCGGGGCCGAGCACGCTAACTACGGTCTTTTCCTGCAAGACCTCTGCGACCTGCTGGAGGTGCCCCGGCCTGACCCCACTACCGACGACCCCACCCAGGATGCCTACGTGTTCGAGCGCGGCGTGACCTTTAACGATGGCGCGGGTAAGCGCAGCACCGGCCGCATCGACCTATACAAGCGCGGCTGCTTCGTGCTCGAAACCAAGCAGGGTACCGACACGTCCGACCAGCAGGTTAAGGCCGCCAAAGCTGAGTTGGGCCAGGCCGCCGGCAAGCGCCGCAAGGGCCACGCCGTGCGCGGCACCGCCAAGTGGGGCCAGATGGTGGAAGCCGCCCGCGAGCAGGCCCTGCGCTACGTGCGGGCGCTGCCAGCCAGCGAGCCGCGCCCGCCGTTCGTGGTGGTGGTCGATGTGGGCTTCTCAATTGACCTGTACAGCAACTTCGCCGGCGTGGGCGACAGCTACGTGCCCTTCCCGGACTCGGGCAAATTCCGAATGCTGCTGCCGGCGCTGGCCGACCCTGACGTGCGGGCGCAGCTGAAGCTGCTCTTTACCGACCCGCAGCAGCTCGACCCCGCCCGCCTGGCGGCCCAGGTCACGCGCCGGCTGGCGGGCCATCTGGCCGGCCTCAGCAGTCAGCTCGAAAAGGCCGGCCACGCCCCTGACGTGGTGGCACAGTTCTTGATGCGCTGCCTCTTCACCATGTTCGCCGAGGACGTGGAGCTGATTCCTAAAAAGTCCTTCTCCAAGCTGCTGGCCGAGTATGCCGACACAGCCGAGGCCCGCGCCTACCTGCCCGAGGCGCTAGCCAGCCTGTGGGCCACCATGGACAAAGGGGGCTTCTCCCCAGCCCTGCGCACCAAGGTGCGCCACTTCAACGGCAAGCTCTTTCACGAGGCTACGGCCCTGCCCCTAAATGCCGACCAAGTAGCCCTGCTCCAGCAAGCCGCCGATGCCGACTGGACGTTGGTGGAGCCCGCCATCTTCGGTACCCTGCTTGAACGCGCCCTCGACCCGGCCGAGCGCCACAGCCTGGGCGCGCACTATACTCCGCGCCGCTACGTGGAGCGCCTAGTGCTGCCCGCCGTGATGGAACCACTGCGCCAGGAGTGGGCCGCAGCCCAGGCTGCCAGCGCCCAGCGCCTGGAGGAGGGCAAGGGTAAAAAAGCCGTGGACGAAGCCCGCACCGAGCTGCTGCGCTTCCTGCACCGGCTCACATCGGTACGTATTCTGGACCCGGCCTGCGGCTCCGGTAATTTTCTATATGTAACGTTGGAGCACCTCAAACGCCTCGAAGGCGAAGTGCTGAGCGCTCTGGGCCAGCTGGGGCAATCGGGCCGCCTGGAATTGGGCGACGGCACCACCGTGGGACCGCGCCAGTTGCTGGGCCTGGAACTAAACCCGCGCGCAGCCGCTATTGCCGACGTGGTGCTGCGCATCGGCTATTTGCAGTGGCACCTGCGTACTCACGGCCTTACCCAGCTACGTGAGCCGCTATTGGATGACTACCAGAATATTCGTCAGCAGGATGCCGTACTTAGTTATGATGGGCCGGAATTCCAGAATGCTCGTCCGGCAATATGGCCGGAAGCAGACTTCATTGTGGGCAACCCACCCTTTATTGGGAAAGGCCGCATTCGGGAAGCACTCGGCGATGAATATGTCAATGCCTTACGCAAGGCACACCCGCACATTCCTGACAGCGTGGACTTGGTGCTGTACTGGTGGGACAAGGCTGCACTAGCCGTACGGACCGGCGCTACCCAGCGCTTTGGCTTTATTACCACTAACTCCATCACCCAAACCTTTAACCGGCGAGTCATTCAGGCGCACTTGGAAGCGCAAGATGCCCCAGCAGAAGTGGTATTTGCTATACCAGACCACCCGTGGACCGACAACTCTAATGGCGCCGCCGTTCGGGTGGCCTTTACTGCTGCCGAAAAGGCGAAAGGCGAGGAGGGAACCCTGGCATTGGTCATCAGCGAAAGCAACGACACCACCGATGAAGAGGCCATTTCAGTTGAAATGACCGAGCGCCGCGGGCGCATCAATGCGGACCTAACCATTGGGGCTGATGTGACGCAGGCACAGATGCTGCAAGCCAACGAAGGGCTCAGCAGCTTCGGCCTGATGCTGGCTGGGGCGGGCTTTATTGTGACACCTGCCGAGGCAGTCGCGTTGGGACTAGGTTCGATTCCGGGGATTGAGCAGCACATCCGGCCCTACCGCAACGGCAAAGACCTAGCATCCACCCCACGTGGGGTCCTGGTTATTGACCTTTTCGGACTGAGCGAAGCAGAGGTGATAGCCAAGTTTCCGGCGCTTTACCAGCAGGTTTTCACCCGCGTGAAGCCTGAGCGCGATGTCAACCGCGACAAAGCGCTGAGAGATAGGTGGTGGCTACATGGCCGCTCCCGCCAGGAATTGCGCAAAGCGTTGGTAGGGCTTACGCGCTACATCGGCACCCCGGAAACGGCAAAACATCGGATTTTTCAGTTTCTAGATGCCACTACAGCGGCTGACCATATGATTGTGGCATTGGCTTTAGATGACGCATTTCACCTGGGGGTTTTATCTAGCAAAATCCACACATTGTGGGCATTCTCGGCAGGGGGTAAAATGGGAGTAGGAAATGATTCGCGTTACAATAGCTCACGTTGTTTTCAGCCATTTCCTTTCCCCACCGCTACCGAGGCCCAGCAGGCCAGCATCCGTGAACTGGCCGAAGCTCTCGACGCGCACCGCAAGCGTCAGCAGACCCAGCACCCCAGCCTGGCGCTCACCGACCTCTATAACGTGGTAGAAAAGCTGCGCGCTGGCCAGCCGCTCACCGCCAAGGAGCAGACAAGCCATGCGCAAGGCTTGGCAGGCGTGGTGCTCAGCTTACACCAGAAGCTCGATGCGGCCGTGGCCGACGCCTATGGGTGGCCCACCGACCTGCTTGAGGCGGAGATTCTCACCCGCCTGGTGCAACTCAATCACGCCCGCCGGCAGGAAGAAGCGGCCGGCACCATCCGCTACCTACGCCCCACTTACCAGGCCCCCGAGCAGCAGGCCAGTCTAATTCTACCCTCGGCCGCTGCGCCCATCCCCATCGCTACGGCCGAAGGCGGCCCCCAGCCCTGGCCCGCCGAGTTGGCCCAGCAAATGCAGGCCGTGCGCGGCATCGTGCAGCAAGCCGGCCAGCCGGTGAGCAGTGCCCAGGTAGCGGCCCGCTTCCGCCGCACCCGCCCCGAGCGCGTGCAGCCGCTACTCGATACGCTGGCCGCCATGTCGCTCATCCGTCACCTTGAAAACGAAGCTTCCTATGCCGCTTAATTATCCCGCCGATGGGCGTTTTGATGGCTTGATGGGCCTGCATGATAGCTGGAGTCGGATGATGCGGGTGGCCATGCCCTTGCAAAGCATAGGTATCTCCGAGGGCATAGCGAATATCATAAAAATGAATAGCATCAGCCAGTTGATGCTACCCCCACAGAACTGGCTAGCGGCCATGAAGCCCGCCATCCCCAACCTTGCTGGCCTGTCCAGCCTAAGTAGCCTTACTGCCTTCGGCGACCAGCTTGCGAGTATGCGCACGCTGAATGCCCAAATGTCTATTTCACGGCAGTTAAATAGTCAAATTGCTGATTGGCAGCAAATACAGCAACGCCTGACGACCAATTTCACTGGCATGTCGGGCTTCCAGCAGGTGGCCTTATCGCCGTGGGTACTGCAAGCGCAGCACTTGCAACAGCTGTTTGCCAACCTGAAGACGCAGCTGGACGAGCTTGACCCAGAAGAACTGGCAGAGGAAGAAAGCGACGAGCCGGTGTCCACCTGGGAAACCGATTTTAGCAGCCTGACGCAGCAACTCGCTACGTTCGCCGATTCGACTACCGCTGTCACCACGGCTACCGAAGTAGCTGCCATGCGCAGCGAAATACGTACCCTAACTATCCTGGCCCAGCGGCAGCTGGACTACATGGAGCAAGACAAGGCCGCCGAAAAATCGCCATTGCAGGTTGCATTGCGTATTTTCAACATTATCGGCATCATCTGGACGCTGATAAGCATTGTAGCATTTATCAGCGACCGACTGCCGAAGACCGTAGCGGCCAGCGCACCCGTAATAGCGCAAGAACTGGCCACCGCCCCTGCCGACCGGGACCGGCCAGCCACTACACAAGAATTGCAAAGCTTGAAAGTGGAGGTAAATGACGCGCTGTTTGCAGTAGCCAGCCGTACTAACCAAGTGCGCATTACTACCGCGCGCACGCAGTTGCGGGCTACTCCCCGGCTCAATGCTGCCCACCTGGGCCGGGTAATTCCAGGCACGGTCGTAGTGGTGCAGCAAGTGCACCGCAAGTGGGCCCTGGTGATAGCCCAGCGTCCCGGCCTGAATCCGCAGCAGGGGTGGCTTTTGAAAAAACACTTATCCAAACCCAGCCGGCTTGCGGGGTTCTTCAACTAATAATAAAATTTGTCTTTGACATTAGCTAGCCATTCTGCGCAGCCATTCAGACTCGGTTAGACCAACACGCGTGATTTCACCACCAAAGTGTTCGGCAATACGTTGTGCGTGAGCAAATTTTAAATCTGCAATCCAGAAGCATTCAATAGAATTTCCTGCATCAGTCGTGCCTTTGAAAATCCATTCTTTAGTTCCTGCCTGGCCCTGCGTATCTACCTGTGTTGCCTTTACAAGTTTGTCTTCAGGAACAAAACTGAATAGCTCCATCTGGTACGGTTTGTAACTTACTTTTAGCTCTAGTAGGCTTGCACCATCATTAATGATAAAATCAAATTTAGGTGGCTTAGGTTTCCGTGGGTCAGGTGCGGGGGGTAGCTCAAGTTTGAGAAAAGGAAATCTTCTAGCGCATTCTAATCTAACACAATCGCAAACCGGCTGAATGCATACATAATATTCTGATACAGTGCCGGTGCGCACAGCAATGACGGTTCCGAGATTTAGGTAGGGTGGTGGAGTAGTATAATGGGAACGGATAGTTGTTAGTATCGAAAACTCTCTATCCTTGCTGGCGCCCGTATTATCAGCGAGCATCAGGTTTGTGAAAGTGCTATTCTCGTCTTTTTTTGGAGATTTTAACTTGTTGATTAAGGCAGTCCAGTTAACATTAGTGACACTTAAATCAGTAGGCTCATTCACCCCATTAACTACCGCGTCAGCAACAAATTCCAACTGTTGCTCAACAGTTATGTTCTTAAGGGTAGAATTAACCGCTATGGCATTAGGTGTGCTTCGCTGAGGTAGACTCTTGAGCCATAGTTTAATACGTTCAGGCGATATAGAATCTGTAACGCCATTACCCTCTAATACGTCTTGCATTTCTGAAGCAAGCATTGCAATTGGATGCGCCTGTGTTTCTTCTGAAGGATTAGTCAAGGCCCTATGGGTTAAATAGGGCGCATCTAGTTCAGGCTTAAATTTTTGCAGAATTTTATGCGTGTTCAATCTAAGAGCACTCAATGCTTCTATAGCAACATTAGATAATAAGCCTTCGGTGAGGAAGGTAAATTCGTCGATTAATTTACCTGTCAGAGACTTAACGTCAAAAGTGCGCTCATCATTGATGGTGCCGCCTGACTTTCTGAACGCACAAATACGAGTGGATTCATGCCGGAGAGTAAAATCATCAAGTCTGTTGAATGTGTGTGTGGGAGTACTATCAGTTCCTAAATAGCGCTGAATTTCGTCAATGATTGCTGCCAAATCAGGACTTTGGCTATAAATCGCAATAAGTCTGAGTCTACCGCTGGATTGAAAATTATTGCCGCCTTTCTCATCGCTTTTGAGTATGTGTTCAATTATTTTGAGCGCAGTGTAGCCATCCGATGTACCTTCTTCCTCGCCTTCCATCTTCCAATCAAGAATAACAATATCAGCTCTTTTAGCTGATTTCTCGACAGCCTCAATTATTGCCCTTCTATCTGAACCAGTCGCAGATGGACTTAGAAAGCCGCACACAATTCCGTATTGAGCGAACGCTTCATTAAGTACTTTAATGGGAAGCACTTCAGCATCTGTAGGCTGAGGTACGGGCGATATGGGCTCTGATTGTGCTGTCGAAGAAAGAATTACTTCATCTTGCTCAACTACTTCATCTTGTTTATCAGGTTCTGCGAGTTCTTTACCCTTTACACTTAGTAGTCCTTTGGCAGTACGCCCCGGTTTAGTCAGATTAGCTGCTGGCTTAGGTTCTTGAGCAACCGGCTTTGTTTTAAAACTTGTTTCTGCTTTATCATCAACAACTACAACACTTTGCAGGAAATTAGTAGCAATACCCCTAGAATAGGCATGGAACTCCGCGTAGGCAGCTTGGGGCGACATTGAGATAATTTTATTTTTTTGGTGAAATCCGAAACGTGACACTCATATTTGGCCGAGTAGTCTCATCCACTTGGATGGTGTAGCCTGCTTTATCTAATGCCTCACGTGAGATGGCTAGGCCAAGTCCGCGTCCGCCCGGTTTATAGGAAACTCCTGGTTGGAATATGGATTCGAAACGGCTACTTATTAGCTCTGCTCCGTTATTGGATACTAGGAAATCGTTGCCTTCAGCATCGAATTCAATAATGTGTGACGCTGGTCTGTCTTTCGACCAATAAATAGCATTGTCAACGAGATTGACAAACACAGGTAAAAAGGAGGAGAGGTATCCAATAAATTTCAGTTTGTTAAACCGCTGGGTTACAATCAGATTTATATTATGACGCTCAAATCTGGTTCTGAATAAATTAGTTATATATTCGGAAATTTCAGGACCAGATATGGGGGCGGCCCGTCGGTAGAGGCGGCGTTGCAGCGGAGTAAATAGGGTTAAATAGCCATCTAAGTGCTCGAAGCTGACGCGCAGGTCTTGATAGACACCATCAAGACTTTGATTCAAATCCGCCCAACCTTTTAGCCGCCGAAGGCTGTCGCGAATACCTCGGACGGTGGATTCAAACTCGTGATTGATAATTTCAATAGCCATACCCAATTGGCTTAGGCGCATCTGCTCATCATCTTGTTCCTCCAGTGTCAGTACACGTTGCTCAAGGGCATCTAATTGGTCGACCTGCTGTACTGCCTCGTCGGACAGATTAATGTTCTCCAACTGCGTGCGAATTGCGCGCAGTAACTCTTGCTTTCGGTCTTTTACTAGAATAATGCGACTTTCCAACCGGTCTCTGATGTCGAAAACAGCAGTTTCTTCCAAGTCGGTAAAGTCAATTGCGTTAAACTCTATTAACACATTGCGGACCTCTTCATTTATTTGAACGATACTCTCTCGAACCTTATCCTTAATCAGGTCGTCCACCGATTCTAAAGCAGTAATGGTATCCTTACGCTCAGACCGGCCTACATTTTCAGCCTGAGTTGCCAATTCGCGTAAGGAGTGCTCGACGCGCACCCGTCGGTCTAGTTCCACACGTGCGCGTTGCGCTGCCTGACTAACTTCTCCTTCTACTAGCTCTCGGAAAACCGAGAAGGTGCGTTCTTGAAGTTTCTGGTGATTGTGAAGATAATCGTTATAATCCCGTTCTAGCGCAGCGGTAATAGCGAAGCCTCTAGGCTTTGGTATGCGGTATTTTTCCTCTAATACGCGTAGTTGATGGCGAGCATTACTTTCAATATTTAGAAACTCATACGCGGCTCGTCGACCATCAGCAATAGATGTCGCGTTTCCTAATTCACGTTGAAATCTGGCAGTTAACTCGAATGCTTCACGCTCAGGCTCATTACTGCGATAAGCCTGGTCAAAATCCTCTAGCTGAGCCGAGAATACTTTGCGCTTTTGAGAACTTTGTTGTTCGCGCTTTTTGCGAAGAACATCAGCTTGCTCCAACTCGGCTCGACGTTCTAAGAACTCACCACTATAGACCCCAGATTCATTGAAAAATTCAGCGGCTAACTTCAGAAAAAAGTTTTTAAGAATTTCTCTAAATTCTCGATAAGCCTTATTCTCTCTAAACCCTTCTCTACCAGCCTTCTCGCTTAGTTCTCTATTTTGAGATTGGTCAATTTCAATAGTGCCGAACATACGTCGGTGGGAGAAAAAGTAACGGCTAGCCTTCTTTGTTCTACGCTTCTCTATCTCTAACCAGTCATAATTAGTGTCTCCGTAAGGTAAAATGCGGATGCCATTTTTGTATATATAAAGTCCTCCAAATCGCTCTGCCTTTTGGTATAAGCGATTGAAGTCCTCGCCAACTAGAGTAGTTTGATTGATACTGCCCTGTAAATAGGCAACGTTCACTTTAAATGGTCCACAGGAAGTTTTCTTGCCTTTTGCACCACTCCATTCAATAGCATAGGGAATGACGCTATCTCTATATATTGAAATACGACCATTAAATTGTCCATATTCATCAAACTCCCCTTCGAAGTGGTGGTCGGTACTAAGAAATTCGTTAGTTGTAAAAAACTCGCCTTCTTTAATCAAATCCCGTTCGGAGTCATCCTCTCGATGGTCTCTAAATGCCGTTTTGATATCCGGCTGCATATGATTGGGAGTCATCGTATTAGTGAAGCCCAGCAATGCTTTCTCTAATGGCGAGGCCTCCTCATTTGTGCTCCTATCAATATCAGCGTCAAGTAACGAACTTGCGGGCGAAATAATGAAATGAGTACCATGTCCTTGGTTGGCAAGGCTCATGTATGGTACTAAGCTATCTACCTCGGCTAGACTCATTTGAGTCTCATTGAAATCAGCTTCAAAGCGGGCCCGTTCCGAATCGGAAAGGTATTTTAGTTTATTGAGGTTGAGTGAGAATTCAGCCAACATTTCCGCCACAGCATTTTCATCAGGTAGAGAGCCGTTGGAGTACGTGCGAATGGGAATCTGAATTTCATCCAGGTCGATTCCAGGCTGTTCAAAGATGCGCCAATGGATATAAGCCACCACTGTATCCTGTAACACTTCGTCGCGTTGGGCGCGGGAGACAATAAATACTTGTTCGCCGATGGCGGCGATGGCTAAGCGACCAATACCTTTTTCGCCAAGTACCGGGCGCGGAGCTTTCCCAGAGGCCTGGGGCGGCAGTGACATGCCAGCCTCCTGGCCTAACTTACTCTCAGTACCTAGCGTTAGCCAGCGGGTTTCAAAATCTTCCCGTGTCATGCCTAAGCCATCGTCGCGAAGCACGAACAGGCGGTCGGAGCGGTAAAAGTCTACTTCGACCCTGTCTGCATAGGCGTCGTGGGCGTTTTTGAATAGCTCACTAATGGCCGTGGGTATACCGGAAATCTGCTGCCGGCCGAGCATGTCAACCGCGCGTGCTCTAGTTTTAAATTTAGCCATTGAGTGAGTGCCTGCATCAACTGCTAAGCTAACTGATACTTGCGTAGAGCAGCACTGATTTGCACAGCGTGGGCCTCGATAAAGACGGGCGGCAACGCATTGCCTATCATTAAGGCAACTGCTCCTTTACCACGGTCTAAGCAAAACTGGTAGTTTGGGGGAAAAGATTGGAATAAAGCTGCCTCGCGTAGGGTGATAGCTCGGTGTTCCTCAGGGTGCAGGAAGCGTCCCTTAGATGGGTTGTTGCACCCGCTGGTCATTGTTGGTGACACGTCGTCCCACTTCATGCGTCCGTAAACGTCACTAAAGCCCTTCTGAGCCTGATGGCACGGTGGCTGGTGTTCGAGAGGTACTTCACCACGGCTACCACCGTCTAGGGGAGTAGCGCGGATGCGTGCCATCATTGCTGGGGTGCGTCTATCAGGAAAGTCATGCAGGGCATCACCGGACTGCCCGGCTGGCAGCAACTTCTCAATAGTGCCACGCACAGTAGCTTTAACCTTCAATGGCTTAGCAAACTTAACGGGCCCGCTTAGGGTGGTCATTAGAATCAGCCGCCGGCGACGCTGCGGTACCCCGTAGGCCGACACGTTTAGTACCCGTACTACTTCTTTAAGCTCGCAGTGATAGCCAAGCTTACCCAGTTCTTTTAAGAAGCGTTGGAGGCGCGAGTCTTTGTAAAGGCCTGGGACGTTTTCCAGCATAATAGCCTTGGGTCGCAGAGCCTTTGCCAGGCGCAGGAACTGGAATAGTAATTCGTTTTTACGCTTACCATGCTTGTCTGCTTTGACAGTGTTATTCAGGGTGGTCAAACTTGAGAATCCCTGACAAGGCGGGCACCCAGCTAACAGGTCAAGTTCTCCTTCGCGTAGCCCTGTCTTTCTGAATATATTACTGGCTGTTAAGTCTTTAATATCTTGTTCCCATACCTGAACACCGGGATGGTTGATGCGGTAAGTTTTTACGGCAATCGGTTCATTATCGACCGCGCCTACTACCTCGTACCCAGCACTCTTGAGGCCCTCTGTTAGCCCCCCGCAGCCGCAGAACAGGTCTATAGCTTTCACTCTTTATTATTTCTATTGGAATTTAGGGATTATCTAACTCTGTAGGAGTGGGAACCAGCTCCAGAGGTGGATTTGTCGTGTCATGTACAGTACAAAGAAAGCGTTGCGGAAGGCCAGAAACCTATATTTTTGGCATAAGCTCGACAATTTATAGAGATAACATATGCGTTATGACAATCTTACCGTCGAGCAACGTCATCGCGTTATGCGGCGCGTGCATAGTAAGGATACCCAGCCTGAACTCCTAGTGCGTCGCTATTTGCACTCAGCAGGTTTTCGCTTCCGGTTGCATGATGCTCACCTACCCGGTACGCCCGATGTAGTACTACCTCGCTATCAGACGGTGGTGTTCGTGCAGGGATGTTTTTGGCATAGTCACGGTGGGGCATGCTTACGCAAAAGCCGCGCAGCACCAAAGACTAACGCCGAGTTTTGGCAAGCAAAACTGGCCGTAAATCAGGCCCGTGACCGGCGTACCCAGCAGCAGTTGCGTGAACAGGGCTGGCAGGTACTTACGGTGTGGGAGTGTGAACTGAAGAAGAGTGAGCGTGGTGCTACTTTACACCGCCTTACAAGCGAAATCCTTCCTAAGGACGATTTTTACGACTATTGAACCTCAACACCAAGTACGTTGACTGTGAGTGAAGCAAGCGATAATTGGAGTGAGCACGAAGTAGAAGCAGCCGTAGATGCTTACGCCAATCTGTTTGGGCGTGTGGCGAATGGCGAGAGCATCAATAAACGGGCACTCTATAAGTCGCTTTCAATACAGTACGGTCGTACGCCCAATGCATACGAACGAAGGTTCATGAACATATCTTATGTGCTGGTCGGCATGGGTTTGCCATTCATACCTGGCTTGAAACCAGCTCGTAATGTAGGCTCAACTGCCGCAGTAACTATTCAGTCTATAGTCGAAGCCAAAGGCTATTTTATGTCGGCTCTCGAAGAACCGACGGCAGACCCGGAGCAACTTGAGCGTAGAACAAGAATAATACTACGTCGAGGAGTGTCTCGCGTGCCAACGGGTAGGAAAGAGCCACCGCGATTAATCACCACCGTGGCTTTATTTGTGCGTGACCCAGCCGTAAAGGCATCAGTCTTAGAAGTAGCGGCAGGTCACTGCGAGATGTGTGAGCAGCCTGCGCCCTTCGTTCGGGAGGATGGCACACCGTTTCTAGAGGTGCACCATATAAAGTGGTTGGCTCAGGGTGGTAGCGATACAGTAAGCAACGCGGTCGCCCTATGCCCGAATTGTCATCGGCATCTCCATTACGGAACGGATGCGGTCCAATTGGTAGCCGAACTTATTGGGCGAGTGGACAGGCTAGTGGCTGAATAAGAATAACCTCTTAGTTATTAATCGCCTAGTTTCTTTACTTTATGATTGCCACCTTGTACCTACCCGGCGCTATGCCCCGGCCTCTCACTGCCGACGAACTGGTGGCAATTGCCCCTTACCAGAACCTCGGCCAGCATTTGGCCATAGGAGTGCTGCCCACTGATGTGGTTCTGGCCAAATTGCTAGGCACATCAATTCCTTGCGAAACGCTCGCTAGTGGTCCAAATTACCTTGTCGTAGCTCCCGAGAATGCGGCCGACTACAACTTCGCAGCCACACCTAGTGCCACGGCTGACTTCATTCGCCTGACTGGTATGCAACTAGACGATGACGAACTGGTAGGCCCGATGCTAATAATTCAAGCTTAATCTCCTACAGATAGGAACTTGTAAACGAAGCCTTACTATACGTAAACGGCCTACTGCACCGATTTGGGCAGTAGTCGCCGCACGCCCATGGGATGAAAGGCTTTTCCATGCCGCGTGCGGTAGCCCGACAGGTTGAGTTGCTCGGCAATGGCTCGTAGGGAGACACCAGTGTCTCTTAGTAGTTTCGCCAGTTGTGCTGCCTGCCGGTTATTTAGATTGGCTTGAGCATTTTGGGTCATCGCCACCCATGATTTCTTCCGTGCGGCCTGGGTGAGATTAGCAGGAGTCCCAAGTTGGGCACCCCGTGCTTTCTTAGCGGCTAGGGCATCGCGGGTACGAGTAGAAATCGCCGACGCTTCTTTCTGGGCGACGGCCGCCATAATGTGAAGGGTGAACTCATCCGCGGCCGGCAGGTCTACTGCTTGGAAACGTACCCGACTTTCCATGAGGGCCGCGAGGAAAGCCACGTTCCGGGCGAGTCGGTCCAACTTGGCCACGAGCAGTACCGCGTCCTCCTGCCGGGCTCGGGCAATGGCCGCCTGCAATTGGGGTCGGTCGTTTTTCTTCCCGCTCTCGATTTCGAGAAAGGTGGCTACGATTTGCGCGTCGCCGCGCAGGAAATTCTGCACCGCGGCCTGCTGGGCTTCGAGTCCGAGGCCGGACTGACCCTGGCGGACGGTACTGACGCGGAAATAGGCGACAAACTGGGTCATTGGTACAAAACTACCCCCCAAAAGTGTTTTGTCACAAAAGTTAAACGGACGTTGCTAATATGTAAAATCTCGTACTTTTACTTTGTTGCTCCGTGAAAGGGGCTTTTGTGCCCGCCTTTTGTACCATGACGCCTTCTCGGACTTACACTCCTTATTATAGAGTCTCTACTCAAAAGCAAGGAGTCTCCGGCTTGGGGCTCGAAGCTCAGCAAGCGGCCGTGCGCGCTTTCGTCGCCGACTACGCCCAGCTGCTGAGGGAGTTTGTCGAAATCGAGAGTAGCAAGCAGAATCAGCGGCCGCAGCTGCTGGCCGCCATGGCCGAGGCCCGGCGCGTCGGCAGCACCCTGCTCATCGCCAAACTTGACCGCCTTTCGCGCAATGCCAGCTTCATCCTGGCCCTGCGCGACTCGGGCGTCGACTTCGTCTGCTGCGACATGCCCGACGCGAATACCCTTACGGTGGGCCTGTTTGCCGTGCTCGCTCAACACGAGCGCGAGACAATTTCGAAACGGACGAAGGACGCGCTCACGGCCAAGAAGGCGCGGGGCTTTCAACTGGGCAATCCGCAGAATATGACCCCCGCCATCACTCGCCAGGGACAGGCCACCATGCAGCGCAACGCCCGCGAGCACCAGGCTAACCGGCAGGCGGCGCAGCTAGCCGAGTTGCTGCGCGCCAAGGAGCACACCCTTTGGGAAATTGCGGCCGCGCTCAATGCGGCGGGCTATCGCACCCGCAGAGGGAAGGAGTTTCACGCCACCACCGTGCAGCGCTTGCTGCCCACTACGCCTTGAGTACCCGCTGCAAGCTAACTCAACTTAGTAGCTGGTAGCCATTTCACTAAGGAACACGCCTAGCGCAGACACCAGTGGTCACGACGTAGTCCTTGGACGAACGTCACGAAAGCCAGTGCGTATACCGTCGACCTTAGGCAAGGAAGATCCCCACTCATGAGTGAACAACTTATTTTAATAACCCCCTATGGCACCGCGTTGGCTGACAGCCTCGTGCCGTGCGTCATCACCCAATGGCATAGTTTTGCCAACAAAACGGAGTTCATTGCCCTACAGGGGGCTGCGCTGGCCTACTTCGAACAGCATTCTACGCTAGACCGGCCATGGGGCTGGGTCGGAGACGTACGTCACATGGGCGCCATTCCGGAAGAAGCGCAGCGCTGGCTGCAGGACGAGTTCAATCCGCGGGCCCTCGCCGCGGGCTTACGCGTGGTGAGCGTGGTTGTGGCCGAGAGCATCTTTGGCAAAATTGCGACGCAGCGCTATGAACAGCAAACCGCCACTAGGGCAGCCACCCTAGGGGTTGTGTATTATGCGTCGCTGGCCGAAGCCAAAGTAGGTGCGCAGCAAGCCCTGTGAGCCCGCTAATTCCTGCCTCACCCTTCTTGACCGCCTTACCTACGCTACTAAGTAGTAGTTGCCGAACGTATTTATGGAGAAGCTTTTCAGTAACCAATACCTTAACATCTTCCTGCACCGGACCTCCCACCAGACGCTCGAACTGCAATGGCTGGATTTTGTGCCGAGTGCCGATTACAGCACTTCTATTCTGGAGCTTATGCGGTTGACCCACCAGCATAAGGCGTTGGCCCTAGTAGCCGATAACCGCTTGCTGCGGGCGCTGCGGCAGGCCGACTTACAGTGGAGTGGCGACCTAGTCTTCAAGGGCCTGAGTCAGCAAGGCGGCCGGCGGTTCGCGGCCGTAGAATCGCTGGATGCCATGAATTGCATGGGCATCAACTCCTTGGTGACCACCGTGATTTCTAACACGAAACTAACTAGCCAGTTTTTTGCCACCATTGAGGAGGCTCGTACCTGGGCTACTGCTCCCTTCTAGGCCTTAAGCGCCTGCCAACTCGATCCTATGGTACCTAAGTTTGATAAGAGTTGTAACGGGTTATTATTCCGCTGACCCGCAAAAAAATATACGCCCGCTTTCAAAGCCGAGTGCGTCCGCCAAGTGGTGGCTGGGGCCCAGGGACTATCGCCCGCCTTGCTCGGCCGCTGGCAGCGCCGCTAGGCGTTGGCCGAAGCCGTACCCAGCAGTGCGGAGCGCGAAGCGATTAAGCACTTTCGCGCCGAGTTGCGGCGCGTGGAGCAGGAGCGCAATATTTTAAAAAAAGTCGTGACCATCTTTGCGCAACCGCCTCAGTCCTGACTCGTTATCAGTTCATCGAGCGGGTTGCGGCTACAGAGCCGGTGCAGGTGCTCTGCCGCATGTTAGAGGTTAGTGCCCCTTGCTAATAGCAGTGGCCGGGCCGCGCGTCCGTTGCCCTATTGGGAGCGCTCCGCCTTTTCGCGCCATGCTCAGCGTTACGGTACCCAGCGCTTACGGGCAAAATTACGTGTCGAAGGTACGCTGTCGGACGCTGCGCACCTGGCTGCGTCGCAGGGGGCTACGCGCGTTGAGTATGCGTCCGCAACGCCCACGCACCACGGTGACTGACCCAGCGGCAGTCGTTGCTGAAAACCTGCTCTTTGGCCAATCCGCCCCTACCGCGCTCAATTAGGTCTGGGTAGGCGACATTACGTACCTGCCCCTGGTGGGCGGGCACTGGTGCTACCTGGCCACCTGGCGCGACACCTGCTCGCGGCGCGTGGTGGGCTGGCAGCTTGATAAACATATGCCTACTGAGTTCTCTCTGCGAAGGAGCAGGCCTTGACGCTCCGCCAGCCGGCTCCTGGCCTAATTATCCATGTTGATCGGGGCAGTCAGTATACGAGTGCCGCGTGTCGTACCCGCATCACTTAAGTCCAGGCACTGGCTAGCTTTAGCCGGCCGGGCAATTCTTACGATAACACCCAGGCCGAGGTGGGCTAGAGGCACGCTCAAAACTGAATTGCTTCCCCCGTTTGCCAACTTGCAAGGAGCCAATTTAGAAGTAGCCTATTACTTCGACACCCACTTCAATCTCGACCGACGCCACTCCGCCTTGAGCTATCGCTCGCCGCACCACTTTAAACGCGATTCTCAACTCAGCCTATCTCCGTTCACTGTCCGTTCTTACTGGACTATCTCAGTCTGCCTTTGCAACAGCCACGGATGTTTATGCCATAAGCAGGTGCTAGGGCACCTGACTTAGGCGCTTTTACTTATTTGTCGCCCTACTCGCCCGTTTTCGTACCCACTAAACTTGCCTTTAGCAGGCTTAGGACGTTTACGCAAGGCTGCCGTTTGTCCCCTTGTCTTGTGAGTCAGCTATTGCGATAAGCAATGTGGGATAGAGGCGGTCTTTACGAACCACCGGTATCCAAGCCGCAGTTAAACTTCTTCAAATTGGGTTTTGGTACCGCGAAACGCTGGCTTCGTCACAGTTGCTGCTGTATTACCCTGGTGATGAACGAAGTTTAACCGTGACATTCACTGATAGCCAGAATAACAGGTAGCAGAGCTCTTAAGGTAAGATAGTATATTATATTTATTATTTTCAATTATTACAGCATCTTGTAGCAACTCGTTAAACCTTTAAAAACTCAATCCGAGATTTTTATGGAGCCGTTTCCCTCTGCGTCGCAATGCTGTCCGTCCTGTGGAGCCAAAATCGGCAGTCATGACTCGCTAAATGAAAACCTTGATTTAACACTACTAGTGAGAGAGAATAAAAAATTTATGAAAATAAATGTTAAGAAAATAAAGGTTATAGAATGCATGAAAGATTATTTAAAAATACACACTAAAAATAAAATTATTATTACACATATGACGATGGGGAAAATAGAATCTTTATTAGACAATAAATTATTCTGGCGACTAAGTCGCTCTTTTATTGTTAACAAGACTTCTATTCACAGTATTACACCCAATATGGTTGAAATGGATAATAAAATGCTTGTTCCTATTGGGGTTAATTATCGTGATTTCATCAAAGAGGTAATTAATACGGGTTTTATATGAGTATGCATCTGGTTACTCATTTGTAAAAGTATATTCAATAAGTAAGCATGGCGCATAATTGCGCGTTTGGCAAAATTCTATGTTGTCGAAAGGTAAAACTCGCCAATTAGTGGAATTAGCGCATTATCTCGGTAAAGACGAGGTCTGCTTCAACCATGGAATAGGCTACTCGTCTGGAAGCCTTGGAATATTTTTATTTCTGCACGAATATTCGCGCTTCAGTGGTGACCAAGTGAGTGCCGAGCAGGCACAGCGCATCCTACAGCATGTTATTGAGCAGGCTTTTACTGTGCCAGCTGAGTTCGTGCGCGATGCTACCGAGTTCGGCCTACTACTGCTGCACTTGTTCGAAGAGGGCTATCTACCGCCAGAGATGAATTTCTTGCTTGTTAAGCTCGATGCTTTCTTGGCCTTACAGCTTATACCTTGCCTCGAACGCCATGACTTTGATCAGTTTACGGGCTACCTAGCCATCGGCCGCTATTTTTTAAAGCGGTGCCCGCTGGGGGCCCCGGCGGGCCCTGAATTAACAGCTATTATTGACAACTTGCTAGCTTGCTGTCAGACCAGTTCAGACGGCAACTATTGGCGCTCAAAATTTCGAGCTCGGGGCGTAATTGACTTCAGTTGGAGTCATGGCATGGCGGGGGTGCTACTTTTTCTGGCCGAGTATATTGAAGCTGGTGCGAGCTACCGACTTGCGGAGGTGCAACAGGTGCTGCGGGGTAGCATTACCTTCATGCTGCGCCATGAGCGCCCATTTCCACAAGCTATGTACCCCGACGTGGTGGGTGAACAGGCTGCCTCGACACTCAACCTTTGTTACGGTGCCCTAGGTATTGCGTACGCTCTCTGGCGGGCGGCGAGTGCCTTGGCCCTAACTGCCGTGCAAACAGTAGTGCTGGGGCAACTACTAATACTGGCTGAGCGGCGGAGGGCGGCAGCCTGCCAAGTGTACGACGCCTCTATGATATACGGATCAAGTGGTAACATGCTGCTGTTCAATAAGTTATTTATTGAAACTCAGCAGCCAGCGTTCAAGCAGGCGACAACTTACTGGTACGGGCAGCGACGGCGGCTGTGCCAGCATCAGGGTTATGTAGCGGGCTTCCGCAACCAATACAATCGTGGACTGGCCCGCACCTATCCGTCGTTATTTGAAGGCCTGGCTGGCTTCGGCCTCGCGTTGCTGCAATACGCAGTAGGTGACCTGGGTCTGCTCGGCTTAATCGGCTATTAACCTATGCGTGAACTTCTTACTCCTGATTTAGAAATAGCCATGCGCGATTGTATCGATAATGGCTTGGCACGGCTAGTAACCGCTCGCCCGGCCGGTTCGTCGTTGCTTAATGGCCGGCTGGGGCTAGTAACTCTGTACGCCTACGCCTATAAGCTACTGGCTGACGAGCACCTTTGGGACCTAGCCGCCGAGCATCTGGCTGCTGTGATGAGCGAACTGGAGCAGAGTCTAACCAGCCAGCAGCCCGACGTATCCACCATCACTAGTCTGGGTCAATTGCTGCCCCTACTTAATCGTGATCATATTTTGGAACTGGAGCTTGGCAAGGAAAATTGGCAGCTATTTGATGAACTGGTTTTTGTGCAGACGCGGCAGCAGTTGCGGGCAGCCAACACTGATTTCCTGGCCGGGGCCGCTGGCGGACTACGTTACTTGGGTACCCGTCTGACCGTGAGTGCAGCGGCCAGTCAGTACTTGCAGGTTCTGTTAGGTGAACTGACTGCCCGCCGCCTAGAGGACGGAAGCGGCATCCGGTTTGCGAACTCTTACATTGAACAGCTCAACGCCAGTACGGCCATTAACATGGGGTATGCGCACGGACACTGGGGATTACTGATGGTGTTGCTACAGCTGTTCGAAGCTGGTTCGGAGCAGCACCGACTCTTACTATTACCCCTTGTTGACGGAATGCTAGCCTATGCATTAAATGTGCGGCGGACTTGGCCAGACCGCGCTAAAGAAGCGCTGTTTCCGCACGCAGTACCAACCAAGGTCGGTACTGCGCCTGACTATAACGGCTTTGTGGGCTGGTGCTATGGCGACTTAGTAGCGGCGTTGGTGCTCTATCGCGTCCATCGAGTACTGGGCCGGCCGGACATACATCGCGTAGCAGTACTCACCGGAGCGCGGGCTTGCGGGCTCCCCTTGATGCATCCTCGCACCCTAGGCACTGATCTGTGCCATGGCTCAGCTAGCCTGGTTAGTTGTTGCGAAGCCTTGTACCGAATGCATCCCCGTCACTGCTATACTCGTGCCCGGACCGCTTGGCTAGCCTATACCGTAAGTCAGTTGCAACAGCAGCAAAATCTGCCCCAACAGGATGCCAGCCTGCTCAATGGTTTGGCGGGCACCTTGCTCACGCTCATTAGCGCGCTACCTGGCTTTCGGGCCTCGTGGCCGGCGCTACTCCTACTCGACGTGCCTTCACTGGCGATGAGTAAGTCCCCCTTCTAATTCGTAAGCGCATGAAACAGCCCGTTATTGGCTTAATGGATTTTGGTATCCGGGAAAGCCACCTAAATAGCTTAGAGATAGTGGCTGACTTATTGGAGTATGCTCAACACGCTGACCGCTTGGGCTTCGCGCGGCTATGGCTACCTGAGCATCATACGCCCGTGCGCAAGCAGCCCTGGACCGATCCTACTGCGCTACTGGGCCTACTAGCTGCTTCTACCGAATCACTGCGGGTGGGGGTAGCCGGTATTCTACTGGCCGTACACCAGCCCTACCACGTGGCAACTTCTTATAAAATGCTTGCCAACCTATTTCCAGATCGCATCGACTTGGGTCTTGCTAACGGCCGGCTTAGCGACGAATTGGTAACATTGATAAACGGGCCTAGCAGCCCGCCTCTGGGTGAGTGCTTCGCCCGCAACCTGCGCGAACTACTGCGCCTCTACTCAAGCGAGGAGCAGATACTCGAAATGGGAACGGTACTGCCGCCCTATAAAGGCCAAGCCCCTGATATATGGTCGCTAAGCACTAATATGGGCAGCAGCTTGCGCCAGGCCTTAGAAGGCAAAACCAACCTAGCCCGCTCCATCTTCCACAAGGGCGCTGACCGGGGATACTACAAGGCGGCCATCACTGAATTCCGGCATGAGTTCGTGGCTCGTCACCAGACAGCACCCCAAATTGTGCTGGTACTATCAGGCACGGTGCATGACAGCACCGTCCAGGCCCGTCGGGCCGCGGGCACTGCCGCTGACGTTGAGACCTGCAATTTGGTAGGTACTGCCGCCGAGTTCGAGGATACTATCTTACGCTACCAGGAGGAGTACGGCATCGATGAGTTTATCATTAACCATGTGGCCCGGAACAGCACTGACCGACTGCGCGGCCTAGAACTGTGGAGTGAACTGTTTGCCGCAGATACCTGCTCCAACTCTGGAGCGGCGTGAGTAGTGCAGGAAGCACCAGCCGAAGTACTAATAGCGTATCGAGATGAGAAAATTTCCCTTCTACGTGCAGCTCGACCGTATGGACTGCGGCCCTACCTGCCTGCGCATGGTTGCCAAGCATTACGGCAAGCAGGTGAACATTCAACTGTTACGCGAACAGTGTGGAGCCAGCCGTTCGGGCGTATCGCTGCTCACCATTAGTCGGGCAGCCGAAATGCTGGGCTTCCGAACGCGCGGGTTACTGTTGAGCTTTGAAGACTTGGCCACCAAGGCGTTGCTTCCCTGCGTTGCGCACTGGGATAAGGAGCACTTCGTTGTGGTGGTACGCATTAAGGGGGACCGAGTACAGGTGGCCGACCCCGCTAAGGGGCTGACGACGTATTCCCGCCAAGAGTTTTGCCAGTATTGGTGCAGCACTCAGGTTGAGGGCGAGGCGCGGGGTGCGGCCCTGCTACTGGAGCCGACAGCCAAGTTCGAGGAAGTGCAGGAAAGCGCCACTGAAGTTAAATCGAGGCAGTATTTCGCGCTACTGCTGCCTTACCGGCGGCTCATTGGGCAGTTGTGTCTGGGCCTAGCCGTGGGCAGCGTACTACAGCTTCTATTTCCTTTCCTGACCAAGTCGGTGGTAGACGTAGGCATTCGCCAAGCTAATCTGGGCTTTGTATACCTAGTGCTGACAGCTCAGCTTATGCTGTTTCTAGGACGCATTTCCATTGAGTTTATTCAGAGCTGGATATTGCTCTACATCAGCAGCAGGGTCAGCGTAACCATTCTCTCGGATTTTCTGCTCAAGCTCATGCGACTGCCGCTCTCATTTTTCGATGTGAAGATGTTCGGCGATATCATGCAGCGCATGAACGATCAGCGCCGTATCGAAACGTTTCTGACTAGTACATCGCTAGCTTCGGTTTTTTCACTATTCAGCCTACTCATTTTTAGCAGCGTGCTGCTATACTTCAACTTCCGCATTTTCCTCGTGTTCGCGGCGGCCAGTCTGCTGTATGTGGGGTGGATAAGTCTGTATATGAAGAGTCGCCGGGTACTTGATTTCCGCCGCTTTGACTTGCAGAAGAAAGAGCAAAGCGCCATGGTAGAACTGGTAAACGGGATGCAAGACATCAAAATTGCCAACGCCGAATTGCAGAAGCGCTGGCGCTGGGAAGGCCTACGGGCACGGTTATTCCAGCTAACCTCACGGGGACTTTCGCTAACTCAGTATCAGGAGGCAGGCGGCCACATTATCAACGAGGGCAAGAATATTTTTGTGACCTTCCTTTCGGCCAAAGCCGTTATCAACGGAAGTATGTCGCTGGGATCGATGCTGGCCATCCAGTACATCATCGGCCAGCTCAACGGGCCGGTCAACCAACTCATCACCTTCGTGCAGGCTTTTCAAGACGCAAAAATCAGCATGGAGCGTCTCAACGACGTACATAGCATCCCTAGCGAGGAGTCCGACGACAAGCCGCGCTATAACCAACTGCCCGAGCGCCGAGACATCACGCTGCGCGACTTGTCATTTGCTTATCCCGGCACGGGAGGCCAGCCGGTGCTAGCCAACATAAGCTTCGATATATGTCAGGGTGGTACCACGGCGATTGTGGGCATGAGTGGTAGCGGCAAAACTACTCTACTCAAGATGCTGCTCAACTTTTACCCGCCGTACACCGGCGAAATCCGGGTGGGCGGCACTAATCTTCAAAACATCAGTAACCGGCGGTGGCGTGACGCCTGCGGCGTAGTAATGCAGGACGGCTTCATCTTCTCCGACACTATCGCCCAGAACATTGCCGTGGGCATCGATAACATCGATATGGGGCGGCTGTTGCACGCGGCACGGGTGGCCAATCTCGAGGCCTACGTCGAGAGTTTGCCACTGGGCTTTAACACGCGCATTGGGGCCGAGGGAAACGGGTTGAGCCAGGGTCAAAAGCAGCGCATTCTCATCGCCCGGGTGGTGTACAAGGACCCAGAATTCATATTCTTCGACGAGGCTACTAACGCCCTTGATGCCAATAATGAAGCGGTCATCATGCACAATATCAAACACTTTTTTAAAGGCAAGACAGTGCTTATGGTAGCCCACCGCCTGAGCACCGTACGGAACGCCGATCACATTATCGTGTTGCACCAAGGCTGCATTGCCGAGAGCGGCACCCACGAGGAGTTGGTGATGAATGCCGGCCCCTACTTTGAGTTGGTACGCAACCAATTAGAGCTGAGTGTTTAACCTACTTTATATAGCATCATGTCCCCTGCTAACCTGCCGCCGTCCGCTCCGCTACTGCGCAGTGAAGATATGCAAGACATCATTGAGCAGGAACCGTCGTGGCTAGCCCGATGGGGAATATTGCTGGTGACGGTGCTGGTACTTGCGCTGGTGGGATCCAGCTATTTTGTGAATTACCCCGATAGTCTGGAATTGCCAGTGGCGCGGTGGCGCTTTCTGCGGCTGGGCGGCGTAGTAGCCGAGGTGCAACTGCCGCAGACCCGCTATTCTGACGTGCACCCCGGCCAAACGGTGCTGTTGGAATTCGACAGTTATCCGGCCACCCACTATGGTTACCTAACCGGCACCGTCAGTCAAGTTTCGGACTCACTTGACGCGCAGGGGCAATTTATGGTGCGCATTGCACTACCCCACGGCCTAACAACTACCCGACAGCACCCGCTTACCTATTGCTGGGGTATGACGGCGCGTGCCAGTATTGTTACCCGCCAGGCCCGACTGCTAGAGCGGGTGCTGTGAGGCGCAGTCAGCTAACTCTATCCATTTGTTCAGTTATCGCCCAATGGCCTCCCCGCAAGCTGCACCCACCCTGAAGTTGACCCCTGAAAGCTACTACCTGCTTCGACGGCCACTGCTGCCAGTAAGTACGCTGTTAGCCCTGCACACCACCGGCCAGGCTGACTACGGGGCTTTCGTTTCTGGATTACTTGCATTGTTTGAGGCCGAGGCCATGCAGGAGGCCATCTATACGGCCTCACCCGACCTGTACCGCGAACTGCTGAAGCTGCGTCAGCAGCCAACCGAGGCTACGGCCGAGCGTAACAGCCGTGTTATTTATTCGCTCTACAAGTATCTGCTCCGCTCTTGCACCCGCGCCACGCCCTACGGGCTGTTCGCGGGCTGTTCGCTGGGCCAGCTGGGCGCAACTACCCGCCTCGACTTCGGCGCGAACAAGTACGTCAAGCTCACCCGGCTTGACATGAATTACACGCAGGAGATTTTTCAGGAACTGAGCAAGAGTACTGCTCTGCTCGAAAACTCTACCTATTACACTAATAATAGTCTCTACGAGCTGGATGGGCAGTACCGCTACATTGAGTATCAGGTTGAGAACAAGCGGCGTAACTACCGCCTCTCCTCGGTGGCCCGCACCGACTTTCTAGCTTGTATTCTGGCCGAAGGCCGGCAAGGCATCAGCTACCCGCGCTTACTGGCAGTACTGGCGCAGGCCGTACCCGATGCCACTCGCACCGAAGCCGTCGAATACGTGCGCCAGCTCATCGAGGCGCAACTGCTCATCAACGAATACGCACCCACCATTACCGGGCGCGTATATGCCAGTGAACTGCCTCAGCGCCTAGCTGGCATTGTGGACGAGGCAACGGTGCGCACCCTCACGCACGTAAATGAACTACTGGTTGCTGGCGGGGTGGCTAACTTCCAGCAGGCTCACGCTACGCTCAATGAGGGTTTGCTCTCGTGTAGCGCCAGTGAATTGATCCAGACCGACTTGTTTTACGAGCCAGTGGCTAACCAGCTAAGCACCAACGCAGCTGCCGGCATCTCTACACAACTCGGCGAACTGTATGCGCTGTCAACCCGCTCGGTAGTGCCCGAGTTGAACACCTTCATACAGGAATTCAGTAGGCGCTACGAGGAGCAGGAAGTGCCGCTGCTGTTGGCCTTGGACCACGAGGCCGGCATCGGCTATGGGCGAGCGGGTGGTGGCGCAGTATACTTACCGTTAGTAGAGGACATTCAACCTAGCGGAACCGACGTAACCAGCACCACTACCTGGACGGCCACCGCCCGGCTTGTGCAAGCCAAATACCAGCAGGCTATTGCCACGGGAGGGCGCACGGTGGAACTGCTACCCGCCGAGTTGGCCGCGCTGGCCGCTGATGCGCCAAGCGGCCCCGATGTGCCGGCCAGCCTCGCTGCGCTTGGCTCGGTGTTAGCTTCATCAGCCACGGCAGTGGATGCGGGTGAGTTCCACTTTTTACTCCAATCCTGCGGCGGCCCCTCAGCGGCTAACCTGCTCGGTCGCTTCTGCTACGGCGACGAGGCCCTGCGCCAGCACTTAGCCGCCTCATTGGCCCGAGCCGAGCCAGACACCGACGAGGTGGTATACGCAGAAATCGTGCACGCGCCCGAAGCCCGCGTAGGCAATATTCTGATGCGCCCGCACTTGCGCACCTACGAAATCCCCTATTTAAGTCTCTCGACTGTAGCTGCTGAGTACCAGATCACTGCCGCCGACCTGCTAGTGTCGGTGCGCGATGGCCGCTTGGTGCTGCGCTCCCAGCGCTTGAATAAGCGCGTGGTGCCGCGCCTCTCAACCGCTCATAACGTAGCTAAAGGCCTACCGCTCTACCGCTTTCTGCACGACGTGCAACGCCATAATTTACACACCCATTTCTCATGGAACTGGGGAGCATTCAAAACCAGTGAGTTCCTGCCTCGTGTAGAGTACAAGAATATCGTATTAGAGCGGGCCACCTGGAATCTCACGGCCCAACTGCTGCTGGGCCGTGGCGGCCCACTGCCCCCAGTGGCCGAAACTGAAAGACTGATCTACGCCTTCTACCAGACCCAAAAGCTGCCCCGTTACGTCACCCTAGTAGAGGGCGACAATGAGCTGCTACTGGACTTTGAATTCTCGTTTTCGCGCATGCTGCTGGCCCAGCACCTAAGTAAGCGTCCCCGTGCCCAACTCAAAGAGTTTCTGCAACTGTCCGAAAACTGCATCGTAACGGGGGAGCAGCAGGCGCGGTATGCCCACGAATTGATTATGCCCCTGCACCACGTGCCGGCCGCTCCCCCGGCCGCTGCCCCCTCCGCCGGGGTGGCCACTAAGCCGCACGAGCGCCGCCACCTGCCAGGCGGCGAGTGGGTGTACATCAAATTCTACGGAGGCTACAAGGCGCTGGAAAAGCTGCTAACCGCCGTGGTGGCCCCACTTATGCGGGGCTATGAGGCTAGCGGGGAAGTTAAAAAGTGGTTTTTTATCCGCTACAACGACCCGGATGCGCACCTACGGCTACGACTACAACTGCGCGGCGATGTGGCGGCACTAGGCCGGGTACTGGCCGAAATGCACGCCGCCGTGCAGCCACTGCTGGCGGCCGGCACCCTGCATCGGCTACAACTTGATACCTACGTGCAGGAACTAGAGCGCTACGGTGGCCCGTTCAACATTGACAACACCGAAGACTGGTTCTGCTGCGACAGCCGGGCCGTGTTGGCGCTACTACAGTTGCTGGACGGCGACGAAGGCGAAACCTACCGCTGGCCGCTGGCGGTGCGCGGGTTAGACGAGTTACTGCGCGACTTTGGCTTGACGCTACCCCAAAAGCACGAGCTGTTGCGCCACCTGTCAGCGGCCTTTTTTCGCGAGTTTCAGGGTAACAAGGCGCTGCAGATGCAACTCGATGCCAAGTATCGCAAGCATGCTGCCACGCTACGCAGCTACCTCAAACCAGCCGACGATGTTCGCAACGGCATTGAGGAAGCTACGGCCTGCTTCGCAGAGCGCAGCCGGCACGGCGCGGCCTGCGTCGGACGCATTCGGGCCTTACTCGGACCGGAGTTGACGGCCAGCAACCAAGGCACCGATTTGCTGGCCAGCTACGCCCATATGTACCTTAACCGGATGATTCCGGATAAAGCCCGATTGCATGAGCTGGTTATCTACACACTGCTCTATAAGTGTTACACTGCGCAGCTCGCTATGGCTAAAGTCGCCAACGGTAGCCCGGCCCGGCCGCAGGCCGATCAGCTAAGTGGTATCCAGGCCGGGTAGCAAATACGGCCGAATATCTTGCACCACGAACAGCGAGGAGTACGCGAGTAGCGACTTCAAAAATGCCGTGTGCCCTTGGCCAATGAGCAGCAACAGCACTTGGTCGCGCTCGAGGTCGAGGGCCCGTAGCACATTGGTGTAGATGCGCACGTTGCGTTTGTAGAAGTCGCCCACTAGGTCAGCCCCAGGGTAATGGCCAACCGAACCGAGCCGGGCCAGGCCCAGTAGGTACCAGTCCATATTAAGGGTATCTGCCCGCTTGTCATTTAGGGCCAGCAAGCGCTGGTGCAGTGTCCCGTTCAGTTGGGTTAGCTCGTGTAGGCCGCCATTAATCCCGGTACGTGCCCGAATAGCGGTAGTCACGGCATCGGGGGCTTCGGGCCGGTGCAGGCTCTCAAGCAATGGGAGTTGGTGGTGTAGACGGGCGTATTCGGTTGCAACCTCGTAGTCCCAGTCGCCCTCCGCATCAACGCAGTATAGCCGCTCGTGGCCCAGCACATCTGCCAGTCGGTAGCCGATTTGGTACACCTCATTAGTTCCTAATTCGAAGCTGCGCGCTCGGTAGCGGGAATAGGTTTCATCCGCGTAGGCCTGCCGCTCCAAGGGCCACTCCACAAATATCCGGTCGGGGCAAAGTACCCGGAGCTGTGCTACCAGCTGTACTAACTCGGCCTGCATAGCTGGGGCTGCCACATCCAATGCTTCCGAGCTAAGTACGTCGAGCGCCGAACCGTTGAAATGGAAAGTGCTGAGAAAGTAAACCTGAATGCTACCGTGCCCCATATGCAAAACTAAATGTTTGTTATTACCCACCGGCAGGCAGTGGGAGTAGAAAAGAACTGATAAAGACTTAAAGTGCAGCTCAATAGTATGAGTCCAATGTACGTCGCCCGTACTCAAATGGCCAGTGCTGCCGAAAACCTTGACGGCACTGGACTCAAGACATTTGGCAATTTAGGTTTGTCTAAGCGGAGGCCATTTCCATCTACAGCAGATAGTAATTGGTCTAATAAATTTTTTTACAGCTCAAGTATAATTCAATTTTGTTTCATCGCTCACGGAGAATTTTGATACGGCAATTCAAACGGTAATTATCAGAATAATTCGTGAAAGATCATGCTGTTGAGTTGAAGCAAAGTTTATAGATCTCAATAAGGCGCTGCTATGTTAAGCAATAAACAAACGAATCTGCTGGCAAGTGGTAAAGGCGATAGTTTGAATGAATTGTCAACTACCATTTCTTACTAAATGAATCCGTGTAGCTAAATCGAGGATTGAGCTAAAATATTTAATTCAATACTTTTTCCCCTAACCCCTTTCCACCATGAAGAAGCACGTTATCAAACTCGACAAGTCGTTCTCGTTCGACAAGGAAATCATTACCAAACTCAGTGATGCCCAGCTGAGCGGCCTCGTCGGCGGTAAAGGTGCAGCCAACCAAAATGAGACCGATACCACCACCTTCCCTGCTTCCGCCTACCACTGCTCGGGCGCATGTGACGAATGCAGATACTAAGAAGAAATGGAAGATAAATAAAGTAACCAAGCCATCGTTAAAGAATTGCTTTTTAGAGAAGCAAATCATGCGGCGCGTTAGCCACCTTAAACGGACACGCAAGATCAAGTACTTGCGTTCCAGACGTTGCATCGAGGCCTTCCCCGTTTGGCGCTGCTCGGCGGGCAAACACACCTCATTGATCCCCCAAGCATCCGTAAACGAGGTTTCCACAGCCCAGCCGGCCGCTGTGAGCATGGCTAACAACCGCCGGAAGGTAGCATGAGTGCGCCGCACAAGCACAAACTCCACCACTTACCCAGTCGCTGCATCCTCCACCCACCAGAGCCAGCGCTGCTGCTTTTGCAGCGTACAAACGACCATATCTCGTCGGCACACAGCCGCAAGCTAGCGCCCTGCTCCGGCGCGTAAGTGGGCGTTAAGTGCCATGGGTGGCTTTACCATGTCGATAGACGGCATCCAGTTACTGACAGGACGGGCAGAGAATGGGTTCTAAAACCATACCCAAAAGCAAGCCCTTTTTACATACTCAACACATAACCCAAGGCTCCTGTACCAACGGTAGTGCGCAATAATTTCTCCTTTTTTTCCCCCTAACCCCCCTTTCCACCATGAAGAAGCACGTCATCAAACTCGACAAGTCGTTCTCGTTCGACAAGGAAATCATTACCAAACTCAGTGATGCCCAGCTGAGCAGCCTCGTTGGCGGCAAAGGTGCAGCCGACCAGAACGACGAGGTAGTTGCTAATTCCTGCGGCTTTAATTCCTGCAACACCAAGCAGCCGACGGAGTAATTGCTAATCAAGTACCCTTTTTTCCCCCTAACCCCCCTTTCCACCATGAAGAAGCACGTCATCAAACTCGAC
>CAZZWL010000006.1:70778-76087 GCA_964657755.1 uncultured Rhodanobacter sp.
TCATCAAACTCGACAAGTCGTTCTCGTTCGACAAGGAAATCATTACCAAACTCAGCGATGCCCAGCTGAGCAGCCTCGTTGGCGGCAAAGGTGCAGCCGACCAGAATGAGGTAGTTGCTGATTCCTGCGGCTTTAATTCCTGCAACACCAAGCAGCCGACGGAGTAATAGTTTTGATGCGCCGTTTCGTCGGCCGTCTGCGAGCATAACTGTTCGGCTATAAAAACAGTCCCCAGGTCAATCGACCTGGGGACTGTTTTTATAGCCGAACAGTTATGCTAAGAGGGAACAAGCAAATGCAAGTTCTATGTATGGTTCGCACTAATTACGCTATTAATCAAACAAAAGAACGCTAAATGGCAACTGTTAAAGCCTCACGTACGCACTAGCAGCCTAGATTGGCCACTGCTCAGTAAATAGAGTTACCTAGCTGTGTATTTCCCTTCTCCCAGCCAGCGGGGTCTGGCCCTTGCTGCCCTACGATCTACCGTTCTGGCGCATAATCTGCAAGCAGTTCGGCTCATGGCGCAAGGACGGCACCTGGGACTGCCTGCTCACGGCGCGACGGTAGCAACTACGCAGCTTACACACAAAGCGTAGCCAACGGACGGGCCATCAACTCACAGGCCATGCGCATGGGCGTTAAAGGGAGGCCAAGCCTATGGTGCCGGTAAGCAAGTAACCGGTTATAAACGATCTATTGCCCAGTCCAGAGTTAGGGCCAAAGCCCTGCAGGTGCAACTGCTCTGGGCCGATGCCTGCTATCAGGGGCCGTTGGTAGCCACGGCGTTCCCTGCGCTAGGCTGCGCGTCGAAGTGATACGGCCCCTGAGCGCCACGGGCTTTATGGGGCGGCAACGGCACTAGATGGTCGAGCGCAGCTTGGGTTTGCTAAGCAATTACCGCCACGTGACCAGCCGCACCCATGAAACTAATATGCTTGTAAGTGAGCACATTACAAACTGCTTTGGTCGTTTGATGCTGCGCCGATTGGCAAAAAATTGAGCTGCATAATATAGCCCCTATTTTCTTCTGCCTTCTCAGGAGTGCTTCGCTGTAGCTAGGTAGGCTTAGTGACACGTTCGTAACTCCTTGCAATCCATATTACCTCTGGGGATAAGTATGTGATAGAGCGTTGGAATAGGGGCGAAATTCCGTTATGCAACTTCTCCTCGAATCGGTTTTGATTAAATGCACACCAAGATGAGTGAACTAGTAGTAGGCTGCGCTAGAAGACTAGTGGCCAGCCCGGCCTTCTTCATCGCTGCTGCCATTGGCGTGGCTGGTGTGGGTTTTGCCACCTCCTAACTTCATCGTGAGCGTAAGCGAGACCCGACGGCTTTCCCACTGATTATTCCATATCATATTGATATTGTTGTAGCTGACAATGCTGCGGTAGCGATTGGTGTGTAGCAAATCGCTGGCTCGTAGGCTGAGCGTAGCGCGACCGTTCCAAAGCGGCTTTTTGAAGCCTATATTCAGGTAGCCGCTTGACCGCAGGTAGTACAGCCCCTGTACACTGGGCGAATTGTAGCTGCCACTCACTAATAACTGGTACTGCTGAGGCAGGCGAAAGGTGTGGTCGGTGGCCAGAGTAGCCGAAAAGCGGTGCAACTCCACCTGCTGGCCTTCTACCTGTGACTGTACCTCGCCGTAGCTCGCCACAAGTTGGTTGTCCATACCCCACCATTTGGTCACCTCAGTGTGTCCGCCCGAAGTCAGACTTAGGGTGAGTGCCTGGTCGAGGTTTTCGGGGCGGGTAGTGGTTACCTTAGTTTGGTCGTTCTGGTAGGTTACCAGATTCACCACATTGGTTTCGCGCAGGTAGCTTAGGCTCAACACCTGGAAGTCGCGGTGCACATAGTTGAATACGAACGAGTTGGCCAGCGATGGCAGCAAAAATGGATTACCCTGGATGGCAGAATAGGCATCGGTATAACTGATGAAAGGGTTCAGGTTCTGGTAAGTGGGCCGCGTGATACGGCGGCCAGCAGCTAAGCTGATCTGGTCGTGCTCCCCAAACTGGTGGCTGACAAAAGCCGATGGGAAAAGTTGGAAGTAATTACGCTCTATCCGTTGGCTGGCGGTAGGCGACTTGCCTAGCGAGTAGGTGTGCTCGCCGCGCAGGCCGGCTTTCAGCTCCCACTTTCGCAAGGTAGTGTTTACGCTAGCATAGCCTGCCTCAATTACTTCATCGTATTGAAACTGATTGCTGCGGTTGGGGTCGGGCTGCCACTCTTTCTGTTGTAGCTGGTCGAAGGCAATAGCGCTGCGGGTAGTCACCCAACTGGCTTTCGCACCCGCCTCGGCCCGCCAGGGGGTACCGGTCAGTGGGTGTAAGTAGTCAGCCTTCACAGCCCGAATCAACACGTCCGAGCTTTGGTCACTGCGCTCCTGCCCGCTCAGGGCACCGGCCGCGCCTGGCGGGGGCGGATTTAACAAATTGAACTGCTGGTGTAGGGAACTGGTATAATGCACTAGGTCAGCATCAGCGGTCAGCTCGCGGCCAGTGCTGTCAAAGGCGAAACGGTAGTTTAGGTTGGCCCCTAGGTCGGTAATACGGGCGGTCTGGGGGTTGCTCATGTCGAGTTGACCCACTACCCGCCCATCGGCGGTAGTAGACACCGACTGGCTACTAAATTGTGCGTCAGTATGGTCGAGTGCACCACGCACCTGTACGCCCAGCGTCTGGCGGGCCGAGAGCGGCGCGTCGGCTCCAGCGGCGTAATTGAATGAGTTGTTGATGGGGTGCGAATAGTTCTCCTGAGCAAAGGTGGTATCTCTAATTAATCTGTTGATATTAAGTATATTATACGAATTATAGTGTCCTAAGTCAAGGCGACCAAAGGTGCGCAGCTTACCTACGTTATACGCTAGGTTTGCCCCGACCCAGCCTTTTTCGTAGCGGCCGTAGCCTGCGCCCGCCGTGGCAGTGCCCGTAAGGCCGGCTCGCATAATGCGGCGTGTGCGCAGATTGATGACCCCGGCCGTGCCCGCCGCATCCATAGAAGCTGGGGGCGTGGGCAACAACTCTATCTGACTCAGGGCAGTGGCTGGCAACGACTTTAAGTAGCTGCTCAGCGCGTCGCCGCTCAGGTAGGTTTGCTTGCCATCGAGAAGCACCAGCATACTGGTACTACCGCGGTACACGATGTGATCGTCTTTATCGAGCGTGATGCCAGGGGCTTTTCTAAGCACTTCCAGCGCGTTGTCACCAGTCGCGTTTAGGCGGTCTACATTTACCACAGTGCGGTCGGCGTGCTGCTCCAGCATGGGAGGACGGCCCTGAACCAGCACTTCCTTCAAGGCCATTGGGGCTACTTGTGGACGTAGGAGTGGCACTACTACTGGTCCAGGACCAGCTACGGCTAGTACGTAACGGGCCGGCGCGAAACCCATCGGTAGGGTGCGGAGGGCGTAGTGGCCCGTCGGCACCTGCTCGAAGCGGTACACGCCCTGGATAGTGGTAGCCTGGGTTCCTACCAGTACTGAATCGGGTAGACGCAGCAGCAGCACGGGCACGTATGGTAGAGGCTGCCCTGTGCCGTCAGCCACAATGCCTTGTACCATGGCCTGCCCCGCCCCCAGCCGTGGGCATGCCAGCGCTAGCAGAAGCACCCAAATGAAACGTAGTAGTAGCTTATCCATGCGTCACTGAGAAAAATAAGTTTTCTCAAAGTTTTCGCGCAGTTAGCCTCAGACCTAAAATATTATCCCATCCCCTAAATACGCAGGACGAAACCCCCTGTTTGATAACTTTAGCCCTCCCCCTGCCCGGCACTATGATGGCTTGCAGTAGCTTTAGCTTATGAACAACACGGATGCTTTCGAGCGCGACAGTTCCCCAACAAACCAGAATTTCTATCACGTAATCTGGCGCTGGCACGTGCTGGCCTGGCTGGCCGTGGCTGGGTATCTGCTGCTGGGCGACTATCTCTTTGGCCAAGCTAGCTACCGGGGCCTGTGGTTTCGCTCCTCGTTTCTGCTGGCCAGCATCAGCGAATTCTATGCCAGCTACCTACTGCTGTACCCACGTCTGCTGCGGTCGGGGAACCTGCGGTGGCTGGCGCTGGGGCTGCTAGGGGTAGTGCTATTGTTCACAGGAGTACGTTATGGACTGGACGAGGTGCTGTCGCCGGCCATACTGGGCTTTAGCAATTACAGTTCCGACACGACACTCGCATATTATTTGCGCGACAACCTCTACTACTCTATCCCCATGCTGGTATTAAGCGCGGCCTTGTGGGCCGGGCAGGCTGCCCTACGCCGCGAGCACGAAAACAAGCTGCTTAGCACCGAGCGACGGGCGGCCGAGTTAGCCTTTCTCAAAACTCAAATAAACCCGCACTTCCTCTACAATACAATCAATATGCTTTATGGCCTAGCTTACACCGACAACGGGCCACTGGCCAGCGGACTGCTCCAAATGGCTGAATTGATGCGCTATATGCTACGTGAGACTCCTGACGGGCAGGTCGAGATTAGCCAAGAAATTGATTATTTAAATCACTACCTGGCGTTATATCGTTTGCGCTACGCTCAGCAGTTCTGCGTCGACCTGCACGTAGAAGGTGATCCCACCGGGCACCGCGTGGCCCCGCTACTGCTCGTGCCCTTCGTTGAGAACGCGCTTAAGCACGGGGTGCTTGATGACCCGGCTACTCCCGTGCGGCTCTGCCTGACGCTGCAGCCGGGCGAAGTAGAGTTCATCGTCGAGAACCACTGCCACAGTTACTTAGTTGATGCTACCAGCGGCATCGGCCTAACTAACTTGCGGCGGCGGCTGGCGCTGCTCTACAGAAAGCGCCACGTACTACGCGTGGGCACCATTGGCCGCGTTCATACGGCCTATCTACGGCTGCAGCACGAGGCTGCGCTGGCTCGGTTGTAACTTGTGACGTTTTAACCTGCCCCTTTATGGTACGATGCCTAGTAATTGATGACGAGCCACCCGCGCTAGCTATCTTAGACAACTATATACGGCAGGTGCCCTTCCTGAAACTGGTAGCCACCCTCACGGACCCCGTAGCGGGCCTGGCTTTGTTGCAGCAGGGACAAGCTGACCTCGTGTTTCTTGATATACAGATGCCTCGCCTCACGGGCTTGCAGTTACTACGCCTCTGTGAGCCCTGCAAAGTGATACTCACTACGGCCTATGCCGAGTACGCGCTCGAAAGCTTCGAGTACGGCGTAGTAGACTATCTGCTCAAACCCATTGCATTCGAGCGCTTCCTGCAGGCGGCTGGCAAGGCGCGGGCGCTCCTGCAAGCCCCGGTTAGTGCCCCCCCCGTGGTGCCCCCCCCCGACTACT
>CAZZWL010000007.1:0-12862 GCA_964657755.1 uncultured Rhodanobacter sp.
AGTCGTGTGAATGTCGTTCGAATGCGATTGCCGCGCTACGCTCGCAATGACAGACGGCGGGGCGGTTGTCCGCGCTACATCGCCAGCTTCTCGGCCCGCAGCAGGTCGTCGGCGGCTTGCAGCAGCTTGGCCCGCAGCTGCGGGTTGTAGCCGGGGGTAGGGTGGGCGGCCAAAAACTCGCGCACCACCCGCGCCGCCGCCGGCGACTGGTAGTAGCCCAGCGTGCTTTGCAGCCACGAAGCCGGGAAAAAGATGTCGCCCGTCAGCTGAATCTCTTCCAGCAGATTTAGGCTTTCGGGCAAATATTTCTCCGACGTGGCCTGGCGCAGCGGGTGGTGCAGGTAGCCGAGGGCGGCCGTGACCCAGGCCTCCTTTTCGCGGTTTTTCTCGTCTTTAAGGGAGGCAAAAAACTGGTCGCGCACGGCCACTTCGGGCGAGAGCGCGGGCATCATAAACTGCAGGCGCTGGCGGCGGTCTACGTTGGTGATGCGCGCTAATTGCTGGTTCAGAATAGGTTGCGGGGCAGCATAGTCGCGCACGGCCAGCGTCAGGGCCAGGGCGGTGTAGTCGTCTTCGGTCAGCTTGACCAGGCCGGGCGCCTTCTGCGTTTGCCAGATTTGGTAGAGCCGCTTTTGGGCGGCCGAGGTTAGCGCAATGCGCTGGTAGGCTTGGAAATACAGCTTTTGCTCGCCGGGGCGCGGCTGGTTTTGCATGGCTTGCCAGAGGGCTTTTTCCAGGGCCGGGGCCAGCGCCACGCGTTCGGCGGGGGGTAGGAACTTCCAGAAAATATCGCTCAGCTGGCCGGTCAGGAGCTTAATGTTGAGGTCGTTGGTTTCGTGGGCGGTTTGGGCCAGGTAGCGGTCAAGCAGCGGGCGCGGGGCCAGGCCGCGGCCCGCCAGCATGTTCTCGTAGAGGGCGATATAGGTGCTGGCCCGCGCCACCGGGTCGGCGAGGCTGGCCAGGTGGTCGGCGGCGGCGGGCGCCACCGGAAACACGCCGTAGCCGAGGCCCTGCGAGTTGAGCAGCACGTAGCTGGGCGTGGGCTGGCCGGCGGGCAGCGGCACGCGCACCTCGCGCTGAGTCATGTTCACGGTCAGCTCCTTGGGGCCGCCGGGGTACACAGCCGTTACCTCAAACTGCTGGGGCCAGAGGCGGTCTGAGCCATCCTCGGCGTGCTGCCGGATAACGAGCTGGTTGGTTGCGGATTGCAGCTCGTAGTCGAACACCGGGCGGCCGGGCTGGTTCACCCACACCTGGTTCCAGGCCACGAGGTCGGCGGGCGTGTGAGCATCCAGAATGGCAATGAGGTCGGGCCAAGTGGCGTTGCCGTGGGCGTACTTCTGGAGGTATTCCCGGATGCCGTCCTGGAAGGGTTTTTCACCCATTAGCCGCTCCAACTGGCGCATCATAATGGGTGCTTTGTGATAGATAATATTGCCGTAGAGCGAGCCCGCGTCCTGCAAATTCTCCAGCGGCTGCCGGATGGGGTTGGCCCCGGCGGTGCGGTCTACGGCGTAGGCGGCGGGGTAGTGGTCGGTCACAAACTTGAGCAACTGCGCCGGGCCGGCCGACGCCTCGGGGTTCATCTTATCAGCCATGAAATTGGCGAATACCTCCTTCATCCACACGTCGTTGAACCACTGCATCGTCACGAGGTCGCCAAACCACATGTGGGCCGTTTCGTGGCCAATGAGGTTTTGACGGGCCAGCAGCTGGTCCTTGGTCGCGCCCTCGTCCAGAAACAAGCTAGCGGCCTTGTAATCAATGTTGCCCACGTGCTCCATGCCGCCGTACTGAAAGTCGGGGATGGCCGTAAAATCGAACTTTTGAAAGGGGTAGGGCAGGCCCGTGTACTGCTCCAAAAAGCTCAGCGCCTCGCCGTGCAGCCGGAAAATAACCGGCATACTGAGCCGAATTTTGGTCGAGTCAGTCTCGCGATGGTAGAAATTCATCGCCCTACCCCCCACCTGCCGGCGCACTGGCGTGAAGCGCCCCGCCGCAAACGAAAACAGGTAGGTGCTGATGGAATCGGAGGGCAGGAAATGGTAGGTCGTCTGCTCTTCGATGCGCGGCGAATCGTGCAGCAGGCCATTGGCCACCGCCTGCCACGCCGTCGGCACGGTGAGCGACAGCGTGAGGGTCGCCTTCAAATTGGGCTGGTCGAATACCGGCACTACCGTGCGCGCCCGGTCGGGCACGAGCAGCGTGTAGAGGTAATCGGGGTTACGGTTCAGCGATAAATCGCCGGCATTGAGGCCAATATGCACCACGTTGTGGCCAACCCGCAGCGCGGCGGCGGGCAGCACCAGATGCTCCTGGCGGTAGTCGATGGCGGCGGGCTGGCCGTTGATAGTGAGGCTGTGAAGTTGGCCGGCCTGGCCTTTAAAGTCGAGTTGCACCGGAGCTTGGTTGTCGCGCAGCTGAAAGCTGATGATTTCCTCGGCGCGCACCGGGTCGGCTTTGCTGGCCGGCACGGTCAGGCTCAAGTCGTAGGCCACGCGGCTGATAGTTTGCTTGCGAAATTCAGCTAGCTCGCGGCTCACGCCGGGCACCACGGGCGGCGCGGGGCGGATGGCCGTGGTAGGGTAATTGGCGCGCTGGCAGGCGGCGGCCAGTAGCAGGCCGCCGAGCGCGGCGTAAGTGGGAAAGGAAGGCATGGGCAGGGGAGGATATTATGCGCAATTTCGCCCTCCGCACGTAACCACACCGCAACTTTTTCCGCATGGCCGACCCTACCCCCCTCATTCGCCTCTACCCGCTTGGCGACGCGGCCGTGGTGCTGGAGCTGGGCCAGACCATAGCCCCCGCCACGCACCGGCTCCTCCAGGCGCTGGCCCGGCTGCTCGACCGGCACCCGCCGCCCGGCCTGCGCGAGTACGTGCCGGCCTTCACCACGCTCACCGTGTATTACGACCCATGGGAGTTGAGCCAAAACAACAGGTTGCCGCCCTACGAGCAGGTAGCCAGTTACTTGCGAGGCCTGCTACCCGCCGCCCAGGCTGCCGCGGCCGACTACGCGCCCGGCCCGCTGGTCGAGATTCCGGTGTGCTACGGCGGCGACCTCGGCCCCGACCTGGCGGCCGTGGCGCAGCACACGCAGCTGAGCGCGGCGCAGGTAATTGAGCGCCATTCGGCCCCTGAATATCTGGTGTACATGGTGGGTTTCGCGCCCGGTTTTCCCTACCTCGGCGGGCTCGATGCGCGGCTGGCTACCCCGCGCCGGGCGGCGCCCCGGCCACTGGTGCCGGCCGGGGCGGTGGGCATTGCGGGGGTGCAAACGGGCATTTATTCGCTGCCCACGCCCGGTGGCTGGCAACTCATCGGCCGCACGCCGCTTCGGCTTTTCGATGCCAGCCGCGCCCGGCCCAGCCTGCTGCAAGCCGGCGACCGGCTGCGGTTCGTGCCCATTTCGGCGGCTGAGTTTCAACGGTTGAGCGTATGAGCATCAGCGTCCTCAAGCCCGGCTTACTCACCACTGTGCAGGATGTGGGCCGGTTTGGCTACCAAAAAACCGGCCTTGTGGTGAGCGGCGCGCTCGACGCCGGGGCCCTGCGCACCGCCAACCTGCTGGTGGGCAACGCTGAAACGGCCGCCGGCCTCGAATACACTTTGCGCGGTCCTACCCTCCGCTTTGAAGTCGATGCGCTGCTGGCCCTTGTCGGGGCCGACCTGGCGGCTACTAGCAACGGCCAGCCGGTGCCGCGCGGCCGGCCGGTGGCGGTGCGCGCCGGTGCCGTGCTGGCCTTTGGGGCGGCTCAGCAACCCGGCCGGGCCTGGCTGGCGGTGGCCGGTGGCGTGGCCGTGCCGCTCGTGCTGGGCAGCCGCGCCACCTACCTGCGCGCCGAGTTGGGCGGACTCGATGGCCGCGCCTTGCGGGCGGGCGACGCGCTGCCGGTAGGCGGGTGGCCGGCTATTAGCCGGCGGCTGTTTGCCCGAATAACCCCACCGGAAATTACTGGCTGGGCCGCCGCGCCGTGGCGCACCGCGATAGTCCCTACCCCCCGGCCGGGCGCCGAAGTGGTGGTGCGGGCGCTGCCGGGCCCCGAGTACGCGCAGTTTGCGCCGACGAGCCAGCGGGCATTCTGGGCCGAAGCCTTCACCGTGACCACCGAGGCCGACCGCATGGGCTGCCGGCTCAGCGGCCCGGCGCTGCTCCTCGATACCGACACGGAGCTGCTGTCGAGCGCCGTCACGTTTGGCACGGTGCAGGTGCCGCCGGGCGGCCAGCCCATCGTGCTGCTGGCCGACTGCCAAACCACCGGCGGCTACCCGCGCTTGGCCCAGGTTATCACGGCCGATGTGGGCCGCCTGGCCCAGGCGCTGCCGGGTGCGCGGCTGCGCTTTCAGCCGGTGGCGATGGGCGAAGCGCAAGCACTGTATCTTGCGCAGGAGCAGCGGCTGCGCAATCTAGCGCGCGCTGTTTACCTGAAATCCCTTCTATGAACCCTCCCGCTACCGTCGACCTGAACTGCGATATGGGCGAAAGCTTTGGCGCCTGGACCCTGGGCCAGGACGCCGAGATTATGCCCTTCATCACCTCGGCCAACGTGGCCTGCGGCTTCCACGCCGGCGACCCCAGTGTGATGCGCCAGACCGTGCGCCGGGCCCTGGCCCAGGGCGTGGCTCTCGGCGCCCACCCCGGCCTGCCCGATTTGGTGGGCTTCGGCCGGCGCAATCTGGATATCTCGGCCGAAGAAGCCTTCGACATGACGGTGTACCAGCTCGGCGCGCTGGCCGCCGTGGTGCGCGCCGAGGGTGGCCAGCTGCACCACCTTAAGCCCCACGGCGCGCTCTACAACATGGCCGCCACCAACGCCGCCCTGGCCGAAAGCATTGCCGAAGCCATTTATAAGGTGCAGCCCGAGTTGACGCTCTACGGCCTGGCCGGCTCAGAGCTGACCAAGGCGGGCGAAAAAATCGGCCTTACCACCGCCCACGAAGTCTTTGCTGACCGCACCTACCAGGCCAATGGCACGCTCACGCCGCGCCGCCAGCCCGACGCGCTCATCACCAGCTCCGAAGTCGCCATTGCGCAGGTGCTGCGCATGGTGCAGGGCGGCTGGGTGCGCACTCAGCAGGGCCAGGAGGTAGCCATTCGGGCCGATACGGTGTGCCTGCACGGCGACGGCGCGCACGCCCTGGAGTTTGCGCGGCAGCTGCGCGCGGCCCTGGCCGGGGCCGGCGTGGCCGTGCAGGCCGGCGGCCCTACCCCCGCTCCCGCGCCCAACGCCCGATGAAGCCGAAGTTTCGGGCCTTGGGCGGGGCCAGCCTGGGCGCGGCTTTTCTGATGGCCAACTCGTCCATCGGGCCGGGGTTTCTGACCCAAACGACCGTCTTCACCCAGCAGCTGCTCACCAGCTTCGGGTTCGTCATTCTGGTGTCGGTGGTGCTCGACGTGGGCGCGCAGCTCAATACCTGGCGCATTCTCACCGTGAGCGAGCTGCGGGCCCAGGACCTGGCCAATAAGCTGCTGCCGGGGCTGGGCTATTTCCTGGCGGGCATGGTCATTCTGGGCGGCTTCGCCTTCAATATTGGCAACATTGCGGGCTGCGGGCTGGGGCTGAACGTGCTCACCGGGCTCTCGTTTGAGCAGGGTGCCGTTATCAGCTGCGGGGTGGCGCTGGTGCTGTTTTGGGTGCGCGAAGTGGGCCGAATGCTCGACGGCTTCACCAAGATTTTGGGCACGGTCAAGATTTTGCTCACGCTGGGCATTGCCTTCAGCGCGCACCCGCCGCTGCTGCAGGCGCTGCACCACACGCTGCTGCCGGCCAAAGTAAGCGCGGCGGCCATCGTCACCATCGTGGGAGGTACGGTGGGCGGTTACATCACGTTTTCGGGCGCCCACCGCCTGCTCGACGCGGGCATTAAAGGTATTGATAACCAAGATATAGTGACGCGCAGCGCCGTGAGCGGCATCGTCATTTCCACCTTCATGCGGTTCGTGCTGTTTCTGGCCATCGTGGGCGTGCTGAGCCACGGCGCCACCCTGGCGGCCGACAACCCGGCGGCCAGCGTGTTCCGGTCGGCGGCGGGCGAGGTGGGCTTTCGGGTGTTCGGCGTCATCTTGTGGAGCGCGGCCATCTCGTCGGTGGTGGGCGCGGCCTACACGTCGGTGTCGTTTTTTAAGACCTTTCACCCCGTGTTCGCGCGCCACGAGCGGGCCTGCATCTCGGTGTTTATCGTGTTGTCGACCAGCATCTTCGTCTTCATCGGCAAGCCCACTCAGCTGCTGCTATTCGCCGGCGCCATCAACGGGCTGATACTGCCCATTGCGCTGGCCATCGTGCTGGTGGCCGCTACCAGCCGCCGCCTCATGGGCAGCTACTACCACCCGCGCTGGATGCTGGCCGCCGGCTGGGTCGTGGTGCTGGTCATGGGTAGCCTCAGCCTGGTAGCCCTGCGCGAGCAGCTGGGAATCTGAGGCTTAGCTAACGCGTTGCGCCCGCCACACCCGGGCTTCGGCCAGCGCCGCCAGCAGCTGCGGCGTCTCCATCTCCAGCGCGCAGCGGAAGTGCCCCAGCGGGCAGCGCGCGTGCCCGTGCAACCCGCATGGCCGGCAAGCCAGCGGCCCCGGATGCTCAACAATGCGCGAAAACGTGCTTAGCGGCCCAAACCCAAACCGGGGCACCGTGGAGCAGAAAATGGCGCACACCGGCGCATCCACCGCCGAGCACAGGTGCAGCGGCGCCGAGTCGTTGACGTAGTTTAGCAGCGCGCCGCGCATCAGCGCCGCCGAGGCGGGTAGGGATAACTGGCCCGACAAATTCACCAGCCCCGGCCGGGCCGCCGCCTGGGCCAGCCGCTCGCAGGCGGCCGTGTCGGGCGGCCCGCCGAGCAGGTACACCGGCAATTGGGGGGGTAGGGCCGCCAGCAGCTCCAGCCACTTTTCCTCCGGGTATTGCTTGGTAAACCACACCGACGTGGGAGCCAAGCAGATATACTCGCCTACGGCGGCGTAGGGCGCGGCGGCGGCTTCGTCGGTGGGGGTAGGGTAGAGGCGGGGTCTTAGAGGCGGAATATCCGCGCCTACGGCTTCGTTTTGCAGCAGCCGTAGGTTGCGCGCTACCTCGTGGGTGCCGTCGCCGATAACGTGCGGCACGCGCCGCGTAAAGAACCGGCTAAATGGGTTTTCGGCAAAGCCCACGCGTTCTGCCGCGCCCGAAAAGGCCGTGAGAAAGCCTGTGCTGGCAAAGCGCTGCAACGTGACGACGCGGTAATATTCTGCCTGCCGGATTTGCCCTAGCAAGCGTAGCAGATTCGGATATTTCCGAGTCTTTTTATCCCAAATCAACACCCGCCGAATGTGCGGATTGCCGGCCAGCAAGCCTTCGTTGCCGCGCCGCACCAGCACGTCGAGCGGCGCGCCGGGCTCGTACCGGGCCAGGTATTCAACCAGCGCCGTAGCCAGGATAACGTCGCCGATAAAGGCCGTTTGGATGAGCAGGGTCTGGGTAGGAGAAGAAGCCATGAGCAAGCTCCAAAGGTAGGCTTGGGCTGAAAACTGATGCAGCTCCCTATTTAGCTATGCTTTTACGGAATATCATACTTGATGTCCGACTCGTTGTGCGTGTAGAAGTAGGCGTAGTTACCGCACATTTGCTCCCAACCGGCTTCCGTACGAAATTTTTCGTGCATTACGTCCTCCCAGGCCAGGCGCATTTGGCGGGCGCACACCAGCGGGCGCACTTGCCCAATGCCGGTGCCCAGCCCCGGAATAGACACGCGCCGCACGCTGGCACTGACCAATTCACCGGTAGGCAGCCGGCCGTGGCGCAACAGCAGCAGGACGGCCTTCATACTCTGGTACACGTTGGGCCCGCGCGTAATGGTCATGGGCGTGCGCATGGTGGGCGCGGCAATGAGGTAAGGAAACTGCGCGTGGCCGGTAGGCAATATTTCGGCCTGCCCTACTAATAATTCCCCGTAGTATTTATCGCGGATAAGACGCTGCAAATCCTTTTCCAAGTGCCAGCCCAGGTTTTTAGAAATGGCAAAGTCGATGCCGCCATTCATGTAGCCGAAGCTATTAGCGGGGCTGACCAGCGCATCGGCCGGGTAGTCAAATATAGAGCCGTGGTGGACACTGACCCCGGCAATATCAGCAAAAACCTGGTGCCAGGCGTCGGCTATTTCTTGGTTAGTATCAACAAGTTGTAGGTGCATGAATGGATATTAAGCAGCGCCAAGATACTGCCTTCCGGGAGGCGACCCAAAATAAAGGAGCCGCTATCCTGGTGGAAAGCGGCTCCTTCATCTAGCTGCTAGGTTGCGAAGCAATTACGCCGCCGGGGCGGCACTCATCTTGTCCAGCGCGTCCATTACTTCTTTCACGTGGCCGCGGGAGGTTTCGAGCAACGCTTTTTCCTCGTCGTTGAGCTGCAGTTCAATCACGCGCTCCACGCCATTTTTACCCAGGATAACCGGGGCGCCGAGGTACACGCCGTTGATGCCGTATTCGCCCTGCAGCTCCAGGCACACCGGGAACACACGGCGCTGGTCGCGCACGATGGCTTCCACCATTTGGGCGGCGGCCGCGCCGGGCGCGTACCAGGCCGAGGTGCCCATGAGCTTCACCAGCTCGCCGCCGCCCTGGGCGGTGCGCTGCACAATGGCGTCCAGCTTTGCTTTGTCAATCAATTCCGTCACCGGGATGCCGCCCACGGTGGTGTAGCGGGGTAGGGGCACCATGGTGTCGCCGTGGCCGCCCATGAGCACCGCCTGAATGTCTTTGGGGCTCACGTTCAGGGCCTCGGCCAAGAAGGCGCGGTAGCGGGCCGTGTCGAGGATGCCGGCCATGCCGAATACCTTTTCGCGGGGCAGCTTGGCGGTGAGGTGGGCCTGGTAGGTCATCACGTCGAGCGGGTTGCTCACGATAATGATGATGGCGTTGGGCGAGTGAGCCACGACCTGCTCGGTCACCGATTTCACGATGCCGGCGTTGGTCGAAATCAGGTCGTCGCGGCTCATGCCGGGCTTGCGGGGCAGGCCCGAGGTGATAACCACTACCTCCGAGCCGGCGGTGCGGGCGTAGTCGTTGGTGACGCCCACGGTGCGGGTGTCGTAGCCGATAATGGGGGCTTTCTGCCAGATATCGAGGGCTTTGCCTTCGGCGAAACCTTCCTTGATGTCAACCAATATAACTTCGTTGGCAATTTCACGGGTGGCGAGCACGTCGGCGCAGGTAGCGCCCACATTGCCAGCCCCAACTACGGTAACTTTCATGGGGTAGGAATGAAGGTAGGAGAGAACATTGCCAGCAAGTCTGGCGCGGTAAAAGTACGCCCGAAAGTCGGGTGGCATACCTTAAATTGGCATGAAGCGCGCTTTTACAGCGAGAGCCGCACCAGAGCCAGCACCTGCGCCGGCCGCAGCTGGTAGGTACTCTGCACCAGCGTAAACTGATTGACAAAGCCATACTGATACTGCCGGGTATCGAAAATGTTGTTCCAGCGCACTTCCAGGTCAATTTTGCGGGCCGTGGGCAGCGTGTAGCGGTAGGTGAGGTCGGCAAATACGGCCCGCACCGGCGCGGCCGGCCCCCGGCTGGCGTAGTAGTCGGCGGCGGCCGTGAGGGCGTGGCGGCCCACCGGAAACACGCTCACGCTGGCGTGGTGGTCTTGCAGCAGGGCCAGCGGCTGGGTAGGGCCGCCCTCCACGGTGCTGCGCAGGGCCGTGAGGGTGGCGCTGTAGTCGAGGCTGCCCCAGTCGAAGGCTGAGCAGCTGGCCTTGAACGCGGCCGTGGCCGAGCGGCTGGTGGTTTGGGCCAGCGTGCCGTTGAGCACCTGCGGCTGGCGGCTGAGGCTGCCTAGCACGTTCAGGCTGAGGTTGGTTTTCCAGGGGCTCACAAACTTGCTCACGTTGCCAAACACCGCGTGCGAAACCCGGCGGCTGTCCTGGTCGAGCGCCACCGTGGTGAGCGCTCCGCTGGCATCGACCTGGCTGCTGTACAGGCGGTTGCTGAGGGTATTCGAAAACGAATAGCTGACGTGAAAAAACAGCGACTTCAGTGGGTTTTTGAAGTAAATACCCGCGTTATAGCTCTGCCCGCTGCTGCGTGGCAGCGGCGCGTTGTTGCGCTGCAAGGTGCGGTAGTCGCGCAAAATGTCGGCGTAGTTGAGCTGCAATATATCGCCGAAGCCGTTGCGCAGCCCTACCCCCCCGGCGGCGTACCAAAGCGCCCCGAGGTCGCGTCGGGCGCTGAGGCGGGGCTCGGCCACCAGCACGCGCAGGTGCTGGCCGGCGTCGAGGCCGGGGTCGCGGGCCACGAAGTCGTAGTAGCTGATGGGCGCGTCGAGGCTGGCGTTCCAGGTGTCGGCCTTGTAGCTTAGGCCCGGCTGCGCGTAGAGGCGGGTGCGGGCCCAGTGCAGGTCGTTGCGCAAGGGTAGGCCGGGGGTAGGGAGCCCCGGCATAGTCTCCAGGGCCGAGGTCAGCCGCTGAATCTCCGTGGAGAAGCCCGCCGTGCCCGAGTAGGCCCAGTGCCCGCGGCTGGCGCTGAGGCCTAGCGAATTACTCGTAAAAAACGACCCCAGCCGCACCTGCTGCCGGGCCGTATCATAGGGCGTGCCGCCCGTGAGCGCCGCCGCGAACACGCCGGGGCTCACCGCCAGCTGCTGCGGCGAATTGGTGTAAAACACCAGTGAGGAAACCTGCAAAATCCGCCCCCCGCTCAGGGGCCGCACCAGTCCCAGCCGGTTGGTGGCCCCAAAAAACGGGTTGCGCGCCGCCTGCGCGATGTGCGCCCCGCTCTCGGCCCGGTAGATGTCGCCGGTCTGCGAATCCCAGCGGCCTTCCAGGCTCAGCGTATTTTTGAGGTAGTAGTCCTTCACGTTTTTGATAAACGCCAAATCGGTTTGCAGCGTGTTGAAGTACAGCCGGTTGTATTTGTCTTCCGTCACCGTCACGGTTCGGTTGTCGGGTAGGAAATAATACGTCTGCGAGCCGCCGCGCTGCGTTTGGGCGTCGTGCAGGTACGAGGCATTCACCCGCAGCTGCTGCTCCTTGCTGATGGTGACCAAATGGTTGGCGCTCAGCAGCTGCGCCTGGTTGAAGAGGTAGCGGCTGGCAGCCACCGGCGGCTGGCCCAGGCCCACGAGGTGCGTGAGGTCGGGCTTGGCGTTGCTGCTCTCGCTCTGCTGCTGCAAGTCGGCCATCGTCAGGGGCTTGAGCTCGGCGGCGATGTCCTGGCCGGTGTTGTTGCTCTGGTAGGTGTCAATCAGCTGCTGCTTCTTGGTAAACAGCATCGGCGACACGTTGGCGTTCCAGAGCGCCGACGGTGGCGCGGGCACCAGCCCAGCGCCCAGCCGCGCCTGCCCAGTAGCGGTAATACTGTGCTTGAGCTTGATGTTGAGCGCCGCGTTGTCGGGGTGGATGAGCTTATCCAGCGCCCGGATGGGCTGGTGGTTTTCGAGCACCTGCACGCTCTGCACGGCGCCGCTGGGCAGGTTATCGCTGGCCAGGTTGTAGCGGCTTTCCAGCAGGTCCTGCCCATTGATGTAAAACTTGCTGATGGGCCGGCCCTCGTAGGAAATCTGCCCATCGCTGGCCACCTCAATGCCCGGCATCTTCTTGAGCACATCCGAAATCACCCGGTCCTGCTTGCTGGCAAAGGCCTCCACCTTGTAGCTCAGCGTGTCGTGGCTGCGCGTGATGGGGGCGCCCTGCACCACCACTTCCCGGAGCACGGTGGCCTGCTCGCGCATGGTCAGGGCCACCGGCTGGCTGCGGTTGGCCAGGCGCACGAGCTGCTCGGCGTAGCCCAGGGCGCGGGCCGCGAGGCGCAGCGAGTCGCTGGCCGGGGTGGGGGGTAGCGTCAGCTTGAAACTGCCAGCGGCGCCCGAGATGACGAAGGCCGAGGCCGGCGGCTGGGTCTTGGTTTCGGCTTCTAGTAGGATGCCTTGCAGCGGCTGGCCGGCGGGGCCGCGCACGGTGCCGGTGAGGATGGTTTGGGCGTGAACTGCACTGGAAAGAACGAATAAGCTGGCTACTAAAATGGTAAAAAGATTCATAAGCCAGCAAGCTCAGATTTCTTTCGATTGGGTAATTCAATCTCAGTAGCTACTTCAATTCCAGCGGGTTATTGCGCTTGCGGGCGTTTTCACGGGCCCGCTGCTGCAGCTGCTCCTGGCCCGAGCCGTCGGCGCTATAAACTCCGGCCCGGCCGTTGCTGGCCGCCGCCAGGCTGCCCATCGGGTCGGCATTGTAGGCGGCCAGTGCCCGCCGAAACGCGGCCCGGTCGGTGGTAGTAGGCGTCTTCTTGGGCAGGGTGAGGAGGCGCTCGCGGGTGGGCTTGGTCAGTTGCGCCAGCTCAAACACGTAGTGCTGGCGCGTGTCGCTCACCTTCACGATGAGGCCGGGCAGGCCATAAAACTTGTAGGGCCCGTCGCTCACGGGCACCGCGCGGGTAAACCATGCCTCCCACTGCCGGCCGCCAAACGTGGTGGTGGCCCGCTGGCAGGCATAGCCGGCCAAGGTGGCCGTGGCCGGCGTTGGGGTCCAGGCCAGGGGGGTAGGCTCTTCGTAGCAATAGCTTTGCATCCCTAGGCGGTCGTAGGAGTACACGCGCTTCAGCGCTACCGTCTTGTAGATACTGTAGTGAAATTGGCTGTGTGGCATCGCCAAGAACTGTTGCCAAAAAAGGTCCGAATTAGCTTCCTGGAGGGACATTCCATCTGCCTTAACCAGCAGCGAATCAATAAGCTGCTGGTTAAGGCAGATGGAATCTCGATTGCGTTTTGCCTAGCAGCAAATACAGGATATCCGAGCGCTTGGCCGGGTTGGTCGAGTCGGGCTGGTAGGTGAGGCGATAGGTGCCCACCAGCACGGCGGCTTCGGGCGCGAGCGGGGGGGTAGGGGCCTGGGCGGC
>CAZZWL010000007.1:12872-52361 GCA_964657755.1 uncultured Rhodanobacter sp.
CCGCCACCAAGCGCCCACGAGTAAGAGGATGAAAACGAAGCGCATAGCAGCTAGAGTATTTAGCTGGTAATATAGCTGCACTGCGCGAGTTTTTTTGTGAGCTAACCTACGCTGCAGCCGCTGCCCTTGCAGCACGCGCGTCATGCTGTCTTCCACCTTAAAAGCGCTCATCGACGCGGAAGCCCACGACCCAGCAGATTTTGCCGTCGGCCGAGGTCAGCACGCGCACGTCGTCTTTGAGGTGAGCAATACTTTCTGGTCGCTGAGGAAGTCGCTGAGGTGCTTCTTGCTCTTCATCCCGAGTAGTATAAACCAGTCGCCCACCTGTCAGCGTCGCGGTGTGAGCGGCAACCGGAGCTTGTCCCATAGCCAGCGCTGCTGGCGGAAACGGTGGGCCGGCGCAAGTGAGATGAGCGTTTGATTAAGGTGCTAAAAAATAAGGGAATAGGGCATAAGGAGGGCTGGCATATGCAGTGATGTCGATAAATTTATTAAGGGCTAGCGGAAGGTTGGTATAAGCTCAGCATTAACTATTGCTGCTTGGCTTTTACTGTGGCTATTATTGATTCATCAACAGCATTTTCAGGCTGCTGAGAACAAGGCGGCTTGCCAAGCATCAGCACGCGCAGCTTCTTCCCATTTTGAAATTTCCGCTTATTTTCACGGAGGTGTCAGCGCATGCTGATACGTAAACCACTTTTCCCACCCATCTCAAAATTTCCACATGAAAAAAATCGACTTATTCTGGTGCGCTGCCCTGCTGGGTGCGGGCCTGGCCGCCGGCCCGGCCGGTGCCCAAACCACGCCCGCCTACACCTGGAAAAACGTGAATATCCAGGGCGGTGGCTTCGTCTCGGGCATCATCTACAACCCCGCGCAAAAAGACGTGGTGTACGCCCGCACCGACGTGGGCGGCTCCTACCGCTGGAATGCCGCCACCCAGACCTGGACTCCGCTCAACGATGACGTTTCGCGGGACGACTCGAACATCATGGGCATTCGCAGCATTGCGCCCGACCCGTCGGATGCCAACCGGGTGTACCTGGCCACCGGCACTTACACGCAGACCTACGCCGACTTCGGCGTCATCCTGGCTTCCAACGACAAGGGCACGACCTGGACCCGGTCGAAGCTGACCATCCGGCTGGGGGCCAACGAGAACGGGCGCGGGTCGGGCGAGCCCCTGCAGGTAGACCCCAACCTGGGGACTACCCTGTTCCTGGGTTCCAGCGCCGATGGGCTCTGGACGAGCACCGACCGGGCCGCTACCTGGAGCAAGGTGGCCAGCTTCCCGGTGGCTTCTACGCCCATTGGCAGCAATGGCATCAGCTTCGTGCTGTTTGATAAAAGCAGCAGCCCGGCCGGCACGGCCACCAAAACCATCTACGTGGGGGTGCTGCGCCTGGGCGCGCCCAACCTCTACAAAACCACCGACGGCGGGGCTACCTGGGCACCGGTGGCCGGCGCCCCCACCAACCTGATGGCCCACCACGCCGCCCTGGCCGCCGATGGCACGCTGTACCTGGCCTACAGCAACGGCCCAGGGCCCAACGACGTGAGCGTGGGCGACGTGCTGAAATACGTGCCGGCTACCGGGGTTTTTACCAGTATTAAGCCCACGCTGCCCGGCACGGAAGCGGCCGGGGGCTACGGTGGGCTGTCGCTCGACCTGCTGAAGCCGGGCACTATTTTCGTGAGTACCATCGACCGCTACGCCAGTGGCGATGAGGTGTTTCGGAGCACCGACGGGGGCACTACCTGGAAGGCCATCCTGAACTGGCGGGCCACCAACAAGGCCAACCTGGACCACTCGCTCTCACCGTCCAACGCCGCTTCGGACCCCCACTGGCTGGCCGACGTGGACGTGGACCCCTTCGACTCGAATAAAGCGTGGTTCGTGACGGGCTACGGGGCTTTTTCCAGCGCCAACGTCGGCGCCGCCGACCAGGCCACGCCCACTACCCCCACCTGGAAATTCAACAACCAGGGCCTGGAAGAGCTGGTGCCCCGCGGCTTGATATGCCCCCCGGCCGGGGCCCCGCTCCTGAGCGTGGTGTATGACCTGGATGGCTACCGGCACGATAACCCCGCCGTGGTGCCCACCACGCGCTTTCTGCCCTCGCACAGCAACAACCTGGACATCGACTTCGCTGAGTTGCAGCCCAGCTTCGTTGTCCGTTCCTACGGCGTCAGCTATTCCACCAACGTTATCAAAATGGGGGCTTACTCCACCGATGGCGGCACCACGTTCACCGAATTTGCGGGGTTGCCGCCCAACGCGGCCACCGGCGGGTCAATCGCCACCTCGGCCGATGGCAGCCGCATTCTGTTGCAGCCGGCCGCCGCCAACAACGCCGCCAGTGGCCTGTACTTCTCCACTGACCGGGGCGCCACCTGGACGGCCTCGACGGGCATTACGGCCAACAACGTGCCGGGCAGCCTGCGCCCCATCGCCGACCGAGTGAACCCACTGAAATTCTACGTGTACGACGCCCTGAACGGGCAAGTGCTGGTCAGCACCGATGGCGGGGCTTCCTTCACCGTCGCCACCACGGGCTTTATCCACACCGACGGCTACCTGGTCGGCGACGCGCAGCTCAGGGCCGTGTTTGGCAAAGAAGGCGACCTCTGGCTGACGTGCCCCGGCGCGTACCGCAACGACCCCAACGCGGGCCTGTACCGCTCGACCAACTCCGGCGCTTCGTTTCAAAAAGTAACGGGGGTGGACGCCATCTCCGTGGGCTTTGGCAAACCGGCGACGGCCACCGGCTACCCGGCGGTCTACATCATGGGCAAGCAGAACAACGTCTTTGGCTTCTACCGCTCCGACGACACGGGCGCCACCTGGAAGCGCCTCAACGATGCGCAGCACCAGTACGGCTTCGTGGGCCTCATCGCCGGCGACCGCCAGACCTACGGCCGCGTGTACCTAACCACGGGGGGTAGGGGCATCATCTACGGCACCGACCAGAGCGTGGCCCTGGCCACCACCCAGGGCAAAGCCGTGGCGGCGGGCCGCCGCATCGGCGTGTTTCCTAACCCGGCCGGCCCCGAGTTCGTGCAAGTCGCGCTGGAGGGGTTCACGCCCGGCGCGCTCCTCAAAATCAACGTGCTGACGCTGCTGGGGCAGCCGGTGTACCAAGGCACCGCCACCGTCGGGCCCACCGGCACCACTCGCCTCACGCAGCGGCTCAAACCCGGCGTGTACCTGGTGCAGGCCGCCGACCAAACGGCCACCATTACCACCAGATTTGTGGTGCAGTAACCGCGTATCTGCCAGGCTTATCGGGGCCGGGAAGCGAGTTGCTTCCCGGCCCTTGGTCTTGGATAGAGGGGGTAGTACTACGCGCCCTCACAGCCGCTGCACGGCCAGCACGCGGGTGGTTTCCTCGTCCACCTTAAAGCGCTCATCGACGCGGAAGCCCACCACCCAGCAGATTTTGCCGTCGGCTGAGGTCAGCACGCGCACGTCGTCTTTGAGGTTGAGCGGCACCTTCTGGTCGATGAGGAAGTCGCTGAGGTGTTTTTTGCCCTTCAGGCCCAGCGGCATAAACGAGTCGCCCTCCTGCCAGCGGCGCAGCGTGAGCGGGAATTTGAGCTTGTCGGCATCGAGCGCCGCCGTGCTGCGCGAGCGCGGAATCTCGTAGCCGGCACCCGCGTGCTGGCTGGCGCGCAGACGCAGGCCATCGGCCAATAAATCCTCCTGGCCCTCAGCCAGCTGAAAGGTGCCGTACTGCGCCAGCCGGCGCGGGGTAATCACGAGCTGGTCGCGGTCCTTCACCAGGCGGTGGGTAGGCGAGTCGAACTGCTTGCCCGCCAGTCCCTTAAAGCTGGCCACGATTTCCTTGGTCACGGGCCACGAAAAGCCAAAGGGCCGCAGCAGCTCGTGCAGCACCAGCGTAGCGGCGGCCGTGTTTTGCAGCGTGGCAATGCTGAAGTACGTGGCCTCGGGCGCGTCGCGGCGAGCCTGGGCGGCGGTGTCGGCCACGTAGCGGCGCACGATTTCCTCGGCCCCACCCACGCGCTCGGCGGTGGCGGCCAGCGTGTTGTCGAGGTTGGGATTAATCTCGCGTAGCACTGGCAGCACCTGCTGGCGCAGGCGGTTGCGCTGGTACACGGGGCTGTCGTTGCTCGCATCCTCGCGCCAGATGAGGCGGTTCTCAACCAGGTAATCATACAAATCGTCCTTGGCCTGGGCCAGCAGCGGGCGCACTACCCGGTCGTTTTTGGCCCGAATGCCGTGCAGGCCCGCCAGCCCGGTGCCGTGGGTAAGGTTGAGCAGCATGGTTTCGGCCTGGTCACGGCGGTGGTGGCCGGTGGCAATGGCGGCGTAGCCGTTCGCCGCGCGCGCCTCCTCAAACCAGCGGTAGCGCAGCAGCCGGGCCGCCATTTGGGTCGAAATTCCTTCGCGCTCAGCAAAGGCTTTGGTCTGAAAAAACTCGGCGAAATAGGGCACCTCGTACTGCTTGGCCAGCTTGCGCACGAACTGCTCGTCGGCATCAGCCTCGGCGCCGCGCAGGCCAAAGTGGCCGTGCGCCACGGCCAGCCGGGCACCCAGCCGGTGCAGCACGTCGAGCAGCACCACCGAGTCGAGGCCGCCGCTCACGGCCACCAGCACGGTGTCGGCTTCGAGGTCAAAAAGATTTTCCTGGACAATAAACTGGCGAACTTGGTCGAGCATAACGGTAAGCAGAGGGGTAGGGCCGGCGCCTGGTGCGGCGGCCCACGCTGGAAAAGTAGAATTAACGCCGGTTGTTCTCGCGCAGCTTGGCCAGCACGGCCGCCACGCGCTGGGCCACGGTGAGGTCGCCGCGCAGCTCCAGCACCGGGCTGGTGAATTGGGTTAGCCAGCGCTCGTGGTTGGCTAGGGTGCGGGTGCCGCCCGAGGTGCCGTCGTCGTAGCCGGCGGCCCAGTCCAGAAACGCCTGGGTACGAGCTGCTTGGGCCGGGTCGGCGGCGATGCGCTCGCCGTAGCGGGCGTGTTCGCGCTGCCTCAGCCGCTGCAAGCGCAGGGCCGGCGGCAGGGACAGAAACACCACGAGGTCGAAGGGCGCGGCCAGCCACTGCGCATCCCAGCCCCCAATGGAGCCGCCCAAAATCCAGCTTTCCGCCCTGGCCAGGGCGTGAGCCAGCTGGGCGTTGCGGGCAGCGGGTGGGCGGCGCACGGTAAAGGGAGGGTCCGAAGGCTGCCAAAAATAGGTATCGCTGTCAAAATAAAGAAGTTGGAGCGCGGCGGCCAGTGCCTGGCCCAGCGTGGTCACGCCCGTGCCCGACGCGCCAAAAAGGTGCAGCTTCATACTAGAGGGCTTCAGAGCAAGGAAGGGGGGTAGGGCCGGCACGGCCGGGCACTAGCTTGCAAAGATGCGCGTTAGGCCCCGCCCACCGCCGTAACTTTGGCCCCGAATGCCGCTACTCCGCTTTTTCCTGCTGGTCCTGCTCCTGCTGCCCCTGGGGGCATTGCGCGCCCAAAACCGGCCCGCCGCCGCCCCCAAGCCGCCTACCCCCGGCGCCCGTGCCCAACCCGTGAAGGGCACGCCCGTGGAGCTGCTGCACGCCGACGAGCTGCGCGGCGGCGATTATAATGGCGTCAAAATCCGCAAGCTGCTGGGCAACGTCTCGTTCAAGCAGCAGGACGTGCTGCTGTACTGCGACTCGGCTTACCAGTACACCGAACGCAATGAGATTGAGGGGTTTAGCAACGTGCGCATCGTGCAGAGCGACACCATGACCATCACCGGCGACCACGGCTACTACAACGGCAACCAGCGCCTGGCCCGCATGACGGGCAACGTGGTGATGCGCGACCCGCGCATGACGCTCACCACCACGGCCCTCGACTACGACCTGACCCGCAAAACGGCCTTCTACACCGTGGGCGGCCACCTCGTAGACCCCAAAAACACTCTCGACAGCCAGCAGGGCTTTTACGATACCAATAGCAAAGTCTTTGTCTTTAAGCGCGATGTGCACCTGGTTTCGCTCGATGAGCAAGGCGCCGCTACCGACCTGCGCAACGACACGCTCACGTTTAATACCATCTCCAAAATCGCGTATTTCGACGGCCCTACCCGCATCAAGAGCGCGCAGGGCGACCTCTACGCCGAAAAAGGCACGTATAATACGGTGACGCGGGTGTCCAATTTTGCCCGCAACGCCAAGATTGACACGCCCGGCTACCTGCTCGGCGGCGACGTGCTGGTGTATGACCAGGTGAAGCTTTATGGGGTGGCTACGGGCCACGTCTCGCTCATTTCGAAGAAAGACAACGTGGTGCTGCGCGGCGACCGCGGCCGCTACTGGCGGGCGCTGGGCCGCACCAAGCTGTTTGGCGGCCGGCCGGTGGTGCGCAATATCTCGGGCAAGGATACCCTCTACCTGGCCGCCGACACGCTGCTGAGCGTGGAAACCCGGCTCAATCGCGCCGTGCAGCGCCCCATTATTTACGCCTGGCCCAAGGTGCAGATTTTCCGGGGCAAGATGCAGGGCCGCTGCGACTCGCTCACCTACGACCGCCAGGACAGCATCATTTACCTCAACCGCGACCCGGTGGTGTGGCAGGCCCGCAACCAGCTCACCTCCGACTCGATGAATCTGCGCTTCAAGCACGGCCAATTGGAGCGGGCCAACCTGTTTTCCAATGCGTTTGCCATTCAGGAAGACACCGTGCAGGACTACAACCAGGTGAAGGGCCGCAACATGGTGGCGTATTTCCGGCGCAGCCAGATGGCCCGCATCGACGTGCTCGGCAACGCCGAGAGCCTCTACTTTACCCTGGATGGCGACACGGCCATGAGCGGCCTCAACAAGTCGGTGTCGGCTACCATGCAGGCGCGCTTCGTCGATAATAAAATTAAGCAGCTCAGCTGGCTCACCAACCCCGAAGCCAGCTACACGCCGGTGCACGAAATAAAGCCGGAAAGCAAGCAGCTCAAAGGCTTCCGGTGGCGGGCGGCCGAGCGCCCTACCCGGCGCATCGTCTTTGGCAAGCACTTCGCCAGCGACATCAAGAAGGCCAAACCCAAGGCGAAGACCAAAGCCAAAGCAAAGCCCACTACCCGCCCAAAAAACCGGCCCAAAACCAGGGCGAAATCCAAAGTCAGTATGCCCGCGCCCAAGGCCCCGGCGCGGCCGCCTACCCCCCCGGCGGCAGCCAAGCCGGCCGCCGTTGCAACCCCGCGCTAGCTCTGCGGCTCCTAAGCTAGCGCGGCCGGCGGCGGAACTACCCGTGGCGCGGCCGCCGTTTTACTTGTACCTTTGCCCTTTATATGCGATTTCCCCGTCTGATTACCGCGGTTCTGCTTACCAGCACTCTTTCGCTAGGGTCCTGCACGGGCTACCAGAAGCTGCTTAAAAGCGCCAACGTCAATGAGAAGTACGAGGCGGCCATCAAGTACTACGACAAGGGCGACTATTTCCGCTCGGGTACGCTGCTGGAAGAGCTGATTCCGCTGCTCAAGGGCCGGCCCGAGGCCGAAAAGGCGCAGTTTTACTTCGCCAATACCAATTACAAGCAGCGCAACTACGTGCTGAGCGCCTATTATTTCAAGCAGTTTATCGACACCTACCCCAACTCGCCGCAGGTGGAGGAGGCGTCGTTTCTGCGGGCCAAGTCGCTGTTTCGCGACTCGCCCGGCTACGAGCTGGACCAAACCAACACCGTGACGGCGCTGGAAACGATTCAGGATTTTCTCAATACCTACCCCACCAGCCAGTTCCGCACCGAGACGGACGCCATGTCGCAGGAGCTGCAGAAGAAGGTGGAAAACAAGGCTTTCCAGAGCGCTAAGCTCTACTATGGCCTGCGCTACAACCAGGCGGCGGTGACGTCGCTGGGCAATTTCACGACCCAGTACCCTGGCTCGGCCTACGGCGAGCAGGCCGAGTACCTGCGCCTGCAAGCTCAATACGAGTGGGCCAGGGAGAGCATTGAGAGCAAGCAGCGCGAGCGCTACCTCGATGCGGTGGCGTTCTATCAGCACTTTATCGATACCTACCCGCAGAGCAAGAATATCCGCACGGCCCAGGCCATGTACGACGACAGCCGCGCCGAGCTGGAACGCCTCAAGAGTATTCCGGAGGCTCAGACGGCGGCCCAGGCCGTGGTTGACCAAACAAACGCCGCTGCCCCCGAACCTCCCAAGCGCGCCGCCGGTGGCGGTGGCCGCCGGGGCCGCTAATTCAATCAGTCACTACTACAACGAATTGTCATTTCCCATGAAAACCCCCGCTTCCGCCTCCATCGTTACCCGTAACCTGGCCGACATCACGACCGAAAAAAATAATGTGTACGAGGCGATTTCTATCATCTCGAAGCGCGCCAACCAGCTGTCGGTGAAGCTGAAAGAGGAGCTGACTGACCGCCTGGCCGAGTTCGCTACCACCGTCGACAACCTCGAAGAAGTGTTCGAAAACCGCGAGCAGATTGAAATCAGCAAGCAGTATGAGCGCCAGCCCAAGCCCACCAGCCAGGCCATCGAGGAGTTCATCGCCGGCGAGCTGCACTACGAAACGCCCGAGGCCGCGCCCGTTATTATTCCCCGCGAGCTGTTCTAAGGTTTCGGGTTCCTGGTTGCTAAGTTTGGGGTTCTCTTTCTGAAGAAATGTCGCAGCCCGAACTCGCTTCCCACGCACTACTACCCCTTCAAAACCGCCGGATTCTGCTGGGCGTGAGCGGCAGCATCGCCGCCTACAAAGCCGCGCCGCTGGTGCGGCTGCTGGTGCAGGCCGGGGCCGAGGTGCAGGTCATTCTCACCGAGGCCGCCGCCGCCTTCGTCACGCCCCTCACCCTGGGTACCCTCTCCAAAAAGCCCGTCCTGACGGGCTTTTTGCGTGATGCGGCCAGTGGGCAGTGGCACAACCACGTGGAGCTGGGCCTGTGGGGAGAGGCCTACGTTATTGCCCCGGCCAGCGCCAATACCCTGGGCCAGCTGGCCAACGGCCTGTGCCCTAATCTACTGAGCGCCGTGTACTTATCGGCGCGCTGCCCCGTGTTTCTGGCCCCGGCTATGGACCTGGACATGTACGCTCACCCGGCCGTGCAGCAGAATATTCAGCGTCTGCGTTCGTTTGGCAACCACGTCTTCGACTCGCCCGCGGGTGAGCTGGCCAGCGGCCTCAGCGGCCCCGGCCGCATGCTGGAACCCGAGCAGATGGTGGCCGAGCTGGAGAAGTTTTTTGGTCTACTTAGCTAAGCAGCCTTCAATTGTTAATTGCTCACTGTTAATTGATAATTGCAAATGCATATTCTTCTCACCGCTGGCCCTACCTATGAACCGCTCGACCCCGTGCGCTTTTTGGGCAACCGCTCGACGGGCAAGATGGGCTACGCCCTGGCCGACGCTTTTGCCGCGACGGGCGCCACGGTCACGCTCATTAGCGGGCCGGTGGCCTTACCCCCCCCTGCCAGCCCGCTCGTGACGACGGTGCGCGTCGAAACGGCCCAGCAGATGTACAAAGCCGCCGCCCAGGCCGCGCCGCTGGCCGATGTGTGGGTATTTGCCGCCGCCGTGGCCGATTACCGGCCCGCCACCGTGGCCGCCGAAAAGATTAAGAAAGCGGGCGAAACACTCACGCTGGAGCTGGTGAAGAACGTGGATATCGCCGCTACTCTCGGCCAAAGCAAGCGCGCTGAACAATTTGCCGTCGGTTTTGCGTTGGAAACTACCAATGAGCTGGCGCATGCTCAGGACAAGCTGCGCCGCAAAAACTTCGATTTAGTCGTGCTCAATTCCTTACGCGATGCCGGGGCGGGCTTCGGCCACGACACCAATAAAGTGGCCGTGCTCGACCGCGCCGGGCAGGTGCTTAACTTTGAGCTACAGGCCAAAAGTGAGCTGGCGCACGCGCTGGTAGCCCTGATTTTAAACCGTTATGCTGCTGTGTATGCGTAAGTTAATTGCCTTGCTCGCCTTGCTGCTGCTGGCAGGGGTAGGCGCCCAGGCCCAGGAGCTAAATGCCCAGGTGGCCGTGACGCTCGAAAACGTGACGATAACGGACCCTACCCTGGTGCAGCAGCTGCAAAAGGACATGACGGCCTTCCTAAACACGCGCACCTGGACCCGGCAAACCTACCGGCCCGAGGAGCGCATTAAGCTGCGCCTGTTCGTGGGCATCACGGGCATTCCGCAGAACGGGACGTACCAGGCTACGATGCGCCTCATCGCCACGCGCCCCGTGTACGGCACCAGCTACGAGACTAACCTGTTGAATATCAACGACCGTAGCTTTAATTTTAATTATACGCCCCAAACGCCGCTCGACTTTGCGGCCAACAACTTCGTCAATAACCTGTCGTCGATGCTGGCCTTTTATGCCTACCTGGTGATTGGGAGCGACCAGGACTCGTTTGCCCGGCTCGGCGGCTCGACCTACTACGACCAAGCGCGGGTAATCATGCAATACTCTGCTAGTCAGACTACTACCAATGAGGCGGACCCCGGCTGGACCGATGCCAGCCCGCGCAACCGCTACTGGCTGCTCAACAACCTGACCGACCCACAGCTCGAAGCCTTCCGCACCGGGCTGTACGCTTACTACCGGCAGGGCATGGATATTTTTATTGAAAAGCCCGACGAGGCGCGCACCTCCATTATGGCCGCGCTCACCGGTATTCAGAAGGCTAACACCGTGCGGCCCAATACGTTGTTCCTGCGCGCCTTCTTCGATGCCAAAGCCGACGAGATTACCAACATCTTCCGCACCAGCACCGATGCCCAGCAGAAGCAGCAGCTCGTGGCGCTGCTCACCGACGTAGACCCCGGCAACCTGGCAAAATATCAGACCGTCCTAAATCGCTGATTTAGCGGATTGCGCAGATTTCGCAGATTGGGGTATCAGCTTGCGGTGCTTTTTGGCCCTCGGCAGTAGATTATTGTTTGGGTCCGTAGAACGAGCAGGCAGGAATTAATAGGATAAAAAATGAAGTTAGAACGAGCCGATAGAATCTGCGAAATCTGCTCAATCTGCAAAATCAGCGATTTATGTTAGTCGATTTACGCATTCAGAATTACGCTCTTATTGAGCAATTGGAGATGCGGCCCTCGCCGCTGCTCAACATTATTACCGGCGAAACCGGGGCGGGCAAATCCATTATGCTGGGGGCCATCGGGCTGCTGCTGGGCAACCGGGCCGACTCGCGGATGCTCTTTAACACGGAGCGTAAGTGTGTGATTGAGGGGCAGTTTGATATTACGAATTACCAGCTTCAGGATATTTTCGACGCGGAAGACCTGGACTATGACACGCAGTGCATTCTGCGGCGCGAAATCAGTCCCTCGGGCAAATCGCGGGCCTTCGTGAACGACACACCCGTGACGCTGGACGCGCTGCGCAAGATTGGCGCGAACCTCATGGATATTCACTCGCAGCACGATACGCTGCTGCTGGGCGATGCCGTGTTTCAGCTCAACCTGCTCGACCTCTACGCCAACCTCGTCCCTACCCGCACCCAGTATGGCAACGCCTACCGCCAGTACCGCAAGCTCGAAACCGACCTTAAGGCGCTGGAAGACCAGTCGGTGCAGGCCAGTAAAGAGTTGGACTACAATAGCTTCCTGCTGAGCGAGCTGGAAGAAGCCGACCTCGACAAAGAAGACCAGGACGCACTGGAGCAAGAGGTGAAGCAGCTCGAAAACGCCGAGGAAATCAAGTACAAGCTGAGCCAGGCGCTGCACGGCCTGCGCGACAGCGAAAGCTGTGCCACCGGCACCATGAAGGACGCCTCCACGCTGCTTGGGCAGGTAGCCAACTATTCAGAGAACTTTCGCGAGCTGCGCCAGCGCCTCGAAAGCTGCCTGATTGAGCTGCACGACATTGCCGACGAGGTCGAAACCGCTGAGCGCCGCACCGAGGGCGACCCCGCCCGCGCCGAAGAGCTGCAGGCGCGCCTCACGGTGCTCTACAACCTCCAGCGCAAGCACCAGCGCCGCGACGTGGAAGGCCTGCTCGAAGCCCGCGAAACCCTGCGCCAGAAAGTGGGCTCGGTGCTGAACCTCGACAAGGAAATAACCCGCCTGCGCAAAGACTCGGATGCGGCCCTTAAGCAGGCCACGACCCAGGCCGCCAAGCTCTCGGAAAGCCGCCGCAAGGCTTTTCCCAAGTTTGAGAAGGAACTGAGCGCGCTGCTCGCCGACCTCGGGATGCCGCACGCGCGCATCGTGGTGGAGCACAAAACCGGGCCGCTCGCGGCTAGTGGCTCCGACGTGGTGAGCATCCTGTTCACGGCCAACAAGGGCGCGCAGCCCCAGACGCTGAGCAAGGCCGCGTCGGGCGGTGAGTTTTCGCGCCTGATGCTGTGCATCAAGTACATGCTGGCTGATAAAACGGCCTTGCCGACGATAGTATTCGACGAAATCGACACCGGCATCAGCGGCGAAATCGCGGTGAAAGTGGGCCGTATGATGCAGCAGATGGCGCACAAGCACCAGCTGGTGGCCATTTCGCACCTGCCGCAAATGGCGGCGGCCGGCGACACCCACTACTTCGTGTATAAGGAAGACCGCGCCGACCGCACGGTGAGCCGCATCCGGCAGCTGAGCCCGGAGGACCGCATCAGGGAAATCGCGCACATGATTGCCGGGGCCAAGCCCAGCGAAAACGCCCTGCAGAGCGCCCGCGAGCTGCTGGCCCTGCGTGGGGAGGTAGAAGTGGGGTAAGCATTGGCTTACGCCTTCCTTCGGTTAGCTTGCCGGGCGATTGCCTACTTTTGCTTATCGGTTTCGCCTATTGGCGGCAAGCTAAAGCTTACCCTACACTCTATGTCCTCTAATCTCCTCGCCGGCAAAGTCGGCATCATCTCCGGCGCGCTCAATTCCCAATCCATTGCCTGGAAAGTCGCCCAGAAAGCTCACGCCGAAGGTGCCCGCATCGTGCTCACCAATGCCCCACTGGCCATGCGCATGGGCGAAATCAAGGCCCTCGCCGCCGAGATTGACGCGCCCATCATCCCGGCCGATGCCACCTCGCTGGAGGAGCTGGGCACGCTGTTTACCGAGTCGCAGGCGCACTTTGGGGGCAAAATCGACTTCCTGCTGCACTCCATTGGCATGAGCGCCAACATCCGCAAGGGCAAGAGTTACGGCGACCTCGACTACAAATTCTTCCAGCAGACGCTCGACGTGTCGGCCCTTTCGCTGCACAAGATGCTGGCCGTGGCCGAGAAGCAGGACGCCTTCAACGAGTGGGGTAGCGTGGTGGCGCTCAGCTACATCGCCGCTCAGCGCGCCTTCCTCGACTATACCGACATGGCGCAGGCCAAGGCCGTACTCGAAAGCATTGCCCGCAGCTATGGCCAGCGCCTGGGCCACCTCAAAAAGGTGCGCGTGAACACCATCTCGCAGTCGCCGACCAAAACCACGGCCGGCACCGGCATCAGCGGCTTCAACGCGTTTTACGAGTATGCCAACAAGATGTCGCCGCTCGGCAACGCGCCCGCCGAGGCCTGCGCCGACTACTGCGTGTCGCTCTTCTCGGACCTGACGCGCTACGTGACCATGCAAAACCTGATGCACGACGGCGGCTTCAGCAGCACCGGCATCTCGCAGGAGCTGGCCGATTTGATGGAAAAAGCCGGCGAGTAAGTTCAGGTCGATTTGATAAAACAGAAGAGGCCCGGCGTTGTAGCCGGGCCTCTTCTGTTTTAAGAATTACGTAAAAACGCCTGTTATTGCGAGCAACGCGAAGCAATAACACCAGAACGAAATCCGAACGACTCGTTCTGGTGCGGTTGCTTCGCGTTGCTCGCAATGACAAACGCCCTACCCCCCCTCCGGCTACTTCACTCCGCCTGGCGCCGACAGTTCCTGGCCCAGCGGCAGCGGGTCTCCGAAAACGGGCGCGCCATCGGCGGCGAAGGTGAAGGGCTGCATGCGGGGCGTGCGGTCGCGGCCGCAGCCCTGGCCGGGCTCGGCGTTGGCGTGGTAGAGTATCCAGTGCTGCTTGCCGTTGGGCGAGTCGAAAAAGCTGTTGTGGCCGGCGGCATAGGTGCCCTTCACGTTGTGGGCCCGAAACACGGGCTCGGGCTCCTTGTGCCAGGAGGCGGGGTTGAGCAAGTCGGCGCCCGGCTCGGCCCACACCAGGCCCAGGGCGTAGAAATCGGTCCAGCAGCCGCTGGCCGAGTACACGATGTTGACCCGGCCGCCGGGGCTGGCCAGAAACTGCGGGCCTTCGTTCACGAGCACGTAGGCCGGCTCACCGGGCCCAAAACGGGGTAGCAGGCCGTGCTGCTCCCAGCCAAAGCGCGGGTCGGAGATGCGCACGCGCGCGCCGGTGATAGTCCAGGGATTGCTCATCCGGGCCAGGTAAATGTCCTGCCGGCCGTTCTCGTCGCCCGCCCAGCCCGACCAGATGGCGTAGAGCTGGCCGCTGGTTTCAAACACGGAGCCATCGATGGCCCATTTATCATCGGGCGTTTTCAGCTCGCCTTTCAGGGTCCATTTGCCGGTGGTGGGGTCGGGCGCGGGGTTTTCGAGCACATAAAGGCGGTGGTGGTCATTGCTGCCATCGTCGGCGGCGAAGTACACGTACCACTTGCCGGCCAGAAAATGCAGCTCCGGCGCCCAGATTTCTTTGGAGTAAGGCCCGGTGGCGGGGGGCATCCAGATGGTCGTTTTCCGCGCCTGGGCCAGCTGGGCCAGGTTCGGCGTTTTCCAGATGGTGAGGTCGCGGCCGGTGGTGTGCATGTAGTAGTAGCTGCCATCGTGGTAAATGGCCCACGGGTCGGCCCCGGCGGGTAGCAGCGGGTTGGTAAAAGTCTGGCCCCAGGCGTGGCCCAGGGTGCCCAGCAGTAGTAGGCAATGAAAAAAGCGCATACGCATAGCGTTGGGTAGGAAAGGGGGGGTAGGGCCACCGGCGCGGCCACCGTTGGCTTCCCAAATAAACAAGAAAGCCCGGCCGCGAGGCCTGGCTTTCGGGTAAAGAGAGGGGGGTAGGCGCTAGGCCGGGGCCGGTGCGCCCGCGGGGGCTGCCGGGGCGTGGGGCGGCTCGCCGTCAGGCTTGGGGCCGCCGTGCTCCTCATCGGGCTTGTAGTTTTTCTCCAGCTCGGCCAGCTTTTCCTTGCCGTAGGCGAAGCGCGTGATGATGACGTAGAGTACCGGCACGATGAAAATGCCCATGCCCGTGGCCGCCAGCATGCCGCCCAGGACAGTCCAGCCCAGCGTTTGGCGGCTTTGCGCGCCCGCGCCCGAGGCAAACACGAGGGGTAGGATGCCCAGAATAAAGGCCAGCGAGGTCATGATGATGGGGCGCAGGCGCTGGCGCACGGCGTCGAGGGTGGCATCGACCAGCGGCATGCCTTTATCCACGCGCTCCTTGGCAAACTCGACAATCAGAATGGCGTTTTTGGCCGACAAGCCGATGAGCGTAATCATCCCGATTTGGGCGTACACGTTGTTGGTGAGCTTGGGCAGGAAAAACAGCGCCAGAATGGCCCCGAAAATGCCCACCGGCACCGCCAGCAGCACCGAAAACGGCACCGACCAGCTTTCATACAGCGCCGCCAGAAACAGGAACACGAAGATGATGGAGAGCGCAAACACGTAAATCGTCTGGCCGCCGGCCAGCAATTCCTCGCGGCTCAGGCCTGAGAACTCGAAGCCGTAGCCCTGGGGTAGGGTTTGCGCGGCCGTCTCCTGCAAGGCCTTGATGGCGTCGCCCGAACTAAAGCCGGCGGCCGGGTTGCCGTTGATTTCGGCCGCCCGGAACAGGTTGTAGTGCGAGATGAGCGGCGCGGTTTCGGTGCGCCGGTAGGTGGTGAGCGTGCTCAGCGGCACCATGCCGCCGGCCGTGTTGCGCACGTAGTACTGGCCCAGGTCGGAGATGTCGCCGCGATACGACGAGTCGGCCTGCGCCACCACCCGGAACGTGCGGCCGTAGAGCGTGAAGTCGTTGACGTAGGCGCTGCCCAGGTAAGTGCGCAGCGCATTGCCCACCTCCGTGATGGACACGCCCAGCTTCTTGGCCTTTTGGCGGTCGATGTCGAGCTGGTAGCCCGGCGTGTTGGCGGTGAAAAACGAGAAGGACGACGCGATTTCGGGGCGCTTGCGAATGGCGCCCAGGAATTTTTGCAGGTTGCTGTCAAATACCTTGATATCGCCCTGGCCCTCGCGCTCCTGAAAGATGAACGAGAAGCCGCCCGTGTTGCCGAGGCCCGGAATGGCCGGCGGCGAAATCACCACCGTAGTAGCCTCCTTAAAGCGCGCCATGCGCTGCTGCACGCTGGCCATCAGGCCAGTTAGCTGCAGCTCCTTGTCCGAGCGGTCTTCCCAGGGCTGCAGCTGGCAGAAGATGGTGCCCGAGTTCGATTTGGAGGAGAAGTTAACCGCGTTCAGGCCGCCGAGCGCGGCGTAGTGCGCAATGCCCTTGGTCTTGCTCAGCTCCTTCATCATCTCCTCCAGCGTGGCCACGGTGCGGCCGGTCGAGGCGCCCTCGGGCAGGTTGAAGGTGATGATAATCCGGCCCTCATCTTCGGTGGGCAAAAAACCGCTGGGCTTGCTGCGGAACAGCAGCCCGGCACCCACCACCAGGCACACCAGGATAATGACCACGAAGCGCGAGTGCTTGATGCCGCGCTGCACGCCGTTGCCGTACTTTTCCGTGACGCGGGCAAACCAGTCGTTGAATTTCTTGAAGCCCTTGTTAATGAAGCCTTTCTGCTCCTGGCCTTCTTCGTGAGGGCGCAGCAGCAGCACGCACAGCGCGGGAGTGAGCGACAGCGCCACGAAGGCCGAAATCAGCACCGAGATGGCAATGGTGATGGCAAACTGCTGGTACAAGCGCCCCGTGATGCCCGGGATGAAGCCCACCGGCACGAACACCGCCGCCAGGATGAGCGCGATGGCAATAACCGGCGCCGATATCTCGCGCATGGCCTCCAGGGTGGCGTCCACGGGGCTCATCTTGCGCTCGTTGATGTTCACTTCCACGGCCTCGACCACCACGATGGCATCGTCGACCACGATGCCGATGGCCAGCACAAAGCCAAAGAGCGTGAGCGTGTTAATGGTGAAGCCCAGCGGAATGAAGGCGATGAACGCGCCGATAATCGACACCGGAATAGCCAGCACCGGAATGAGCGTGGTGCGCCAGCTTTGCAGGAACACGAACACCACGATAACGACCAGCAGCAGCGCTTCGCCCAGCGTTTCGACCACTTCCTTGATGGATACTTTCACTACGCTCGCCGCCTCAAAGGGCACGATGTAGTCGAGGTCGGCCGGAAACTGCTTCTTGAGCTGGTTCATGGTGGCCAGCACGTTGTCGTAGGTTTCGAGGGCGTTGGCACCGGGCGCCTGGTACACGAGCAGGTAGGCGGCGCGCTTGCCGTCCACGTAAGAATTGTTGGCGTAGTTGAACTTGCCCAGCTCGATGCGGGCCACGTCCTTGAGGTACACCAGCGAGCCATCCTCGGGCCGGGTTTTCACCACCACGTCGCCAAACTGCTGGATGGTGGCCAGGCGGCCCTGCACCGTCACGATGTACTCGAACGACTGCCCGCGCTGGGCGGGCGGCGCGCCCACCGAGCCGGCCGCAATCTGCGCGTTCTGCTCGCCCAGCGCGGTCGAGATGTCGCTGGCCGTCACGCCCAGCGCCGCCAGCTTATCGGGCTTGAGCCAGATGCGCATCGAAAAGTCGTCGGCGCGGCTCACGATATCGCCTACCCCCTTCGTGCGCAGCAACGCGTCTTTGATGAACACGTTGGCGTAGTTGTCGAGAAACGTGGTGTTGTGGCTGCCTTTGGGGGCGTACATGGCCACCAGCATCAGGATGCTGGGGTTGCGCTTGCGCACCGTGAGGCCCAGGCGTTGCACTTCCTGGGGGAGGGTAGGGGTGGCAATGCCCACCCGGTTTTGCACGTCGAGGGCCGCGATGTTGATGTCGGTACCCACGTCGAAGTTCACCGTCATGCTCATCTGCCCGTTGCTGGTGCTGTTGCTCTGCAGGTAGGTCATGCCGGGCGTGCCGTTCACCTGCACTTCCACGGGCGTAGCCACGGTCTGCTCCACCGTCTGGGCATCGGCCCCGATGTAGGTGCCCGTCACCGACACCGTGGGCGGCGTGATTTCGGGATACTGCCCGATGGGCAGGTTCAGCATGGCCAGCACGCCCACCAGCACTATCACCAGTGAGGCAACAATGGCCGTGACGGGCCGGCGAATAAATGTTTCTGCAATCATATTGGAAAGTCCTAACTATAAGTAGAACGTCATGCTCATCTGGCGTCCGCTTGTCGAAGCATCTCGCCCGCATCGTTGCTATCGGTTGAGATTACTGCTGCGAGCGAGATGCTTCGACAAGCGGACGCCAGATGAGCATGACGTTCTATTTCATCTATTTGCCCGCCGCGGGCCCGGCCGGGGCCGCGACCGCCGCGCCGGGCGCGCTAATCTGAATTTTGCCGCCGTCGCGCAGCTTCTGCACGCCTTCGGTCACGATTTTCTCGCCATCCTTGAGGCCGCTCAGAATCACGATGTCGTCGCGCAGGCGTGGGCCGAGCTGCACTTTCTGCTGCTTGGCGCTATCGCCGCGGGCCACGTACACGAAGTTTTCGCCCATCTGCTCCACAATGGCTTTGTTGGGGATGACGAGGCGGCTGCCCGACTTGGTATTCAGCACCTTGAGCACGCCGCTGAGGCCATCCTTGAGCTGGCGCTGGGGGTTGGCAAACTGCACCCGCACCGTGATGGTGCCGGTTTGCGCGTCCACGCCCCGGTCGATGGTCTGAATTTTCCCCGGCTGATTATACGGCTGGCCATTGGGCAGCACGAAGCGCAGCGTGGAGTCGCCTACCCCCCCCTTGTGGCCCTGCAAGGCCAGAAAGCGCGGAATATCCGTCTCATTCACCGCGAAGTTCACCGCGATGGGGTCCTCGGTCGAAATCGTGTTCAGCACCGTGGTGCCGGCGCTCACCTGCGTGCCCAGCCGCACCTGCGAAATGCCGATGCGCCCCGCAAACGGCGCCTTAATGGTGGCAAAAGCCAGGTTGGTGCGGGCAATGTTCACGGCGGCCTGGGCGGCGGCCACCTGGCTGCCGGCCGTGCTGGCGGTGGTCACGGCGTTTTCGGCCAGCTGCCGGGCCACGGCATCCTGCTGCAGCAGGCGCTGGTAGCGGGTTTTGTTCACGTCGGCATTCTGGGCCGAGGCCTGGGCGCTGCGCAGGTTGGCCACGGCCTGCTGGTAGGCGCCCTCAAACTGGCGCTTGTCGATTTCATACAGCACCTTGCCCGCCGGCACCAGGTCGCCTTCCCGAAAGTTCAGGCTCGTAATAAAGCCCGTGACCTGCGAGCGCAGCTCCACGCTCTTGAGGGCCACCACCGTGGCCGGGTACTGGTCGTAGTACACGGCGTCGGTGGTGCGGGCCGTCACCACGCTCACGGCGGTGGGCGGCGGCGGCGCGTTCTTTTTATCATCGTCTTTCTTGCCGCACGCGGCGCTGGCCGCGAGGCCCGCAATGGCGCACAGGGCCAAGTAGTTAGTCTTCATTAGGCGAAGGCGGAATTAATAAGTAGTGGGCAGCGTGCCCTGCGTGCGCAGCAGCTCTACCTTGCTGGTAAGTACCTGAAACAGCGCACTGTAGTAGTTGAGCTGCGAGGTGCGCAGCGTGGTTTGGGCCACCAGCAAGTCGAGGTAGGCCTTAATACCCTCGCGGTACTGCAAGTCCACGACCCGGTACACTTCCTTGGACAGGTCCAGGTTGCGCCGGCCAATGACGTAGTCGTTGTAGTAGCCCTTGTAGTTGGCCAGCGCGGTGGCGTATTCGGTCGTCACCTGGTTGCGGGTGTTGAGCAAATCCTGGTCGATGCGCTGGTCCAGGATGCGCGCCCGGCGCAGGTTGTAGGTGCGCCGGAAGCCCGTGAAAAGCGGCAGCCCCAGCTGCAGGCCCGTGTACGAGTTCGGGAAGCGCTGGCTGTACTGCTCGCTGAACGTATTGGCCTGATAAACTGAGTTGTAGTTGCCAAACGCCGACAGCGAGGGTAGGAAGCCGTAGCGGTAATAATCAATGTTGAGCCCTTGCAGCGACTTCTGGGTCAGCACCTGCTGAAACTCGATGCGGTTGGCCGGGTTGAGGTGCTCAAGCGTGTCGGCCACGGCCTCCTGCTCCAGCTGCAGGGTGTCGTATTTCAGGGTAATGAGCTTGTCGGCCGCCAGGCCCATGAGCTGCTGGAGGTAGGCCGTTTTGGCCTTCACCGCCTCGAAGGCCTGCTTGCGGCCGGCCACCGAGTTATTGAGCGAAATCTCGGCCTGGAGGTAGTCCGTCTTGTCCACGATACCCGCGTCGTAGCGGGCCTTGGCATCTTGGTAGTTGCGGCCCAGGCGCCGGATGTCCTCGTCGAACACCGCGAGCTGGCGCTGCGACAGCAGCACGTCGTAAAACGCCTTGCTGGCGTCCGATACGGTCGCGATTTTCGTGTTCACCGTGTTCTGGCCCGCCGCCAGCCGGGTGTAGCGGGCCTGGCGGGCGGCCAGGGCCACGTCGTTATTATAAATGACCTGCGTGGCGCTTCCTCCCAGGGTCGTCACGTTCTTCACGCCCAGCTGGCGGGGGGTAGCGATGCCCGTGGTCGGGTCCGGAAACACAGTAAACGGCAGCCCAAAGTAGTGCTGCGCCGTGCCCGTGAGGCCCACCTGCGGCAGCCAGGCCGCCAGCGCGATGCGAATGTCGGCCTCGTTGCTGCGCTCATCAAGCCGGGCCTGCTGCACTAGCGGCTGGTAGGCCAGCGCGTAGCTCAGGCACTGTGGCAGGGTAAGCGGCCCGTCGGGAGGCGGAGGGGGGGTAGTGGCCAGATTTTGGGCCCAAGCCTGGCCCGACCCCAGTAGGAAACACCCGCACAAAGCCCACCAATAGCTCCGCGCGGCGCGGCGTAAAATCTTCATAAGCGCTTTTAACCGGCAGACCCGGCTATTGTTGAGGTTGCCCGCAGGTAGTCTTCATCAGCCAGTCACTTTCCCCAAACGAATAAAATGGGTTTGGGTTAGTCCACCGGCGCGGCTGCTGGGTAGCTCCGGCGGGTGGGCTTTCCGGTGGCGGCCTGGTGGCGATGGGCCGAAGGCCAGGCAATTATTCGCTGGCGGCGGGGCCAAAACCAGCATTGGCCAGGGCTAAGACCGGCCCCTGAAGAGGGGGTAGGGACTGATTATCATCACGCAACGCCCACCTGGCAACTGGTGTCCTTGCCCATTATTCATCCTGGCTTTCGCTTGACCAACTACCCCCCCTGCATGCAAAAAATCTTTTTTACCCTCGCCGTCGCGGGCGGGCTGGCGGTGCCCACCCTGGCCCAGACCCCCGAAAAGCTGGACCCCGCCGCCCTGGCCAAAATCAAGGACGAGGGCCTGAACCGTTCTCAGGTGATGCAAACGGCCTTTTACCTCACCGACGTGTGCGGCCCGCGCCTGGCCGGCTCCGAGGGCCTGGCCCGCGCCAACGCCTGGACCAAAAAGCGCCTCACCGACTACGGCCTGACCAACGCCAACGTGGAGGCCTGGGGCGACTTTGGCCGCGGCTGGGACATCGACAAAAGCTACGTGGCCATGACGGCGCCCTACTACCACGCCCTCATCGGCGTGCCCAAGGCCTGGACGCCCAGCACCCCCGGCAGCCTGCGCAAAGCCGTGGCCTACGTGAACGTGAAAACCGAAGCCGACCTGGATAAATACAAAGGCCAGCTGCGCGATAAAATAGTGGTGCTGCCCGTGGCCACGCCGCCTACCCCCAACTTCGAGCCCGACGCCAGGCGCCTCACCGCCGAAGACTTGCAGAAAATGGCCGACGCGCCCGCCGGTGGCGCGCCCACCGCCGCCAACCGCCCCGCCGAGGCCAACCCCGAGGCCCGCCGCGCCGCCCTGCTGGCCGCCCGCGAACTGCGCCAGAAGCTGGGCGATATGCTCCTGGCCGAAGGCGCGGCCGCCATCCTCAGCCCCGGCCGGGGCACCGACGGCACCGTGTTCACCACCAACGGCGCGCCCTACGCCGCCGACGCCAAGCCGGTATTGCCCGAGCTGGAAATGTCGAGCGAGGACCAGCTGCGCCTCATCCGCCTCGTGGAGGCCGGCATTCCGGTCGAAGTGGAGCTGGAAACCAAAACCCACTTCCAGACCCAGGACCTGAAGGGCTACAACGTGGTGGCCGAGATTCCGGGCACCGATAAGAAGCTCAAAAGCGAGGTCGTCATGCTCGGCGGCCACCTCGACTCGTGGCACGCCGCCACCGGCGCCACCGACAACGCCGCCGGCTGCGCCGTGATGATGGAGGCCGTGCGCATCCTGAAAGCCAGCGGCCTCAAGCCGCGCCGCACCATCCGCATCGCGCTCTGGGGTGAGGAGGAAGAAGGCCTGCACGGCTCGCGCAACTACGTCAAAAACCACTTTGCCGACCCCGCCACCATGCTCCTCAAGCCCGACCACGAGAAGCTGGCCGCCTACTTCAACCTCGACAATGGCGCGGGTAAAATCCGGGGTATCTACGCGCAGGGCAACGAGGCCGTGAAGCCCATTTTCACCGCCTGGCTCCAGCCCTTCGCCGACATGGATGCGACGACCGTGACGCTGCGCAACACCGGCAGCACCGACCACGTGGCTTTCGACGCGGTGGGCCTGCCCGGTTTCCAGTTCATTCAGGATGGGCTCGACTACTTCGCCCGCACCCACCACTCCAACCAGGATACCTACGACCGCCTCGTGGCCGACGACCTCAAGCAGGCGTCCGTGGTGGTGGCCTCGTTCGTGTACAACGCCGCCATGCGCGACCAAAAGCTGCCCCGCAAGCCCCTGCCCGCCGCCGCCAAGCCGCAGTAGGGGGGGTAGGCAGCTCGTGGTCACGCATGGCGGAGGGAGTAGCCCGCCAGGGTATAACCCTCTGGCTGAGGTGCGGGCAAGATGCTTCTTACGCCAGCCTGATAAGCGGCTGGTAGCAGGACCCAGGCACAGATTCATCCGCCGCACACGGTGCTGAAGAAAAATTAATCCCGTCTTCAGGCGGGGTTAAGTTGGTTGGGGGAGGTTTGCAGCACAGTAAGCTTTTTACTGCCCTGCAAACCTCCCTTTGTGATGTCCAGCGAAATCAACAACCTCGAAGTAAAAGAAAATAAAGCCGCCAAGCCCGCCCCCAAGGCCCCGGCCGACAAGTCGGAAAAAGATAAGCCCAAAAAGCCCCACCCCAAACCCGATAAACCCAGGGCCCGGCTGCACAAGTTGACCACCTACCCCGGCACGGTGGGCGAGTACGGCGCCAACCCCGACGGCGTGTACGACCGCTTCACGCTCACCGCCGACGGCACCGCGCGCACCGTGAAATTTCCGCCCCACTTTGGCCAGGCGCTGCACGCGGCGGCCCAGCCGGGCGCTGCCGCCACCGTGCAGGCCTACCCCCACACTACGCCCAAAGGCGACGAGCACCTGCACCTGGCCAGCCTCGAAGTGGGCGGCCAGGCCCTGCGCGCCCAGCCCGCCGGCCCCGCCGCCGAGCCCTTTTCTGCCCAGGGCACGGTAGCCGAGCTGCTGCGCGACCTCAAAGGGCACCCGCGCGCTCTGCGCCTCGCAGGCGAAGCCGCTGAGCTGCGCTTTCCACCGCATCTGGGTGAGCAACTAGCTGATTATCTAGAAGTAGGCGCCGCCGTGCAGGTCACTGGCCAGCGCCGCGCCGACCACCCCGGCGAGCTGCGAGCCCCCGGCCACCCCGCGCCCATGCAGCTGGAAACGCTGACGATAGGCGGTGAGTCCTTCCTGATTCGCTAACCACGTTGCGGCGCGGGGTGCCGCGCCGTTCCGCAAGTCAGTAGAAAAGGTCATTCTGCATCAATAAGAGGAAGCGGGATGACCTTTTTACGGCTAGTTGCTAAACGCCCGGCACCCCCTGCCGTATGGATTGGCAAGTGGCTGGTTGCGCGGTTTCGGAAATAGTATTCGGCCCCGAAATAGTGCGGACTGAGAGCCCGCACCACGAAACGCGGGCTCTGAAATCGCGCTTAGTCATTGGCCTGATTTGTTTAGTTAACCCATTCGTCTACTCAGCTTTATGTCGGCCAACGCTGCTACCCCTGCCAACGAAGCTGCCAGCAAGCCCCCCGAAAATGCCCGGCAGGCAGCCACTAAGGGCGGGGAGGCGGCGGCCAGCCCCGACCTAGCCAACGACCCCAAGAAGGGGAGTGTCCGGGCGTTGCGGGCGCTCAACTTTTTTATCGCCGACGTGCAGAACGGCATGGGCCCCTACATGGCGCTCTTCCTGCAGTCGAGCGTGCACTGGAACCAGGCCCAGATTGGCTCGGCGCTGGCGGCCGGCAACATTGCCCAGGTGCTGGCCCAAACGCCCGCCGGCGTCCTCATCGACCGCCTGCGCCAGAAGCGGGCGCTGCTGCTCGTCGGCATCGGGCTCATTGCGCTGGCCGTGCTGGCCACCGCGTTTGTCACCACCAAGCCCGTGGTGATGAGTGGGCAGGCGCTGATTGGGGTGGCCGGTGCCATTTTTCCGCTCTGCCTGTCGGCCATCGCGCTGGGCCTGGTGGGGCGCCAGAAATTTGACCAGGCCCAGGGCACCAACCAAGCTTTCAACGCGGCGGGCAACATGTTTGCGGCGCTGGCGCTGGGCGCGGTGGGCTACTATTTCAACCTGCGCTGGATGTTCTATTTCGTGGCCATTCTCTGCGCCGGGGCTGTGCTGTGCGTGCTGCGCATCAAGGGCGATGACATCGACTTTGAGCAGGCGCGCGGGGCCGACAAAGCGGCCGGTGGCGGCCAGCCAGCCGCTGCCAAGCCGGCCTCCGGTGGCAGCGCCTGGGACGGCATCAAAGAATTGCTCCGCAGCTTTCGCGATTTACTGAAGCAAAAGCCGGTCGTCGTTTTTCTGATTTCAGCGGTCATTTTCCACTTCGCCAATGCCGCGATGGTGCCCCTGGTCACGCAGCTGCTGGCCAAGGGGGTAGGCACCAAGCAGGCGGTGCTGTTCACCTCGGGCTACATGCTGGCCTCGCAGCTCGTGTTTATGGTGGTGGCGGCGGCCAGCGGCAAGCTGGCCGGCCAGCTGGGGCGTAAGCCGTTGTTTCTCTTTGGCTTTGCGGCGCTGGCGGCGCGGGGTGTGCTCTACACCCTGAGCCACGCGCCGGCCGCGCTCATCGCCGTGCAGTGCATGGACGGCCTCGGGGCCGGCATTTTTGGCGTGGTGGGCGTGCTCATCATCGCCGACCTCACCAAGGGCACCGGCAGCTTCAACGCCGCGCAGGGCGCCATCGCCACGGCGCAGGGGGTAGGGGCTTTTCTGAGCAACTCAGTGGCGGGCTACCTGGCAAAGAATCGGGGAGATAATTTCACGTTTCTCACTCTGGCCGGCATTGCGGTGGTGGGCCTGGTCGTGTTTTGGGTATTCATGCCCGAAACGCTGGATAGGGCAAAGGAGGAAAAGCAGCCGGCTACTTAAAGCTGATTTGCTTTTTTAACCCTCCACACAAACAGGAAAACTCCTGCCATGAGGCAGCTGCTACTGAGAATTTTACAATGCGTAATGGCGTCGCATAAATTGACTTGCGTAATAGTGCTCACGCATTCGTTCTGACCGGCAGTTTCGTATTGTAAACTGACCATCATATTAATAATCTCGAATCCAAAAAACGCGGCGCCTAGCAGAAGTAGCATACTGATGCGAAATAAATTCTTTGCTGTCATTGCGAATAAACTGGGAAAGGCCGATGTGCTGGTTGCGCCACTTACGCAGTTGACGGCCAACGCAAGGCTTGGAATGTCGTAGAATCAGGAAGTTTATTCCGAAGCTACTTTGCTATGCCCGCCCCCCACATTGGCCAGCCGCGCCGCCGCGTCGACGGCCGCCTGAAAGTAACCGGCCAGGCCCGCTATGCCGCCGAGCACGCCGTGCCCGGTTGCGTGCACGGGGTGCTGGTCACCAGTACCATTGCCGCTGGCCGCATCGCGCACCTCGATGCAAGTGAGGCGGCTAAAATGCCCGGCGTACTGGCCATCGTGTCGCATTTGAACTCGCCCCGCGTGCCTGGCTACGACAACCCGCAGCCCGACGCCAGGGTAGTGGGCCAGCAATTACGGGTGTTTTTTGACGACAAGATTCACTATAGCAACCAGCCCGTGGCGCTGGCCATTGCCAGCACGCTGGAGCAGGCGCAGCACGCCGCCTCGCTGGTGCGCGTGCAGTACGAGCACACGGCGTCGCAAACGGATATTACCAAAAACTTAGCGAACAGCTACACGCCCAAAAAAAGCGAAGACTACACCCGCGGCCAGCCCCAGGCCTACCAAACGGCCCCCGTGCAAGTGGCCCACGAGTACCAGACGCCGCTGCAAGTGCACAACCCGCTGGAAATGCACGCCGCCATCGCCGAATGGCAGGGCAACCAGCTGACGGTGTGGAACAAAACCCAGGCCCCCACGCTGGCCCAGCAGGACCTGATGAAGCTCTGGAACCTGCCCCAGGCGAGCGTGCGGGTGCATTCGCCGTTCGTGGGCGGCGCGTTTGGGGGCGCCTCGCGCATCTGGCCGCCCGAGATGGCCGCCATTATCGGCGCCAAAGCGGTGGGTAGGCCGGTGAAAGTGATGAACCAGCGCGCGCAGGAATTCAGCCTGGTGGGCTACCGGCCGCGCTCGGTGCAGCACGTGGCGCTGGGCGCGCAGGCCGATGGCACGCTGGTGGGCGTGTCGCACGAGGCGTTTGGGGCCACCTCGCGCTACGAGCAGTTCACCGAGCGCACGCTGCACCCCACCAAGTCGGGCTACCGCTGCCCGAATGCCGCGCTCACTTACCACCTCGTGCCCCTCGACCTGAGCACGCCCTGCTGGGCGCGCGGCCCCGGCGAAACCACCGGCTCGTTTGCCCTTGAATCGGCGATGGATGAGCTTTCCTATGCGCTCAAAATGGACCCGCTGGCCCTGCGCCTGAAGAATTTTGCCGACGTAGACCCCGAGGGCGATAAGCCCTGGAGCAGCAACTACCTGCGCGAGTGCTACGCCCAGGGCGCCGAGAAATTCAACTGGGCTGCGCGCAACCCTACCCCCCGCGCCACCCGCGACGGCGACTGGCTGGTGGGCCAGGGCATGGCGATGGGCATCTACCACGCCTCGCGGGCTAAGGCCAGCGCCCGCGCCCGCCTGCTGCCCGACGGCACGCTGCTGGTGCAAAGCGCCACCGCCGACGTGGGCCCCGGCACCGCCACCGTGATGACCCAAATCGCGGCCGACGCCAGCGGCGTGGCTCCCTCAACCATTCGCTTCGAGCTGGGCGACTCGGCCCTACCCCCCGCGCCCGGCCAGTTCGGCTCGCACACGGTGGCCTCGGTGGGCGCGGCCGTGCACGGGGCCTGCGCGGCGCTCCGGCAGCAGCTGGTGAACCTGGCGTTTAGTACCCCCGGCTCGCCCTTCGCCCAGGCGAAGCTTACCGACCTGACAGCCGAGGGCGGGCAGGTGCGCTGGGCCGGCCACCCGGCCGCCAGCCTCAGCTACGGCGAGGTGCTGCGCCGCAGCGGCCAGCCCGCGCTCGAAGTCCTGTACGAGTCGCCCGAAGTACCGGAGAAGGGCGAAAAATCGAGTAAGTCGTTCGGCGCCTGCTTTATAGAGGTGCGCGTACACGCTTATACGCACGAGGTGCGCGTGAGCCGCATCGTATCGGCCATCGACGCGGGCCGCATCCTAAACCCCCAAACCGCCCGCAGCCAGGTGTACGGCGCCCTCACCTGGGCCATCGGGCTGGCTCTGATGGAGGATGCCGTGCTCGACCACCAATTCGGCCGCATCACCAACCAAGACCTGGCCAGTTACCACGTCCCCACCAACGCCGATATGCCAACTGCTCTCGACGTAATTTTTATCGATAAGCCCGATGACTACCTCGACCCGATGGGCGCCAAAGGCCTGGGCGAAATCGGTATCGTGGGCGTGAGCGCCGCTATTGCCAATGCGGTATTTCACGCCACCGGCAAGCGCGTGCGGGACTTGCCGATTACGCCGGATAAATTACTGTGAGCATTTCTGGCGAGCGTTGTGCAAATAGTTTAAATTGATTGATAATAAACTCCCCAGTGCCAGTCAAACTATCGTGATGATTGACGCTCAGTAACTATTCATATTTCTTATTTATTAAGTAGTACTCATCAAGATAAGTTAATTCGGGCAATAGTTTCTGAATAGCTTTGACTTTGCCTTGATAAAACAGGAAATCATCTCCATCGTAAGCCATAAACCAAACAGTTTCACCAATCGGAACAATTTGGTCAAGAATATCATCCGGATAACCTTTTAGACCAAGACCATACCATTCATTTTTATAGTTATTCCAGAGCCAGCTAGGTCTGCTTTTACCTTCTAATTCGCAGAAGGTACTGTAAATACGCTCCTCTAATCGATGCCAGTCCGTTGTATGGGGCAGCGGACTCAAATCGGATTCAGGAATGAGAAGAGACTTGCGAGCTACCTCGATGTCTTTTCGGAGGTCTGACCACATAGTTTAAAAATTGGTTACCCCAGCTTCTCCTTAAACAGCCGAAGCGTGCGCTCCCAGGCCAATTTAGCCGCCTCGGCATTGTAGCGGGCGGGCGAGGTGTCGTTATTAAACGCGTGGTTAACGCCTTCGTACACAAATAGTTCGTAGGGCGTGTGGGCGGCTTTTAGCGCCGCTTCGTAGGCTGGGATGCCGGCGTCGATGCGCTGGTCGAGGCCGGCGTAGTGCAGCATGACGTTGGCTTTTATCTGGGGCACGTCTTCGGCCTTGGGCTGCTGGCCGTAGTAGGCCACGGCGGCGTTGAGCTGGGGGTCGTGCACCGCCAGCTGGTTGGCCAGGCCGCCGCCCCAGCAGAAGCCCACGCAGCCGGTGCGGCCGTTGCACTCGGGCCGGGCGCGCAGGTAAGTGAGAGCGGCCAGGTAATTATTCAGGTTTTTGGTTGGGTCGAGCTGGCCAATTAGTTCGCGGCCCTTGTCCTCGTCGGTCGGCGTGCCACCCAATACCGATAGCGCATCCACGCCCAGCGCGAGGTAGCCGGCCTGTGCCACCCGCCGCGTCACATCCTTGATATGTGGCGTGAGGCCCCGGTTTTCGTGAATTACAACCACGGCGCCACGCTTTTTCTTGCCCTTGGGGTGCACCAGGTAGCCGCTCACGGTGGCGCCGTCGCCGGGCCAGGTTACGGTTTCTTCCACCAAATTCTCCGCCAGCGGCGAGATAGTAGCCGCCTGGGCGTAGCCCGGTTCCAGTACGGAGAGGGCCGTGGTAGCCAGGGCCACGCTGCCCGCTAGCATCACCAGCCGGTCCAGAAATTCCTTGCGCGACAGCGGGCGGTGGGTATACTCGTCGAAGAGGTTGATGATGCGCTGGTCCATAGGGGGGTAGGGATGAGGGAGCAAGATAACCCAGGTTGCTTTTCGCGCAGTGTTGCGCGGTGTTAAATCGCCGGGTTTCGCAGGGTGGTTATGTGGCCAGTAACTGCCGGAAATAGGCCGGCGACAGGCGCAGCCGGCTCCCGTACCAGCTGAATAATTCACCATCGACGACCTGGATTTTGGCTGCTGGGCAAATCTCCTGAAATTCAGCCATGTGCTTCTCCGCGAAGGGGTAGGGCTCCGACGAAAGCAGAATGCGTTCCGGCGCGGCAGCCCGCAATTGCTCAGCCGTAATTTCGGGGTAGCGGCCTAGCCCATCAAACACGTTGCGAAAACCCGCCCGGCTCAGCATGTCATTAATAAAGGTGCCCCCGGCCGCCACCATGTAGGGCTTGCGCCAGATAAAATAGGCAGCTGGAATACTTGAGAAAGTGGTAGATAGCGCCGCGAAAGAATTAGCAATCTCAGCCGCCAACGGCTCGGCGAGATGTGCCTTGCCAGTGATGGTGCCGATTTGCCGAATCATCAGCAGCGCACCAGGTAGGTCAGCAATGTCACTCAGCCAGACCGGATAGTGTTGCGCCAACTGCTGGATGCCCTGCTCGTAATTTTCCTCCTTATTGCCAATAATTAAATCGGGACGCGCAGACTTGATTTTAGCGAAGTCGAAATTCTTCGTTCCGCCAATTACGGCAGCGCTGTGCCGGGCATAGTGCGGTTGCGTGCAGAATTTCGTGACGCCCACTAGTTGATTGCGCAAGCCGAGGTCAAATAATAATTCCGTTTGCGAAGGAACCAGCGATACAATCCGAAGTGGGGGGTAGGGATACGTGGTTGTTCGGCCGAGCTGGTCAATAACCGTAACCGGCCGCTGATGCGAATTATAAGCCATTTTAGGTTGCCGCTTAAACAAAAAAGCGGCCGCATATTTAAAGGCGGCCGCTTTTCAAAAAGAGGATTCAATTAGCTGAAATACCGGAAGTCGTGCCCGTCCTCGATGCGCAGCAGCGTTTCGTAGATGAGGCGCGTCACGCTGTCCACGTCGTCTTTGTGCACGGTTTCGACGGTGGTGTGCATGTATTTGAGGGGTAGGGAGATGAGCGCCGCGGCCACGCCCGAGCCCGAATAGGCGAAGGCATCGGTGTCGGTGCCGGTGGCGCGGGTAGCGGCGGCGCGCTGAAACGGAATGTCGGTTTCCTTGGCCGTATTAATAATTAAATCGCGCAAATTATTCTGCACCGCCGGGCCGTAGGTAATGACCGGGCCTTTACCGCAGAAAATGTCGCCGCTGGTTTTCTTCTCGTACATCGGCGACTGCGTGTCGTGGGTCACGTCGGTAATTATGGCCACGTCGGGGTTAATGCGGTGGGCCACCATTTCGGCGCCGCGCAGACCAATTTCTTCCTGCACCGCGTTCACGATGTAGAGGCCGAAGGGCAGCTTGTTGCCGTTCTCCTTCAGCATCCGGGCTACTTCGGCCACCATGAAGCCGCCCACGCGGTTGTCGAGGGCGCGGCCCACGTAGTATTTGTCGTTGAGCACCGTAAACTCGTCCTCAAACGTGACAACTGAGCCCACGTGGATGCCCATTTCTTCCACCTCATCGGCGCTACTGGCGCCGCAGTCCAGGAAAATGGTTTCGATGGTCGGGGCCTTGTCCTGCTCCACCTTGCGCACGTGAATGGCGGGCCAGCCAAAAACACCCTTTACCACACCCTTCTCGCCGTAGATATTGACGCGCTTACTAGGGGCCACCAACGCATCGGAGCCGCCATTGCGGCGCAGATACAGGTAGCCTTCCTTGGTGATATAATTGACAAAATATGAAATCTCATCGGCGTGCGCCTCGATGACGACTTTGTATTTCGCGTCGGGATTAATAACGCCAACTACGGTGCCGTAGGTATCGACAAAATACTCGTCGATGTAGGGCTTGATGTACTCCAGCCACAGTTTCTGGCCTTCTTTTTCGAAGCCGGTAGGGGAGGAGTTGTTCAGGTATTTTTCGAGAAATTCGAACGATTCGGGACGCATACGCGAAAGAAAAAAATAATTAAATCGACTGGCTGGCTAGCGCACGAAACGCCAGCCCAAGCGCTAGAAGAATGCTGCCGCCTATCAACCAATAGCGACTGATTTTGTGCGGGTCACCGTCAATATCTGGGTTGCCGTCGCTCAAGGCGTGCCAGTCGCCACTCAGCAGCGAACCAAGCGTGAGTAGCACCAGCAGCGCGGCCAAAAGCCACCGCCCCGCCTTAAACCGTAGCAGCAGGCCCAGCAGCAGGGCAAACGCGCCGATACCCAAAAGAATATTGCCGTTGGCCTGCCAGTTCATGCGCGTGCGCTTAGAGCGGAATGTTCCCGTGCTTTTTACGCGGCAAGGTATCCACTTTGTTTTCCAGCATTTTAAAGGCGCGAATTAATTTCTGCCGGGTTTGCGAGGGCAGAATTACTTCATCCACGAAGCCGCGGTGGGCGGCGCGGTAGGGGGTAGCGAATTTCTGCTGGTACTCGTCCACCTTTTCTTGCAATTTGGTTTCGGGGTTTTCGGCCGCCGCGATTTCGCGCTTGAAGATGATTTCGGCCGCGCCCTTGGCGCCCATCACGGCGATTTCGGCGGTGGGCCAGGCAAAGTTGAGGTCGGCGCCGATGTGCTTGCTGTTCATCACGTCGTAGGCCCCGCCGTAGGCCTTGCGGGTAATCACGGTGATGCGCGGCACGGTGGCCTCGCAGAAGGCGTAGAGCAATTTGGCGCCGTTGGTGATGATGCCGCGCCACTCCTGGTCGGTGCCGGGCAGGAAACCGGGCACGTCTTCGAGCACCAGCAGCGGAATGTTGAACGAGTCGCAGAAGCGCACGAAGCGGGCGGCTTTGGTGCTGGCGTTGATGTCGAGCACGCCCGCGAGCACGGCCGGCTGGTTGCCCACAATGCCGATGCTGCGGCCCGCCAGCCGCGCAAAGCCCACCACGATGTTCTCGGCAAAGTTCTGGTGCACTTCCATGAATGAGCCGGCATCAATCAGGCCCTCAACGACTTCGCGGATATCGTAGGGCTGGTTGGCGTTGGCCGGAATGAGCGTGTCGAGGGCGGGGCGGCTTTCGTCCTGGTCGAGGGGGTAGGGCTGGGCGGGGGCGGTTTCCTCGCAATTCTGGGGCATGTAGCTCAGCAATTGCTTGAGCTGCTGGATGATGACGACCTCGTTGGCCGCCGTGAAGTGCGTGACGCCGCTTTTGGTGCTGTGGGTGCTGGCGCCGCCAAGCTCTTCGCTGGTCACGTTTTCGTGGGTCACGGTTTTCACCACGTTGGGGCCGGTCACGAACATGTAGCTCGTGTTTTCAACCATCAAAATGAAGTCTGTGATGGCCGGCGAATACACCGCACCGCCCGCGCACGGCCCCATAATGGCCGAAAGCTGCGGCACCACGCCACTGGCCAGCGTATTCTTATAAAAGATGTCGGCGTAGCCGCCCAGGCTCACTACCCCCTCCTGAATACGCGCCCCGCCCGAGTCGTTGAGGCCAATTACGGGCGCGCCGTTTTTCATGGCCAGGTCCATGATTTTCACGATTTTCTCGGCGTGCGTTTCGCTCAGCGAGCCGCCAAACACCGTGAAATCCTGCGAGAAAACGTACACCAGCCGGCCGTGGATGGTGCCGTAGCCAGTTACTACGCCATCGCCGAGGTAGTATTCTTTGTCGAGGCCAAAGTCTTTGGCGCGGTGCATCACAAACTTGCCGATTTCCTCAAACGAGCCTTCATCAAGCAGGAGGTCAAGGCGCTCGCGGGCGGTGAGCTTGCCTTTTTGGTGCTGGGCGTCGATGCGGGCCTGGCCGCCGCCGAGCAGGGCTTCCTGGTTTTTGGCGGCGAGCAGCTCGGTGGCAGAAACGGTGGGGTGGGCGGCTACGTGGGGGTCGGCCATCGGGGGTAGGGCAGGGAAGTGGGGGTAACGTGGGCGTAAAGATAGAAGCCGACCGTGGAGACGCATCCGTGCGTCTCGGCGTTGAACGACATCATCCGAACGGCGCGGACGCCGAAACGCAAAGATGCGTCTTGGCGTCCGGCTAGCCAGCCCAGCCCAGGCCGTCCTAGCTGGCGGGCGGCGCGTCGAGGGTGCGCCACAAGTACTTGCAGGCCAGCGAGCGGTAGGGGCGCCAGGGCTCGGCCAGCAGCAGCATTTTCTTGTGCAGCGCCCGGCCGGTATCTTCCAGGCCGTAGAGCTTGCGCATGGCATTCTGAATACCCAGGTCGCCCTCGCTGAACACGTCGGGCTGGTCGAGGGCAAACATTTGCAGCATCTGGGCCGTCCAGCGCCCTACCCCCCTGATGGCGGTGAGGTGGGCGGTAAAGGCTTCTTCGTCAAGCTGGCTGAGGTGCTCGTAGTCGAGCAGGCCGCGCTCTTGGTAATCGGCAATGGCCTGGAGGTAGCCCGCCTTTTGGCGCGACAGGCCGGCCGCGCGCAGCTCGTCTTCGCTCAGGCGCAGCACTTCGCGCGGCTCGGGGTAGCCATCGGGCCGAAACAGGGCCGTGAAGCGCCGCCAGATGGCCGCCGCCGCCTTGGTCGAAATCTGCTGGCTCACGATGGCGCGCAGCAGGGCCAGGTACAGGTCTTCGTGGGCGGCGGGGCGCACCGGGCCCGCCGCGCGGGCAATGGCCTGGGCCAGCACGGGGTCGGCCTGGCTAAGGTGGGCCAGGCCGGCGGCGTGCCAGTGGGGTTCGGCGTTGGGGAGGGGGGTAGGGGCGGGCATGGAAGTGCGAAACTGTACTGCTGGCGAGCTAAGGCCCGTGGTCAATGAATTTTGTCGAACGAATAGATATCCTCCGGCGCGGTCGGGATAGCAACAGTTTCGAACGACTCGCCGGTTTCGCTCAGGCGCAGGCCGGTGAGGCAGGCGCCGAGGGCGGCCCCGGTGTCGAGGTAAAGGGTATCGGAGGCCTCCACGTATTCGGGCTGGCGGCTGGCCGTAACCGTGTGGCCCACCACCTGGCGCAGCGCGAGGTGGCGCAGCGGCCCGCGTCGCCACAGCACGCCATCGTTGTTGTTGGGGTCCAGCGGGTCGTCTACCTCAGCAAAGCCGGCGTGCGAGAACAGTACGTGGTCGTTGCCCCAGTGCAGCGGGCGCTGGCCGAGCCAAGCGGCGTGCGGGGCCAGCCAGGCGCGGTGCCGCTGATACTGCTGCAGGGTGGCCCTACCCCCCCAGTCCAGCCAGGCGCGGTAGGGGCCGTTCGGCCCCAGGTGCTCGGCCATGCCCCAGTCGTGGTTTCCCTGCAAAAAGAGGGTCTTATCGGGAAAATCCTGGCTGAGCTGGCGGCACAGCTCCACGGTTTCGGGCGAGTAGTTGCCGCGGTCCACGAGGTCGCCGAGCTGCACCAGCGTTTCCTCGGCTGGCCGCCAGTGGGTGAGCAGCTCGCGCAGGGTGTGCAGGCAGCCGTGGACGTCGGCAATAACAAAAAAGCTCATGGGCAGCGCGGCCCGGCGGGGCACCAGGCCCGGCCGCGGCCATCGGTCTTACCCGCTGTTTACGCGGACTCTGCGCCGGAAGATGCCTTCGACAGCCCCAGGTAGCGCACCAGCGGCCCAATGGTGAGGCCCTGCCCCACGATGCTGAACACCACCACCACGTAGGTCATGCCCACCAGCAGCTCGCGGTGCAGCGCGCCGGGCAGCGACAGGGCCAGCGCCACGGCCAGGCCGCCGCGCAGGCCGCCCCAGGTCAGCATTTTTATGGAGTGGGGCCCCGGGCGGTGGCGGCCGCTCACTTGCAGCAGCTTCAGGGGCACGGCCACGGCCACCACCCGCGCGGCCAGCACCACTGCCACGGCCAGCAGCCCGGCCAGCACGGTGCTCAGGCGCAGGGGTAGGATGAGCATTTCGAGGCCCATCAACACGAAAAGCATGGCGTTGAGAATCTCATCAACCAGCTCCCAGAACTTGTCCACGTAGTCCTGCGACTCGTCCGAGAGCATAGCCCCCTTGCGGCTGAAGTAGCCCACCAGCAGCCCGGCCATCACCATCGCCAGCGGCCCCGAGGTGTGCAGGTAGTTGGCCACGGCCGTGCCACCCATCACCAGGGCCAGGGTCAGCAGCACTTCCACCTGGTAGTTATTGATGGAGGCCAGCAGCCCGGCCGTGCCCAGGCCCAGGGCGGTGCCCAGCAGCAGCCCGCCGCCCGCCTCCTGGGCAAATAGCAGCGCCATGTGGCTGGGGTTCAGGTTGGCCGGGCCCATTTCGGCCACGCGCAGCAGCGTGATAAAAATGACCACGCCTACCCCATCATTAAAGAGCGACTCGCCCACGATTTTCAGCTCCAGCGAAGTGGGCACGTTGGCTTTGGTCAAGATACTGAGCACCGCCACCGGGTCGGTGGGGGAGATGAGCGCCCCAAACAGCAGGCAGGCCAGCAGCGGCAGGGGCACCCCCAGCAGCGGCAGCAGGTAGTAGAGGGCGATTGCCACCAGCCCCGTACTCAGCACCGTGCCCAGGGTAGCCAGCAGGCCCACCGGCCAGCGCAGCTCGCCCAGCCGCCGGGCATCCACGTTGATGGCCCCCGCAAACAGCAAAAACCCCAGCATCACCTGCATCAGCAAGGCGCTGAAATCCAGGCCGTCCACGAGGCGCGCAATGGTAATTACCGGCTGAAACCCCGTTTTACCCAGCTCCAGCAGCACCAGCGACGAGAGCAGCGCCAGCACCATCAGGCCAATGGCCATCGGCATTTTGAGGAACCGGTGGTTGAGGTAGGCAAACGCGGCGGCGGCCACCAGGAGCAGCGCCAGGGCATTAAAGAGGGCGGACATTTGGGCAAGAAAGGCACGAAAGTGCCAGCGCGGGCGGGTAGGAACGTTGAGCAGTAAAAAAATACGCAGCCGGCAGGCCGGGCAACATGCGGCGCCAGCCCCAGCGCCCCGCCGCATGTTGCTGCTATGCCGCCAGCTGTCGCACGGCCTCCGTTACGCGCGTTAGCATCGCGTCATCCACGTCGAGGTGCGTTACGAAGCGCACCCAGCTCCCCCCAAAGCCGCTGGCCTTGATGCCCTGCGCCTCGAGGCGGGCCAGGAAGTCAGCCACGGTCAGACGGCTTTCATCGAGCCGGAAAATCACCAGGTTGGTTTCGGGCGCCAGGATTTCGGCCACATAGGGGAGGGGGCTCAGCGCCTCGGCCAGCTGGGCGGCGCGGCGGTGGTCGTCGGCCAGGCGGGCCACGTGGTGCTCCAGGGCATACAGCCCGGCCGCCGCCAGGTAGCCCGCCTGCCGCCAGCCACCGCCCATGAGCTTGCGCAGCCGCTTGCAGCCCCTGATAAACTCCCGCGAGCCCAGCAGCACCGAGCCCACGGGCGCGCCCAGCCCCTTGCTCAGGCACACCGAAATGGAGTCGAACAGGCGGCCGTAGTCTTCGCTGCGTTGGCCCGTAGCCACCAACGCGTTGAAGATGCGCGCGCCGTCGAGGTGCAGCGCCAGGCCCTGCTGCTTGGCAAGCGCGGCAATGTCCTCTAAATCAGCCCATTGATAGCAGCTGCCCCCGCCACGGTTGTGGGTGTTTTCGAGGCACACGAGCCGGGTGGTGGGGTAGTGCACGTTATTGGCGGGCCGGATGGCGGCCTCCAGCTGGCTGGCCGTGAGGCGGCCGCGGTTGCCGGGCAGCAGCGCCACCGAGGCGCGGGCCAGGTGCGCGATGCCGCCCACTTCCCACAAATACACGTGGGCCGTGGCCTCGCAAATGACTTCCGACAGCGGCGGGCAGTGCGCCTGAATAGCAATTTGGTTGGTCATGGTGCCCGAGGGACAAAACAGGCCGGCTTCCAGGCCGAAGCGGGCGGCCAGGGTTTCCTCGAGCTGGCGCACAGTGGGGTCTTCCTCGTACACGTCGTCGCCGACGGGCGCGGCCAGCATAGCGGCCAGCATGGGGGGGGTAGGGCGCGTCACGGTGTCGGAGCGCAGGTCGATTGTGGTGGCAGCAGCAGGCATGGATTGGGGCGGCGGACGGCTGGAAGCAGGCCGCTGGTTTTTGGAAAATAATCGGCAGCAGGCCCTCAGAAGCGAGCAATGCAAATAAGGTTTGGGATTTCAAATGTAAACCCGTATTTTTGCACCTCATTTGCCAGAAATCTAATTTCCCCGGAAATCATGTCCGTTACCCGTCTGAAGCGCAAGCACCGCAAAAACATTGCCCGTGCCAACAATGAAACGCGCAAAATCAAGAACTTGCTGCGTACGCCCGTGCTGAAAAACGTGGACTTGGACGAGCTGAAAGCGCGTTTCACTGAGTCGGCCCCCGCAGTAGCGGCCGACGAAAAAAAAAAGTCTAAAGTAGCGGCCGCTAAGGCTGGTGACGCTACTAAGCCCAAAGCGGATACCGCTGAGCCGAAGGCCGAAGGCCTACTGACTAAAGTAGCCCACGCTGCCTCGGCAGCCGCCGATACCGTGAAGCACGCTGCCAGCGATGCCGCCGCCGCCGTAGCCCACAATAGCCTCGTGGAGAAAGCTACCGATGCCGTGCAGGAAGCGGCCCACAACCTGGTGGAAGGTGCCAAGCACGTGCTCGAAAGCCAGAGCCCCGAGAAAAACCAGGCTACTGAAGCCAACCAGACTGGCACCACCGGCTTCGATGCCGCGGAGGCCGAAACCAAGCCCGTGACCGAAGACGGCCAGGCTGGCGAGCATCCCAAGCCCGAAATCGCGCTCTAACGCTCTAAGTCGTTGCGCTATTCTTTTTTGTAGAAAGCGCCTGGCAGCACTGCCAGGCGCTTTCTGCGTTTAGCGGGCCGTGTCCAGGGCCGCCGTGCGCGGGCCCAGCTCCACGGCGCGCAGGTCGAGCACCTTGCCCTTGTCGATGCTGAAGCGTAGCAGGGTGCGCACCAGATGAAAGCCGTGCCGGCCCGCCGCGCCGGGATTCAGGGTCAGCAGCCCCAGCTTGGGGTCGGGCATGATGCGCAGAATGTGCGAGTGCCCGCACACGAACAAGCCCGGCCGCGCCTGGGCCAGCAGCTGCCGCGCCGCCGGCGCGTAGTGCCCTGGGTAGCCCCCAATGTGCGTCATAACTACGTGCAGGCCATCGACCACGAAATCCTGGGTCAGGGGCTCGGTGCAGCGCACGTCGGTGCCGTCGATATTGCCATACACCCCCCGAAACACCGGAGCCATTCCCGTCAGCTGCAGAATCAACTCGGAGGAGCCAAAATCACCCGCGTGCCAAATCTCATCCGCCCCGCGCAAGTGGTGCGCAATGCGCTCGTCGAAGTAACCGTGAGTATCCGAAAGTAAACCAATCCGCGTCATATCTTCGGCAAAGATGCAACGCTCGCCGGTTGTGCCGTAAAAATCCAGGTAACCCGTATCTTGCGGCGCGCCTCACCGTATGGGGTAGCCCGTGGTGGAGGTGTCAACTTCCGGTAGCCCTTTTTTTATTGAAATTTTCCCGATGAACGTTTTCATCAACGACGTGCCGCTGATAATTAAGAATTTCAGCGATAAAGTATACAAACACAAGTACGACCTCGTGCTTGGGGCCACCGACGATTTTACTAGCAAAGACCTGGTAGGCGACGTGCTCGTGCGCGACGCTACCCCTGCTTTCCTCGACCGCCTGCTGCGCCTGATGGAGGTAAAAAAGCTCAAAAAGCTGAATTCCCTTACCATGCTCGTTCGCAAAAAGAAGAATCTTATCCTGCACCTTAAAGACCAGTTTAAAATTGCCAAAGCAGCCGGAGGGCTGGTAGTAAAAAACGGTCAGGTGCTGATGATTTATCGCCTGGGCAAGTGGGACTTGCCTAAAGGCAAGCTCAAGAGCGACGAGGACGTGCCCCTGGGGGCCATGCGCGAGGTGGAGGAAGAGTGCAATATCAAGGTTGAGCTGGGCGAGAAGCTACCCAGCACCTGGCATTCGTACGCCTACAAGGGCAACAAAATGCTGAAGAAAACCAGCTGGTTTGTGATGAAATGCCTCGACGACTCCGTGATGCGGCCCCAAACCGAAGAGTATATCGAGGAAGTACGCTGGATGTCGCCCCAGGATGCCCTGGCCCGGCTCGAAGAATCCTATGCCTCCATCACGCTGGTTGTGCGGCACTACCTAAGTGAAATGGCCGGCAAGCCAGCCAAAGCCACCTCCGACTAATGCGTAGCCGGGCCGCCAACCTTGTAGTTTCCTCCTACTGGGCTTGCCTGCTGTTGGCGG
>CAZZWL010000007.1:52371-75559 GCA_964657755.1 uncultured Rhodanobacter sp.
GCTGCTCGGGCGCGCACGAGCCCGCCCAAACGCAGGCGTCGCCTACCCCCCCCCGGACCAGCCTAGTCGCTACTACCAACGTGCCGGCTTTGCTAGGAAAGCCAATTGATAGCCTGCGTAGCAAGCTGGGGACAGCCCAGGCCGTGCAGCGCGAACTTATTGACCCAACGGTGGGTAATAGCTCGCCCGCCAATAAGATGGATTCCTTGGTAGCTTTTCGTAGCGGCGGCCTAACCTTAGTTGCCAGCTATAATATTCGTACCGGCCAGGTGCGCGACTTGCTCGTGCTGGGTCGTCACGAAGACAGCCTGATGGCCCGCGCTTCACTGCGCACCAATGCGCGCAACTACCTCATCATGCCGGTTTTCTTGGCCAATAAGCCCAATCATTTGCTGGGGCTACGAATTGTGAGTGTGCGCTAAATGTGTGAAAAGTATATCGTGCTGCTTGATAGCGCATTGATAGATTACGGTTGGTGCGGTCTTGTATGAAGCGGTGTGCGCGGCGCCAATACGTTTTGGGCGCGCCACGTCGCCCGCAAGGAAGTATGGAGACATCATTTAGCTGCGGGAAGAACTCAATTTAGGCGCGGAATGGGATTTTGACAGCCCAAGTGCCGTCACTAGCAGTCGCTTTACTGCGCTCGGATTGAGTGGAGAGAATATTGGGTCCCAATGTGTTTGCTGCGGACGAGCCTTTGGTGCTGGTTGGATAAGGCAGTATTTTCTGATTATGCATACTGGCTGGAGCTCCTATCACCAAAGGCCAAAAACTGGTGCGCCGGCGGGCTACCCCCATCAATTGCTCCCACATGCAGGCAGAACGCGGCCAACTGGCCATTAGCCCAAAGTATGCTTAGCTTTACCCACCCCCAACCTGCTGCGGAATGGGGGCTTTTTATTTCCTTTCTCTTTACTCCCTCGTTACCTGCATGCAACCTGCTACCGCCAGCCTGCGCCCGCAACTGCCCCCACCGGCCACGGGCAGCCACCCGCGCGGCCTCTACTTGCTCTTCGCCACCGAAATGTGGGAACGGTTCAGCTACTACGGGATGCGCGCCGTGCTCGTACTGTTCCTCATCGACGCCATGCGCATGGACAAAGCGTTCGCGTCGAAGTTCTATGGGGGCTACACCAGTCTCATCTACCTAACACCCCTTATCGGAGCCTACATCTCGGACCGGTACTGGGGCAACCGCCGCTCCATTCTCACCGGCGGGCTGCTGATGGCCCTGGGGCAGTTCACGCTCTTTGCTTCGGCCAGCAACTACGGCAGTGTGCAAGACAAACCCCTCAGCCACTGGCTGCTATACCTGGGGCTGGGGGCCATGATTGTGGGCAACGGGTTTTTCAAGCCCAATATTTCGTCGATGGTGGGCTCGCTCTACACGCCGGGCGACAAGCGTAAGGATGCGGCCTACACCATCTTCTACATGGGTATCAACCTGGGCTCGCTCATCGGCAATACCATTACCAGCCTCGTGGGCGATACCGGCCGCTCGCAGGATTTTCGCTGGGCTTTCCTGGCCTGCGGCATCGCGATGACGCTCGGCACGGTTGTTTTCAACTGGGGCAAGGGTAAATACCTGCATACCCCGGAGGGCCAGCAGGTAGGCCTCACGCCCACTCATTCTACCACGGTTAAGGGTATTTTTGCGCTCTTGCCCGTGCTACTAGTGTTGATACTGGGTATTCTGTACCTCGACTCGGCCAAGTTCCCCACCATTGCTCCGCTGCTGCTCATCGCGGTGGTAGGCATCGCCTTCATGATTTTCAGCGACAAGTCGTTGTCAAAGGCTGATATTCAAGGGGTAGTCGTCATTTTTGTGGTGTCGTTCTTCGTGGTGTTTTTCTGGGCGGCCTTCGAGCAGGCCCCGGCCTCACTCACTTTCTTCGCCAAGGAGAATATGAACCGCACGCTGTTTGGTATTACGCTGCCGCCCAGCATCTTCCAAAATCTGAACGCCTTCTTCGTCATTGCCGGCGCCCCTCTCATGGCCGTGCTTTGGACGGCCCTGGGCCGGCGGGGCAACGAGCCGCCTTCCCCCGTAAAAATGGCCATTGGGCTGGCGCTACTAGCCCTGGGCTATCTGGTTATGTGCCTCGGGGTGAAGGACTTGCAACCGGGTGTCAAGGTCAGCATGTTCTTCCTGGTAGCGCTGTATTTCTTTCACTCCATTGGCGAGCTATGCCTGTCGCCCATTGGCTTGTCGCTGGTCAATAAGCTGGCTCCGGTCAAGTTTGCCTCGCTGCTGATGGGCGTGTGGTTTTTGGCTAATGCCGCCGCCAACTACCTGGCTGGCTACATGAGCAGCCTCTACCCCGACCCCCAGTCGAAAGCGCCTGCCCCGGTGTTGTTTGGCTACCATATCAATAACCTGTACGACTTTTTCATGGTCTTCGTCGTGTCAGCCTCAGTAGCTGCCGCTATCCTGCTCGTTATCAGTCCGAAGCTGGTGAATATTATGAAAGCCCGCGAAGCCGAAGCGGTCGTTTAGCTACTACCCTGCGCCCCACCAAAAAGCCCCGCCAGACAATGTCCAGCGGGGCTTTTTAGTGGGCTACTGAATCAGCGAAATCTGCTAAATCAGCGTTAATCTGCGATTACATCATGCCGCCCATGCCACCCATACCGCCCATGCCACCATCACCGTGGCCGCCAGCGGCTTCCTTCGGCTCGGGCTCGTCCGAGATAACGGCCTCAGTCGTCAGCAGCAGGCCGGCGATAGAAGCGGCGTTCTCCAGCGCCAAGCGGGTTACTTTGGTCGGGTCGATGATGCCAGCGGCCGTCAGATTTTCGTAGCGGTCCTCGCGGGCGTTGTAGCCGTAGTCGCCTTTGCCGTCGCGCACCTTCTGCACTACTACCGAGCCTTCGCCACCGGCGTTCTGCACGATGGTGCGCAGGGGAGCTTCCAGGGCCGTGCGGATGATGTTGACACCGGTCCGCTCGTCGCCGTTCAGGGTCGTCACCGCATCGAGGGCCTCGATGGCGCGCACCAGGGCCACGCCACCGCCGGGTACCACGCCTTCCTCAACGGCGGCGCGGGTAGCGTGCAGGGCATCGTCTACGCGGTCTTTCTTCTCTTTCATTTCTACCTCGGTGCTGGCACCGATGTAGAGGATAGCTACGCCACCGCTCAGCTTAGCCAAGCGCTCTTGTAGTTTCTCCTTGTCGTAGTCCGACGTAGTGGTTTCCATCTGCGCCTTAATCTGGTTAATGCGCGAGGTGATATTCTCCTTCTCACCCTTGCCATTGACAATCGTCGTGTTGTCTTTGTCAATGATGATTTTCTCAGCCGTGCCGAGGTAGTCCAGGGTAGCGTTCTCGAGCTTGTAGCCGCGCTCTTCCGAAATCACCGTACCGCCCGTGAGGGTAGCAATGTCTTCCAGCATAGCCTTGCGGCGGTCGCCGAAGCCCGGAGCCTTTACGGCCGCGATTTTCAACGAGCCGCGCAGCTTGTTTACTACGAGCGTAGCAAGTGCTTCGCCATCAACATCTTCCGAAATGATGAGCAAGGGCTTGCCAGTCTGAAGCACCTGCTCCAACACGGGCAGTAGCTCCTTCATGGTGCTTACTTTCTTGTCGTAGATGAGGATGTAGGGGTTCTCGAACTCCGTCTCCATCTTCTCGGGGTTGGTCACGAAGTAGGGCGACAGATAGCCGCGGTCAAACTGCATGCCTTCTACCGTCTTCACTTCGGTTTCGGTACCACGGGCTTCTTCCACCGTGATAACACCTTCTTTACCAACCTTATCCATCGCGTCGGCAATCATTTTGCCGATTTCCGCGTCATTGTTGGCCGAAATGGTACCAACCTGCGCGATTTCGGCGCTGTTGGCAATCGGCTTCGACTGGGCCTTCAGGTTGGCAACTACGGCGATAACCGCCTTGTCGATGCCGCGCTTGAGGTCCATCGGGTTGGCGCCGGCGGCTACGTTCTTCGAGCCGGCGGTGTAGATGGCCTGGGCCAGTACGGTAGCCGTGGTAGTGCCGTCGCCGGCCTGGTCGGCCGTCTTGCTGGCCACTTCCTTCACGAGCTGGGCGCCCATGTTTTCGATGGGGTCGCGCAGCTCGATTTCTTTGGCTACGGTTACGCCGTCCTTCGTGATGGAAGGAGCGCCGAACTTCTTGTCAATGATGACGTTACGGCCTTTAGGGCCGAGCGTTACTTTAACGGCGTTGGCCAGTTTATCCACGCCGCGCTTCAAGCGGTCGCGGCCTTCGGTATCAAATTGAATGTTCTTAGCCATTGTGGTGGGCAAGTTAGAATAGTAAAGGGGGGTAGGGAGCGCCGCAGCGCCGATGCTTTAGAGAACGGCCAGAATGTCTTTCTCCTGCATGATGAGGTAATCCTCGCCATCCACGGTAATTTCGGTGCCGGTCCACTTGCCGTACAACACCTGGTCGCCAGCTTTTACCTGGGGCTTGATGAGGCTACCGCTATCAGCGGTGCGGCCTTCGCCCACGGCTACAACTTCGCCGCGCTGGGGCTTCTCCTTGGCAGTATCGGGGATGATGATGCCAGACTTAGTGGTGGCTTCGGCGGCGGCGGCTTTGATGACCACGCGGTCGGCCAGCGGTTTAATGCTCAGTGCCATTGGTTGAAATGGGAAATGGATGTTTTGGATAATGAAGAAGTTGGGAACTCCTGCGGCGGCGATTGACACGAAATGTGCCAACCGCCTAAACCTGACAGAATGCGCGCCTTGGTTGGCCGGATTGGCAGACGCGCCTGCCGCATCTGGCATTATTACCCCACCAAAACGGCGCAAATCAAAAAGCCAGCGACCCCGTTTTAAACGGAAGCCGCTGGCTTTTTACCACTGAATTTTCTGAAAAACGCTGCCCGATTACTTCGCTGGCTGGGGCTGCGGGGCGGGCACGGTCGAAGGCGCCGCGGCGCCGGGCGCCGGGGCCGACGTAGGAGCCGGCGCGGAAGCCGGCACTACGGCCCGCTGGGCGGCTTGCTGGTTGATGCTGCGCACGGGGCCATTGCTGCCATTGCTCAGCATGTGGGTAGCGAGCGTCAGCACAATCAGGCCGATGGCGAAGCCCCAGGTGAGCTTCTCGAGCAAGTCGCCGGTGCGCTTCACGCCCATCAGGTTGGCGGCGCCGCCCGCCCCAAACTGGCTGCTAATGCCGCCGCCCTTGGGGTTTTGGGCCAGCACAATGAGGGCCAGTAGAAAGCAGATGAGCAGGATGAAAATAACTAAGGCGAGGTACATAAGAAAAGAAATAACTACGCCGAGGGGCGCAAAGAGTCAATTTGGGCTGCAAAGTACGCCATTTTTTCTGGCTGTTTCACCATCAGGCGCTCATAAATTGCGATGGCACGGTCAACTTTCCCCTGCCGCGTCAATATTTTGGCCAGGCTTTCGGAAGCTAAATCGGGCTCGGCGCGGGTGCTGCGCACCGATAAGTCGGCCTGGTCTTCCTCGTCGGGGGTAGGGAGGGCCCGGCGGCGTCCGGCGCCCGGCGCCCGTTGCAAAAAGCTGTTGATAAGGTCGAGCGGGCGCGCTTTGGGCAGCGCGGGCAACTGGGCAGCCACATGCGCGAGCAGCAGCGCGTCGGGTGCGAAGAAGTCACCAATCGGGGGCAGGCGGCCGGCGGGTATCTCGTTGCTGCTGCCTGTCAGCAGCAGGCCAAAGCCCAGCCGGCTGCCCTCGGTGGGGGCGTAGCTCACATCAGGCACGCCACTAAAGGGGGGGAGCAAGGGCGTGCCGACCGGCTGGTCGGGCTCGGCATTTTCACTAAACTCGGGTAGCTGATAGGCCACTATCTCAGCCGGACTAACATCGGCTAGGCCAAACTCCAGGCTGGCCGCCACCGCCTCGGCGGGCGGCCGAATGGGCGGTGCTTGGGATGGTAGGTCGGCTTCTGATGCTTCCTCAAACGGTTTTCCAGCTGCCCCACTAGTCACTGGTTTCAGCAGCTCGGGCGCATCATGGAAAATAATTTCTTCTTGATTATCAGGTAACTTGGGGGCTTCTCCTACAGAGCTGCTTAAAGCCGGGCTTAGCTCGCCTGCCTGGGGGTAGGGAGCAGTGGCTACCTCAGTGGCGGTGAATTGGGCTGCGGGGGCCTCCGCTGAGGCTAGCGTGGTTACACCGGCTACCGGTGCTGGCAACTCAATGAGCTGGCGCAGCAGCGTGCGGTCGGCGGCGTAGGTGGCGGCGCGGCGCAGGCGCTGCCCGGCCAGCATGGAGCCTTGGTCGTGGGCAGCTTTGGCCAGCAGCAGGTGGGCCGTTTGGCAGTAGGGGAAGGCCTCGGCCAGCTCTTCCAGCGCGCGCACATCGGCCCCGGTGAGGGCCGTGGGCTGGGCGAGCAACTGAAGCAGCGTGGCGCGGGTCATTTTTTGAGTTATGAATTGTGAGTTAGAAGTTATGAGTTGAAAGGTAGGAAGTGTGAGTCGAAGCCAATCTATGCGCAACGGGTAATGCATACGCAGGCAAGTTGGAAGCTCTCCTGCTCAGCATTCTTATTGCCTCAGCGTCAACTCACAACTCATAATTTTTAACTCACAACTCAAAAAGTTACCAGTTGGCGACGGACTTGTTGAACATGTCGCTGATAATGTTGCGGGTAATCTCGCGCACCGAAGCCAGGTCGTTGTTAACGGTGGCAATATCCTGCGTCGAAGGAAAGTCCTTCTGGCTCTGGAAGGTCTGCTCAAAATCCTGCTTGTTGTTCTTCGTATTCGTGAAGCGCAGCTGCACTTGCACGGTGAGGCGGTTGGCGCCCGCGCCCGGTAGCCCGCCGGCCTGCTGAATGGCCGCCGGCGCAAAATCGTAGGCCGCAATAGTGCCCTCAAACTGCAGGTCGCCGTCGCGCGGGACCAGCTTCAGCGTGGTGTTGCGCTGAAAGTAATCTTTAATATCCTCCGTAAACCGCTGCGAGAGGTAAGCCGGCGCGTTAGGCGCGGTATTCTGGAAGGTCTGAATTGACAGCGTTTTCACGGTCGGGTCGATGTTGGTCCCGTTGAACGAGTAGATGCCGCAGCCGCTCACTGCCAGCAGCAGGGGTAGGGCTAGCAGGCCCAGCGCGCGGCGGCGCCCCCAGTTAAGCCGATTCGAGGTCATATTGCTTGAGCTTACGGTACAGGGTGCGCTCCGAAATGCCCAGGTCCTGGGCCGCGTACTTGCGCTTGTTGTGGTGTTTCTTTAGCGCCTTCATAATCATCTCGCGCTCAATGGCATCGAGCGAAAGCGTTTCCTCTTCCGTTTCGTGCGAGATGTCCTCGGTTTGGTCGTTATCGTCGCCATCGGGGTAGCCCGCCGAGGCCACATCCACGCGCAGCGGCGCGGCCGGGCCGCCCGGCAGGTAGTAGCCGCTGGGCTCGGGCGGGCCATCGGTGGGGGGGTAGGGCGAAGCTTCGCCTAAGTTGTTAAACAGGTGGCTGTTCTGGCGCAGCAGCTCCTGGGTTTCGGCCGGGGCGGGGCGGTTGCCGGTGGCCAGCTCCAGCACCACTTTCTTGAGGTCCGTCATGTCGCGGCGCATGTCAAACAGCAGCCGGTACAGGATGTCGCGCTCCGAATAAGAACCAAACTCGCCCGCGCTGCCGCCCGCGCCGTGGCCCGGCAGCAGCGCGGGTAGCAAAGACGTTTGGGCGGCGGGCAGGTAGGTAGTCAGCCGGGCGCCATCGACCTCGCGCTCCATTTCCAGCACCGAAATCTGCTCGGCCAGGTTCTTGAGCTGCCGAATATTGCCCGGAAACCGGAACCGCGTTAGCAGCCGCACCGCGTCGGGCGTCAGGCTGATGGGCTTCACCCGGTGCTTCTCCGAAAAATCGGCCGTAAACTTTCTGAACAGCAGGTAGATATCGTCACCCCGGTCGCGTAGCGGCGGCACCGTGATGGGCACCGTGTTGAGGCGATAGTACAGGTCTTCGCGGAACTTGCCGGCCTGCACCCGGTCGAGCAGGTTTACGTTGGTGGCGGCCACCACGCGCACGTCGGTTTTCTGCACCTTGCTGCTGCCCACCCGAATAAACTCGCCATTCTCCAGCACGCGCAACAGGCGGGCCTGGGTGCCCAAGGGCATCTCGGCAATCTCATCCAGAAAGATGGTGCCGCCGTCAGTCACTTCAAAATAGCCCTTGCGGGCCTCGTTGGCGCCCGTAAAGGCGCCCTTCTCGTGGCCAAACAGCTCCGAGTCGATAGTGCCCTCCGGAATGGCGCCGCAGTTGATGGCGATGAACTGCCCGTGCTTGCGCGGCGAGAGGGCGTGGATAATTTTGGAAAATGACTCCTTGCCCGACCCGCTTTCGCCGGTGATGAGCACGGTCATGTCAGTCGGCGCCACCTGCGCCGCCACCTGTATGGCGTAATTCAGCGCCGGCGCGTTGCCGATAATGCCGAAGCGCTGCTTGATGGATTGTATCTCTTGGTTTGTCAAGTTCTTTTTCTAAAAAAAGCTTCAAACTGCTTTTGCTTTCGAAAGCCAAATCTGCTTTGAAGCTATATAGTTTCTGGTTCGTGCTCCTCTACAATTCCTTCTATGACCCAGGCAAACCAAAAATCTGAGCTCTGGTAAAGAGTGTAAATCCTCTCCCCATTGAGAGGAGAAAAATCTTCGGAATCGGCGAAAATTTTATCGAATACAGCTTCGCTAAACTTTATATCTAAATGATATTCGAGTTCATACAGTACGGTCCGTAACTCATTATCTATAGAAAATAAATGCAAAGACATGCTGAACGAGCCTTACCCTTAATCTATACCGCTTCCCCGATGAGCGAGCCTCCCGTATTGGTGTGCACGAGCACGTTCACGTAGTCGCCCTTCTGAAAATTTTGTTTGGGGAAGATGACGACTTGGTTCTGGCTGTTGCGGCCGCTGAGGTCGTCTTTCGAGCGCTTCGAGAAGTTCTCGACCAGCACCTGGTGCACACGCCCTACCCCCCGCTCGTAGCGCAAGCGGCTGTGGGCCTGCTGGCGGTCAATGATTTCCTGGAGGCGGCGCTTCTTGGTTTCCAGCGGAATATCGTCTTCTAGCTTGCGGGCGGCCAGCGTGCCGGGGCGCTCCGAGTAGAAAAACATGTAGGCCATGTCGTACTGCACGTGGTCGAGCAGGCTGAGCGTGTCCTGGTGTTCGGCCTCGGTTTCGGAGCAGAAGCCGGCAATCATGTCGGTCGAGATGGCGCAGTCGTCGCCCAGAATGCGGCGCACCGCCGCCACCCGATTTTCGTACCAGACCCGGTCGTAGGTGCGGTTCATTAGTTCCAGCACCCGCGAGTTGCCGCTCTGCGCGGGCAGGTGCAGATACTTGCAGATGTTGTCGTAGCGCGCCATCGTGTGCAGCACCTCGTCGGTGATGTCCTTGGGGTGCGAGGTCGAAAAGCGCACCCGTAGCTCAGGGCTCACCAGCGCCACGCGCTCCAATAGCTGCGCAAAATTCACACGCTCGGTGCCGTCGTCGCTACCCCACTTGTAGGAGTCCACGTTCTGGCCCAGCAGGGTAACTTCCTTGTAGCCAGCGGCCACGAGGTCGCGGGCTTCCTGTACGATGCTGTGGGCATCGCGGCTGCGCTCGCGCCCGCGGGTGAAGGGCACCACGCAAAACGAGCACATATTGTCGCAGCCCCGCATGATGCTGATAAAAGCCGACACACCATTCGAGTTCAGGCGTATGGGCGTGATGTCGGCGTAGGTTTCCTCGCGGCTCAGCAGCACGTTCACCGCCTTTTGGCCGCCATCAACCTGGGCAATGAGCTGCGGCAGGTCGCGGTAGGCATCGGGGCCGACTACGAGGTCCACGATTTTTTCTTCCTCCAAAAACTTGCTTTTCAGGCGCTCGGCCATGCAGCCGAGCACGCCCACGAGCATACCCGGCCGGCGCTTTTTGTGCGAGTTAATCTGCTTGAGGCGCATGCGCACCGTCTGCTCAGCCTTCTCCCGGATGGAGCACGTGTTGAGCAGCACCAGGTCGGCGGTGGCCAGGTCTTCGGTAGTATCGAAGCCCTCGGCGGCCAGAATGCTGGATACAATCTCGGAATCCGAGAAATTCATCTGGCAGCCGTAGCTCTCGATGTAGAGCTTGCGGGCGCCGTTCGTACCATTGGCGGCGCCCACGCGCACCTCAGTGGGTAGGGTGGCCTCGGCGACGGGCGCTTTATCGAGAAAATCTAACGTAATGAGCGGTTGGGACATAGCGGGCAAAGCGCCTGGCCGAGCCGCCGGGCAAGTAACAAAGATACGGATTGGGGCCGGGAAATGACAGAATGGCAGTTGTCAAGGAACAGTGAGCAAGGAACAAGGAACAATTGTTTTTTCACTACTCATTGCTCACTGATAACTGTATCAAGCGCTTCCAACACGCCCTGCGCTTTCAGCAGGCACTCCTGGTATTCCTGCTCGGGCACCGAGTCGTAGGTGATGGCTGAGCCCACTTGCAGACTGAGGTAGCCGGTGTCGGCGCGGTATTGGAGGCTGCGAATCACCACGTTAAACTCAAACTCGTCATCGGCCGCGGGCCACACGAAGCCGAAACTGCCGCTGTAGAGGCCGCGCCGGCTGGTTTCGTACTGCTCAATGAGCTGCATGGCCCTGATTTTGGGCGCGCCCGTCATGGAGCCCATCGGGAAGGTGGCGCGTAGGATGTCGGCGAAGTCCACATCGGGCCGCAAGTCGGCCTCCACGGTCGAAATTAATTGCCAGACGTGCTTAAAGCCGTAGGTACCAAATAGTTCGGTTACTTCTACGGTGCCCACCTCGGCCACGCGGGCCAGGTCGTTGCGCACGAGGTCCACTATCATCAGGTTTTCGGCGCGCTCTTTTTCGTCGTGCAGCAGGGCCAGGCGCTGTTGCTCATCCTCGGCGGGGGTAGGGCCGCGCCGCCGCGTGCCCTTAATGGGCTGCGACACGATAGTGGGGTAGTAGTGCGTCAAAAACAGCTCCGGCGAGGCGCACAGCAAATAATGGTCGTGGTAGCGCAAAAACCCCGCGTAGGGCGCCGGCGACGCCTCATTGAGCCGCCAAAACGTGGCAACGGGGTCCAGCGCCACGCCCTCGGCGTAAAATTCCTGGCAGAGGTTCAGCTCGTACACTTCCCCATTCAGAATGTCTTCGCGCACATTTTCAACAGCTTGCAGATACTCGGCCCGGGGCATCCGGGCGCGCAGCGGCGGCACCACGGGGACGCGGGCGGCCGGCACCACCGTGGCCAGGATGGCGGCCAGTACGTCGGTTACCGCACCCTGAATTATCAGGGAATCACGTTGCCAGTACAGGCAGGTTTCGGGCAGGAAAAAATGCAGCGCCGGCCAGTTGAGCCCCGAAAAGTTCTGGCTGTTCAGCGCTTCAATCTCATTCTTAACATCATACGTGATGAAGCCGCAGCGCGGCGGCTGGTAGGGCGGTCCACTGAGGTAAGCGGGCAGTTCGGCCAGCGTGCGGGGGGGAGGGCCCGCCGCGACAGCCACCGCCAGCAGCCGGGTAAAGGTGCCGGCGGCCGTGGCCTCCAGGTCATTGGGCTCATAATAAGCACAATGCGGAAACTGCGCGGCCCACTGCAAGGCGCGGGCACGAAAATCGGCGGGCAGGTCGGCGAGCGGAATCGTCAGCATACAAGTGCCCTTACAACCCGCGCAGGGCCAGTTTGGCTTTCTGGTCAGTGCTGTTTTTATACTCGTGCCGGGGGTAGGCCAGGGCCTGCTCAAAATAACCCTTGGCCGCCGCCCGCTGGCCCGCCGCCAGCGCCAGGTAGCCCAGCTGCAGGGCCGCCTGCGGCGCGAAATAATAGGCCGGCTCGCCCAGCGCAGCCGAGCGGCGCAGCGTGCGCTGGTAGTCGGCGCGGGCCGAGTCGAGGCGGCCCAGGCCCTGCCACACGCGGGCCCGGCGGTAGGGCGCCTCCAGGCGGTCGCGGGCGGGGGTAGTGGGCGCCAGCCGGAACTGTTGCACCGTGCTCAGGGCCTGCGCATAGTAGCCGCCATCGGTGAGCAGGCGGGCGCGGGTGAGGGTGGGGTTCAGCAGCTGCGCATCGTGGTAAAAGCGCTGGGCGTAGGCATCTTCCTCAATCGTGAGCGGCCCGGCGAGGTTGATTTGCTGGCGGTAGCGCTCGGCGGTGGCGGCCGGCGCGCCGCCCAGCCACGCGGCTAGGTAGAGCTTAAAGGCGGCATCCTTGCGGTAGTATTCACCCCGGTAATCGCGCAAAAACTGCTGGTTTTCGGCCGTCGAGCCGGCGTAGTCGCCCCGGTACAGCAGCAGGTCGGCCACCATGTGGTGCAGGTAGGCCAGCGGCAGGTAGGCCGGGCCGGTGGGTCGGGCGCGGTAGGCGGCCAGCGCCTCCTCGCCGTGGTGCTGGCGCTTGTTGAGGCTGATAATCAGGTAGCTAAACAATAGATTATCAGGCTGCTCGCTGGCTAGCCGGCTGGTCAGCGCCAGGCTCTCGTCGCCCTTCTTATAGTAGGCTTCGCGAATGAGCGCCAGTAGAATCTGGCTTTCCGTCTGAAAGTCGTGGGGCTGCGCGGCCGCCCGGCCCAGGTTCTGTAAGCCCGCTTCCACGCTGCCGCTCAGGCCCAGCAGCCGCAAAAACCAGTGGTAGCCCTCGGGCAGCGAGCCAATGCCGAACTGGCACAGGCCCAGCGTCTTGCTCACCGGCAAAAAAGCGGGGTAGCGCCGGGCCGCCGCCTGCGTCAGCAGGGCCGTCTGGCGCAGGTTCCAGGCGCCGCGCACCTCGTGGTGAAACACCAGCTGGGCCAGCGCCTGGTGCAGCCGGATTTCGACCAGCGCGTAGTCGCGCAGCGGGCCGGCCGGCCCTCCAGCGTGGCCAGGCGCAGTTCCTGGGCCGCCACGGCGGCCTCGTAGCGGCTGGCGTCCTGGCTAATAAGCAGCTCCACGAAGTCGGCGCAGTCGGCCACCAGCAGCGTGCCGGGTGCGCCGGCCGGCTCGGGCGCTAGTAGCTGGCGGCAGGTAGTTACTTTCAGCTTCAGCAGCTCGGCGTAGGCGCGCCGGGCACCCGGCGACAGCGTTTCGGCAGCCAGGCTCGTTGGCTGAGCCACTGCCTCCTGCGGCGGCTGGGCCCTACCCCCCCCCGGCGCGCCGAAGCTCAGCACGCTCACTACCGCGCTCAGCGTACCCCGGCGAATTTTTCTGCGCACCTCTGCGGTAATTTCCAGCACGAAATCAGGAGCTATAAAAAAAAGGAACGACCACGGCCGTTCCTTTTTCCTGGAAAAATAAGGGCCGCTTAGGCCGCCACCACGGCCTTGCCTTCTACATCGGCCAAAATGCGGCCGCAGTGCTCGCACACGATGATTTTCTTGTGCGAGATGATGTCGGCCTGGCGCTGCGGGGGCACCGTGTTGAAGCAGCCACCGCAGGCGTCGCGGCGCACCAGCACCACCGCCAGGCGGTTGCGCATGTTGCCCCGGATGCGGTCGTAGGCCGAAACTAGGCGGGCTTCGATGGGAGCCACGGCGCCTTCGCGCTCGCCCACGAGCTGCTTTTCCTCGGCCTCGTTTTCGGCCACGATGGTGTTGAGCTCGCTCTTTTTGGTGTCGAGGTCCTTGCGGCGCTCATCGAGGCGCAGGCGGGTCACGTTAGCCTCGGTGTTGCGCTGGTCGATGAGGTACTGGGCCTCCTTGATTTTCTTGTCCGAAATCTGAATTTCGAGGCGCTGCAGCTCCACTTCCTTGGCAATGGCCTCGTACTCGCGGTTGTTGCGGACGTTGGTTTGCTGCTCTTCGTAGCGCTTGATGAGGCCTTCCGCCTCCTTGGTAGCGGCTTTGCGCTGCTTGATTTGGTCTTGCAAGCCGCTGATTTCGTCGTCGAAACGCTTTACGCGGGCTTCGTAGCCGGCAATCTCGTCTTCGAGGTCGCGCACTTCCTCGGGCAGGTCACCGCGCACGCGGCGGATTTCATCTAGTTGCGAATCAATGCGTTGCAGGTTGAGTAACGCTTCGAGCTTGGCGGAAACGGGCGCGTCGGCCGGATTTGCCACGGCGGCGGAATTAGCAGTCATACTGAACGGGATTCGTGGGGGTATCGGCGAATAAGACCGCAAAAGTACGACCGAACGCCGCCAGCAGCAAATCGCGGAAAATCTCGCCCGTAAACTGCTCGCTCTCAAAGTGGCCCACGTCGCAGAGCAGCAGCCGGCCCTCGGGCGCGAAAAACTCGTGGTATTTCACGTCGCCGGTCACGTAGGCATCGGCCCCGGCCGCCACCGCCGCGCCGGTCAAAAAGCTGCCCGCGCCGCCGCACAGCGCCACTTTCTTGATGTCCTTTTCAAAGGCCGTGTGCTTGACCACCGGCACGCCCAGCACCTGCTTGAGGTGCTTGCGAAACTCGGCGGGGGGTAGGGCCGCCGGCAGCTCGCCCACCAGGCCCGCGCCCACGTCCTGGTGCTGGTTTTCGAGCTTAATCAGCTCATAGGCAACCTCTTCGTAGGGGTGGGCCTGGCGCAGGGCGGCCAGCACGGCCGCTTGCCGGTGCAGGGGTAGGAGCACTTCGAGCCGGGTTTCGGCCACACGCTCGGCCTGGTTTTCGGCCCCAATGGCTGGCTGGGTGCCCGCGCCCGGCGTGAAGGTGCCCGTTCCCTGGCTCTGAAAGCTACAGTCCGCATAATTACCCACCTGGCCCGCCCCGGCGGCGTAGAGCGCGGCCAGCACCCGGCCCACGGTATCGTCCTGCTGGTCCTTGAGCCAGTTGGGCACGTAGGTGATGAGGCGGGCCAGCGTGCCGGCCTGGGGCGCCAGAATGCGCGTGTTCACCAGGCCCAGCTTCTCGGCCAGCTTGGCGTTCACGCCCTGGCGCACGTTGTCGAGGTTGGTGTGGGCGGCGTAGATGGCCACGTCGACCTTGAGCGCGGCCATGATGGTCTGCTCTACCAAACCCTTGCCCGTGAGGCGCTTGAGCGGCCGAAAGATGACTGGATGGTGGCACACCACCACGTTGCAGCCGCGCCGCGCTGCCTCGGCCACCACAGCCGGCGTGCAGTCGAGCGCGATGAGCACGCCCGTGATTTCGGCGCTAGGCAGGCCGCATTGCAGCCCGGCATTATCGTAGCTTTCCTGGTAAGCGAGCGGCGCAGCGGCTTCGAGGGCGCGGGCAAGGTCTTGGACGGTAGGCACAGTGTTGAATTTGGAATGAAAAATTTAGAATGAAGAATTGTGGAAGGTGAGGCACAAAACTGACTCAGCGGCCAATTCTTCATTCCTCATTCCCAATTCCTACTTTCCCAGCAGCCCGCCCAGCACCTCCACGTACCGGGCCACGTTCTCGGCCAGCGCTTTGCGGCGGTACTGCATCAGGAAGCGCGGGTGGTCAAGAATTTCGAGGTGCTCAAACAAGCCCAGCTCGTTGTTGAGCTTGCGCAGAAACTCGCCGTTGCGGCGGCCCAGGCTCACGGCCACGTCGCGGCGCAGGTTCAGGCGCTCGGTTTGCTCGGTGAGCGAGCGGCGCAGGTCGGGCCACAGGGCTTTGGTGAGGGCCGGCGCGTCGTAATAATTGTAGTTTTTGCCGGCGTGCGTCAGCTCCAGCGGGTACACCGAGCTCAGGAAAAAGTGCTCGTAGAACGCGGCCGGCCCGCCCAGCTCGTTGATAAAATGATATACGAACTCGCTCGATAGCTCGCGGCGCTGCTTGGGCAACTCGTGGCCAATGCCGCATTCGGTGCTGAGCGCCACCGGGTCGGTGAAGGCCACGCCCGTGCGGCCCCCGCCAAAGCGGCCGGGATTAATGCCAAAAATACCCACCCGCGGGGCATCCGCGACGTAAAATTTCTGCGCAAATTCGCTCAGAATGGTTTGCACGTCGGGCTCGTGAAACGAGTTGCGCACCACCACCGACCCCGGCAGCGGGGCGGGGGGTAGGGGAAAAGTAGTAAGCAGCTTGAGCAGGCGAGCGGGGAAATTGGGCATGGCACAAAGGTCGGGGTTTCCGGTTCTTCGTTTCTCGTGGCGGGTGCTGGTTTAAATTTCCGACCTTTGACCCCATGCAGGCAGGCGACGAAAATCGAGCAACAGCAAACGAAAAACAAACAGTCTTGATGCTCCTCCTGCTGCCGTTTTCCTGGCTCTACGCCGCCGTGCTGGCGGTGCGCAACTGGCTCTATGACCGCGGCTGGAAGCGCTCGGCGCCGGGCTGGGTGCCGCTGCTGGGGGTAGGCAACCTGCGGGTGGGCGGCACCGGCAAAACGCCCCATGTGGCCTGGCTGGTGGCCGAGCTGCGGCGCCAGGGCCAGCGCCCGGCCATCCTGAGCCGGGGCTACGGCCGCCAAACCACCGGGCCGCGCCTGGCCACGGCCGCCGATTCGGCCGCCACCGTGGGCGACGAGCCGTGGCAGTACTTCGAAGAATTTGGCTCCCAAAACGTGCCGGTGGCCGTGGCCGAAAACCGCCAGCTGGGCCTCGACCTGCTGCGCCAGCACCACCCCGAGCTGACGTGCGTGGTACTCGACGATGCCTATCAGCACCGCCGCGTGCGCCCTACCCTCAACATCTTGCTCACTGAGCTGGCGCGGCCCTTTTATACCGACCACGTGCTGCCCGCTGGCCGCCTGCGCGAAACCCGCGCCGGGGCGGCCCGCGCCGACGTAGTTATCCTCACTAAATGCCCGCCCGACCTATCGGCTGCCGCCCAAGCCGCCGCCGAGGCCCAGGTGCGGCGCTACGCCCGGCCCGGCGTGCCGGTACTGTTTTCGGCCTACGCCTATGGCGCGCCGGTGCCGCTCACGGCCGCGGCGCGGGCGCGGCCCTTACCCCCCCCTGGCGGCCCGATGGCGCTGCTCACGGGTATTGCGCAGCCGGGGCCGCTGCGGGCGCAGCTGCTGAGCCAGGGGTACCAGGTGGTGGCCGAGCACGTTTTTCCCGACCACCATGCCTTCACCCTGGCCGACCTGGCGGCGGTGCGGGCGCGCTGGCAGCCGGGCCAGGTCGTTTTTACTACGGAGAAGGATGCCACCCGCCTGCAGGCACCGGCCCTGGCCGCCGCTCTGGCAGCGTTGCCCGTGTACACGATTCCGGTGCGGGTGGCGTTGCTGGGCACTGGGGCGGCGCGGCTGGCGGCGGCGGTCGCGGCCGCTACGGGCCACCCAGGCGCTAGTACCTTTGCTTCTTAGAGTGAAGCCCGCGAGCCGGGTTTGCTCCTCAATCGCGTGTCTTTTTTCTGCATGGTTTCTCCTTCTTTTGCCGCCGCACGCTGGCTGGTTTTGTCTCTGGCCCTGGTGCTGGGTGGGCCGCTGGCCAGCCGGGCGCAGATTGTGGACGACTCGACCAAAACGGTGTATGGGCCCAAAACGACCCGCGTCATCTACGAAGCCGAAGTGCGGCGCGACTCCACGGGCGGCACGCCCATCGACACGGCCCTCACGCAGTGGCCCCAGTCGCGGTTTTGGGCCCACGACACCACGTTTCAGCAGGATTTGGGGGTGCTGGGCTCGGCCTCGCGGCCGCTGCTCTACCAGCCCAACTACCAACTCGGGGCGCGCCTGGGGCGTAATGCGTTTGACCGCAACACCCTCGATGGCAGCTTGGTGCCTTATTATGACAGCCGCTCGCCCTACTCGTTTTTTCGCTACGTGCAGGGCTCGGCCGGCGAGCAGGTATTTGAAATCAACTACAGCCGCTCACTGAAGAAAAACTTCAGCATTGGGGTTGATTACGAGCGCATTGCCGGCAACCAGACCTTGGTCGTGGGCTCGTCGCAGTGGCAGACCGAGCACAACAACTTCACCCTCTACAGCCGCTTCCAGACCGAAGACGGCCGCTACCACCTGCTCGTCAACTACTCGGCCAGCCGGCAGCGCACCCGCGAGCTGGGCGGCATCTGGCCCACTAAGAGAGAGCAGGTAAGCAATATGAAGGGCGATTCTAGCCTCTTTAACTACAGTAGGGAGCGGGTGTACCTCGCGCCGGGCGTTAACATCGACGACCGCGACCAGTTTCACTTGTTTCAATCGTACCGGCTTCTCAATAAGGGATTTACGGCCTACCACGTGCTCGACGTGCGGCGGCAGTACAACGGCTACACCGACAATGCCATACCCCGCGATACGCTCGGCCGCTTACTTTTTTATCCTACCACGGGCCCAGTGCTGGGGACGTACCGCAACTCAACCGCCACCGACGACCGCGCTACCTACCGGCAGGTAGAGAACACCTTCGGCCTACTCGGCCGCACCGACCGCGTCGAGTACAATGTGTATGCCCGCTACCGCAATGCCAGCTTCTCGGCCCTAACCACCCCGGCCGGGCGCTCGGGGCCGGGGCTGCGCCTGGTTAGGGTAGGCAGCAGTTTAGCGCCGCAGGATTCGTCTGCGGCGCCGCACTACTTCAACCAGCTGTTTGTAGGAGGCACGGCTTCCTTTAACTACCGCAGTATCTACGCCGTGGAGGTGGCCGGCGAATACTTGCCGCTCGATGGCACCAGCGTGCGGGTAATCGGCACCGAAACCGCTGAGTACTGGCTGCGGGGCCGCATCCGCACCGGCCCGCTGTCGGCCGAGCTGCTGCTCAACTCCTATTCGCCCACCATTACCCAGCGGGTTTTCGTGGGCAATAACTACCAGTGGAGCAACGTGCAGAGCACCAGCGACTGGACAAGCACTTTCAACAACACCACCACCCAGCAGCTTACGGTGCGCCTCAAGCAGCGCCTACCCCTGCTGGCCGACCACAGCATCGAGCTCAGCGCGGCGGGTGTCAACCTAAACAACCTAGTGTACTACGGGCCCGACGGCACTCCTCAGCAGCTAGGCAGCAGCCAAAGCCAACGGCTGCTCATCGGCTTTGCGCGGCACCGCTTCCGGGTAGGCAGCGTGTTTTTCGACAACCAGGGCACCTACACGCGGGGCGCCGGCCCCGACAACCCCGGCCTGCGCGTGCCCTCGCTCGTCACCGAGTCGCGGGTGTACTACCAGCGGCGGGTGTTCGGGCACGCGCTGTTTGCGCAGGTGGGCGCCGAGCTTTATTATCAATCTCGCTTTCAGGGCTACGGCTACGCGCCGAGCACCCAGCAATTCTACGTGCAGAATAGCTTCACGATGCAAAACTTCGCGGTGGCCAACGTCTTCGTGGCGGCTGATATCAGCTCGGCGTCGATTTTTATAAAAGTCGCCTACGTCAACCAGGGCCTTGTCAGCGACGGCTACTTTACTACCCCCTACTTCACGGGCTACCCGCGCCGCTTCCTGTTTGGCGTGCGCTGGCGGTTCTTCAGCTAATCGCAGATTTAGACAGATTGCGCGGATTTCGCAGATTCAGGCGACTGCGACTGCCTGGTCAACCAGGCGACCTGCCTGCCAGTTCGCCGGTTGCTTTCATCCGCACGTGCTCCCTACCCCTACTTATACACCTAAAAACAAGCGAACGCGCTCACATTTGCAGGCATCCGAATCTGCGAAATCCGCGCAATCTGTCTAAATCTGCGATTTATGAAAACCATCCTCAAGCTCAAGCTCAACTCGGACCCGCGCTGGGCCGACCTGGCCAGCAAAAACCTCGAAGAAATCCTGGTTGACCACGCCTACTGCGAGCAGAAAGCGGCCAGCACCGGCATCTCGCTCATCGTGCACTACCCCGAAAAGGAGCGCCTGGTGGACGAGCTAACGGCCCTGGTGGCCGAGGAGTGGGAGCATTTTGACCGGGTAGTGAAAGAGCTGCGCAAGCGCAACCTGCCGCTGGGCCGCCCCCGGCGCGACGAATACGTGGTGCAGCTCATGGCCCACGTGCGCAAGGGCGGCCCGCGCGAGCGCCAGCTCCTGGACCAGCTCCTGGTGTCGTCGCTCATCGAGGCGCGCTCCTGCGAACGCTTCAAGCTGCTGTGGCTGCACCTGCAAGACCGCGACCCCGAGCTCAGCCAGTTCTACTACGAGCTGATGGCCAGCGAGGCCGGCCACTTCGTGAGCTACGTGGACCTGGCCAAGGAGTACTGCGACCATGCCGAGGTCGATGCCCGCCTCCAGGAGCTGCTCCAGATTGAGGGCGAAATCGTGGTCAGCCTGCCCGTGCGCAACGACCGGATGCACTAAGGTCAATTATCAGTTACCAATCAACAGTTATCAATTATTAGTTGTCGATGACCTGTTTATTACCAAGTAGTTGTGCCAATGAAAACGCAAACACTGCATATCTCCAGCCTCACCGCCCTGCCCACGGCCGCGCGGCAGCTGGCCGCGGCCCTGGCTGAGAGCGGCCAGACCATCGTGGCCTTTGAGGGCGAGATGGGGGCGGGCAAAACCACGCTCATCCGGGCGCTGTGCGCCGAGCTGGGGGTAGGCGACGACGTGAGCAGCCCCACCTTCGCGCTGGTCAACGAATACCGGGGGGGTAGGGGCGTGCCCATCTACCATTTCGACTTCTACCGCATCGATTCGGAAGCCGAAGCTGCCCGCCTGGGCGTGGCGGAGTACTTCGATTCGGGGTATCTTTGCTTGGTAGAGTGGCCTGGCCGCATAGCCAGCCTGCTACCCCCGCAGCGACTGCTGGTGGAGCTAACCGTAACCGGCCCCGAATCACGACAATTAACAATCAGTAATGAACAATGAGCAAGGACCAATAAGTAGTTAGTAGCAAGTCAATTGCTCCTTACTCATTGCTCATTGCTCATTACTAATGTTTATGGCCGAACAGCTACCCTCCGGCTTTGGCGCGCTGGCCACGAGCCGCGCCTACTTCACCCAGGAGTCGATGCTGGCCGTGGAAACGCGCAAGCGCAAACTCTTTATTGGCCTGCCCAAGGAAACCTCGCTCCAGGAAAACCGCCTGGGCCTCACGCCCGAAGCCGTGCTGCACCTCGTGAACGAGGGCCACGAGGTGATGCTGGAAAGCGGCGCCGGCGAGCCCAGCAAGTACTCCGACCACGACTACTCGGAGGCCGGCGCCACCATTGCCTACTCCACGGAGGAGGTCTACAAGGCCGATATTATCCTGAAAGTGGCCCCGCCCATGCTGGATGAGATTGAGCTCATGCGCCCCGGCCAAACGCTCATCTCGGCCCTGCAAATGGGCACCATGACGCCCGAGTTCATCAACGCCTTGGCCCGCAAGAAGGTCAATGCCATTGGCTTCGAGCTGATAAAGGACCCCAGCGGCGCCCGGCCGGTGGTGCGCGCCATGAGCGAAATCGCGGGCTCCACGGTGATGCTGGTGGCCGCCGAGTACCTGGCCCGCTCCAACGAGGGCAAGGGTATTATTTTGGGGGGCATCACGGGCGTGCCGCCCTCGCAGGTGGTTATCCTGGGGGCGGGCACGGTGGCCGAGTACGCCGCCCGCGCCGCCATTGGCCTGGGCGCCGAGGTCAAAGTATTTGACAACCACCTCTATAAGCTGCGCCGCCTCAAGCACAACCTGGGCACGCAGCTCTACACTAGCACCCTCGACACCTTTGCCCTGAGCCAGCAGATTCGGCGGGCCGACGTGGTCATCGGCGCGCTGGCCGTGGAGGAGGGCCGCATCCCGTTCATGGTGCCCGAGCAAATGGTGGCCAGCATGGCGGCCGGCTCCATCATCATCGACATCAGCATCGACCAGGGCGGCTGCTTCGAAACCAGCGAGCTGACCACGCACAGCAAGCCCGTGTTTCGCAAGTACGACGTGGTGCACTACTGCGTGCCCAACATTGCCTCGCGCGTGCCCCGCACCGCCACCAACGCCCTCAGCAACATCTTCACGCCCATCCTGCAGGACATCAGCCAGCAGGGCGGCATCAACGAGGCGCTGTTTACGAATGAGCACTTCCGCAGTGGCGTCTACATCTACAAAGGCTCGCTCACCAACGCGGCCATCGCCAAGAAATTCAACATGCGCTACAAGGAACTGGGCCTGCTGATTGCGGTGCGCAACTAACTATCCCAACCTAATTTTTGCTAACCCTTAACGAAGGGCCCCGGAGCGGGTAGCTCCGGGGCCCTTCGTTTTTTTCCGGGGCGGCCTGGTTGCCTTTGGGCTAGCACCGCGCGTCCCCGGCCGGGTCCCAAGTGGGGCGGGTGTTGGCCCGGTTGCGGGCGTTGGGGGGGGTAGGGCGCGCGCGCCGGTCTGTTTTTTAGGGGTAGTGACTGCCAGCGTGTTGCGTGGCCCCGCCCAGGCAGCAAATCAGCGCGGAGAGCAGAATTCAGCAGAATCGGATGGCTTTAAGCTCAACACTAGCAAAGTTAACGGCGCTCATTAAAAAAAATGAATGTTTTATGAATGCTTAGGCGCGGAAAAAAGGGGGTCCTATCTTCGCAATAACTAGGCCATAAATGCCTAGTATAAATTTTTTTAATATTTTACCAATTAATTTATGATAGGTAATTATTTTTTTAGCAGTAAGCTAAAGCAATGGACTATCTATTGGCTGCTGTTAGGATTGGTTTCGGCCATACCAAGTTGGGCCAACGCGCTGCCTAAAATGCTGGCGCCAGCGGCCAGAAAACCAGCCCCGTTCGATGCGCCGCGGGCTACGGAACCGCTGCGCGCCGCGCGGCCCAGGAGCAGCCCAGCCACGGGCCCGGCGCGGACGGCGGCCCTAGTCAAGTCGGCTTTCGGCGGGGCCAAGCCCAAAAATGGCGGGGCGGTGCTGGTAGTAGTGCGGGGCAACTCGCAGGCCTACGGCGACCACACCACGGGCGCTGCCAGCCTGATTGGCAGCCAGAGCACCGGGGCGTGGCCCGACCAGGCCGCCGCCCTGCTGGGGAGTGGCTACGTGTGGCAAAACCGCAGCAAGGACGGCGCCACCATCGACTACCTGCGCCAGAGCGACGACACGGAGGTAGCGCCGCTCTTTCATACTGGCAACTATGGCGAGGAGTGGATTGTGCTCCAGGAAACGACGAACCAGATTTTTCAAGCCAACCCGGCGCAGCAGGTGTACAGCAAAATGGCCGCCTGGGCGCAGTACTGGCGGTCGCAGGGCGTGAAGGTGGCCGTAGTGACCTGCTACGCGACCCAGGAGGCGCAATACGACCCCGAAATCGACGCCATCAACGCGCTATACCGCGCCAACTGGGCGTCGTTCTGCGACATGCTGCTCGATGTAAAAAGCAGCCCCTACGTTACGCAGCTCGGCATGAGCCCCACCTATGGCTACTCGCCCGACGGCCTGCACCTGACCGATGCGGGTAATCAGATTCCGGCCCACTGCGCGGCCGATGGCTTTAGTGGCTCCCGCACGGGCATCATTCCGGCCACGTTTGTGCTGCCGGGCATTGCGGTGCCGGGCGGGAATGCCCCCGTAATCACCGCGCCGACTCCTACTACGCCCACGCCCACG
>CAZZWL010000008.1:0-1437 GCA_964657755.1 uncultured Rhodanobacter sp.
GCTGGTGGTGGTCGTCATCCTGGCCATCGTGGGCTTCATCCTGAAAAAAACCTGGTGGAATCGGTTGAGCGACGATTAATCAGCACTGACACAAGCTCTTATTCAACTACCTCTTATTTGCCCCCAAGGCCTTTTAAACCCGGCTCATGGCTTCTGTATTTCACCATCGCCTGCACCTGCTGCAAACCAAACATGACCAGCTGCTTCACCTGACCAATCAAAAGGAAGAAGTTGGTAACGGTATTTTTGACCGCTACGTGCACCCGGTGCTCACGGCGGCCCACGCCCCACTCACCTGGAAATACGACCTCAACCCCGCTACCAACCCCTTCCTGATGGAGCGCATCGGCATCAACGCCACGCTCAACTCGGGGGCCATTAAGTGGCAGGGCAAGTACGCGCTGGTGGTGCGCGTGGAGGGTAACGACCGCAAGTCGTTTTTTGCGGTGGCCGAAAGCGCCAATGGCATCGACGGCTTCCGGTTTCACGAGCGGCCCATCACCATGCCCGAAACCGAGGACCCCGACACCAACGTGTACGACATGCGCCTGGTGGCCCACGAGGATGGCTGGATATACGGCCTGTTCTGCACCGAGCGCCGCGACCCCAGCGCCCCGGACGCCGACCAGTCGGCCGCGCTGGCCAAGTGTGGCATCGCCCGCACCAAGGACCTCGTGGCCTGGGAGCGCCTCGCTGACCTCACCACCGGCTCGGCCCAGCAGCGCAACGTGGTGCTGCACCCCGAGTTCGTGGACGGCCAATATGCCTTCTACACGCGCCCGCAGGACGGCTTCATCGACGCTGGCAAGGGTGGCGGCATCGGGTTTGGCTTGTCGAAAACCATCGAGAACGCCGCCGTGATGCAGGAAGTCATCGTCGATAAAAAACAGTACCACACCATTTCGGAGCTGAAAAACGGCCTCGGCCCGGCGCCCATCAAAACCGAGAAGGGCTGGCTGCACCTGGCCCACGGCGTGCGCAACACCGCCGCCGGCCTGCGCTACGTGCTCTACGTGTTCCTGACTGACCTGCACGACCTGACCAAAATCACTCACAAGCCGGCCGGCTATTTTCTGGCGCCGGAAGGCGAGGAGCGGGTCGGCGACGTGTCGAACGTGGCCTTCGGCAACGGCTGGATTGCCGACGACGACGGCCGCGTATTCATCTACTACGCCTCGTCCGATACGCGGATGCACGTGGCTACCAGCACCATTGAACAGCTGCTCGACTACGCGGTGAACACGCCCGAGGACGGCCTGCGCTCGGCGCTGTCGGTACGGGCGATTAATGAGCTGGTTGACCGGAACCTGACCGTCCCTACCCCCTCGGTGGGCGAGCGAGTGGCCAGTGCCAGCAGCGCCAACGGACTGGGAGGGAATTAAAAATAAGAAGCAACCTGTCATTGTGAGCGCAGCGCGGCAATCTTTCCTTCCCGCT